>JADCGK010000038.1 GCA_020249045.1 Azospirillum sp. | reverse complement strand
CAGAAGAATTCGACGCCCTCCAGGAAGCCGATGAACAGCGGCGGATCGCCCAACGGCGTGAGGCTGCCGCCGACGTTGGACACCAGGAAGATGAAGAAGACGAAGATATGCGCCTTGTTCTTGCGCCAGGCGTTGGCGCGGATCATCGGATGGATCAGCAGCATAGAGGCGCCGACCGTACCCATGATGCTCGCGATCGCCGTGCCGAAGGCCAACAACGCCGTGTTGACCGCGGGCGTGCCGACCAGGCCGCCGGTGAAACGGACGCCGCCCGCCACGACGTAGAGCGCGAACAGCAGCACGATGAACGGGATGTACTCGATCGTCATCGTATGGATGAATTCGTAGAGCGCCACGTCCGGCCCGAAGACGACCGCGCAGGGGATCAGGAAGGCGAGCGCGCAGCCGACCGAAACCTTGCCGTAATGGTGGTGCCAGAAGCCGGCGAAGAACAGTGGCCCCAGCGCAATGCCCGCGAGGATCGCGACGAAGGGCAGGATCCAGATCAACGTCATCGCCTTGCCGTCGGCCTTGGGCGCGTCGGCCGCGGCGGCCAAGGCGGGATCGGCGGCGAACGCCAAAACGAGCGAAATGGCGAGGGCGAGGGGGCGGATCATCGGCGCGGCACTCCAACTGACGGCGCCGTTCGCTTCCCCCCGGTCGGCGGACGGCTTCGGCGTAAGCGGATACGCGGTTCGTTCCCGCGACGCAAGCCTTTCCGAACGCCCCGGATTGCGCTAACCCGGTCGCATGTCGACGCTCGAAATCGTCCGCCTCAACCTGCTTTCGCCGATGGTGCTTTCCTTCGCCCTCGGCGCGATCGCGCATTGGGTGCGTTCGGATCTGAAGTTTCCGGATCAGATCTACGCCGCGATGTCGATCTATCTGCTGTTCGCCATCGGCCTGAAGGGCGGGGCGGCCTTGTCCGAGGCGTCCTTCGCGACGGTCGCGGGCGCCATGGTCGCCGGAATTGGCCTCGGCATCGCGATCCCGCTGTGGTCGTTCGCGATCTTGCGCAAGCTCGGTAAGTTCGGCGTCGAGGACGCTGCGGCGATCGCGGCGCATTACGGCTCGGTCTCCGCCGTTACGTTCATCGCGGCGACGGCCTATATGCAGAGCCTCGGCACGCCGGCCGAGGGATTCATGCCCGCCGTTCTTGCGGCGATGGAAGTCCCGGCCATCGTGGTGGCGCTGCTGCTCGCCAAGGTCGCGGGCTCCGGCGACAGCGATTGGCGTGCGGCCCTGCCGGAAGTTCTGGCGGGCAAAAGCATCGTCCTGCTGGCGGGAGGCCTTGCGGTCGGGTTTTTGGCGGGAACGTCGGGTTATCAGGCGGTCGCGCCGTTCTTCGCGGCACCGTTCCAGGGCGTGTTGTGTTTGTTTCTGCTCGACATGGGGATGGTCGCCGCGCGCCGGCTCGCCGACTTCAAGCGCGTGGGCCCGTTCCTGTTGGGTTTCGCGGTGATCATGCCGGTGGTGCACGGTGCGCTCGGAGTCTGGCTCGGCGCATCGGTCGGCCTGTCGGTCGGTGGGGCGACCGTGCTGGGCGTGCTCGCGGCCAGCGCCTCCTACATCGCCGCCCCGGCGGCCGTACGCATCGCGCTGCCGGACGCTTCGCCGGGTTACTACCTGACCGCGTCGCTGGCCATCACGTTCCCGTTCAACCTGGTCGTCGGTCTGCCGGTCTATCTGGCCTTCGCCCAATATCTCGTCGCAGGTGCCCGATGAAGACGCCGCTCAAACTGCTCGTCGTCGTCGCCGAGGAAGCGGTGGCCGCGAAGATCGTCGAGGACATCAAGCGCCTGGGGGCGACCGGCTACACGATGACCGACGCGCACGGCGAGGGGTCGCGCGGCAAACGCGTCGGCCGCGTCGGCGAAACCAACGCGCGCATCGAAACCGTCGTCGGGCCGGAGACGGCCGACCGGATCCTGGCGCGTTTGGCCGAGCAGTATTTTCCGCGTTACGCGGTCATCGCCTGGACGTCCGACGTCCAAGTCGTGCGCGGCGACAAATACGTCTGAACGGGATCAATCGGCGGCGGCGAGGCGCCGTGTATCCGGGGCCAATGTGCGTTCGCGCAGATCGCCCTTGAGGCGCGCGAGCGTGTCGAGCGCCCGGTCGATGGCGCCGGCCGCGCGTTGCGCGGTTTCGGGGCTCAACGGCGTTTCCGTGGACGCCTCGGCGACGGTGCGCGCCACCCCGCCCATCTCCTGCGTCGCATCGGCCAGGCGGCGCAACGGGTCGATTGCCGCGTGACGGCGCGAACCGCCTTGCGCTTCGATCCGCGCGTCGAGCGCGAGACGATAGGCTTCGAGGATGTGCGGCCGCTCGCCGGCGATCATGCACGCCGCGTCGAGCGCGACGGCGTCCTCCGCCTGCAAGCGATGGCGCCGGTTGTCGGGATCCGCGCATTTGCGGAACAGCGACGCGGATTTGCCCGTCGCCGCGAGGATGCGGTTTTCGTCGAGCGCGCCCAGGGCGCGATGCAACCCTGCGCGGATGGATGCAATATCGCGCGGTTTGGTCATTTCCCGGAGACTCCTGTTGGGCCTTCTCCCAACGATGTGGGTGGCTGTGCCTTTAACCACAAGTATTCTGGGACTTTTGATGCGCCCAAATTGGACGCATTCGGATGCGCGAATTGCCGCATATTCAAGCCGCTGATAAACTGGCGCTATTCAGTGCGATCAATTCTCAAGACGGAGACTCCAAAATGACGGGCTGCATCGTCGGATGGGCGCACGGCAAGTTCGGCAAGCGCGAGGGGCTCGATCTCGAAGCGCTGATCGCGGAAGTGGCGGTCGAAGCGATGACCGACGCGCGCGTGACGCCCGACGACGTCGATGAGATTTACGTCGGCCATTTCGGCGGCGGTTTCGTCAAGCAGGATTTTCCCGCGTCGTTGGTGTTCCAGGCCGCCGAAGGGTTGCGCTTCAAGCCGTCCACGCGGGTGGAGAACGCCTGCGCGACCGGCTCGGCCGCCGTGCATCAGGGTCTGCTGTCGCTGGCCGCGCGAAAAGCGCGCGTGGTGCTGGTCGTGGGCGTCGAGAAGATGACCGAAACGCCCGGCGACAAGATCGGGGAAATCCTGATGAAGGCCTCCTACGTGAAGGAGGAGGATCGCGCAGGCATGAGCTTCGCGGGCGTGTTCGGCCAAATCGCGCAGCTCTACGCGCAGCGCTACGGCGATCCGTCCGATGCGATGGCGAAGATCGCGGCGAAGAATCACAAGAACGGGGCCGTGAACCCCTATGCGCAATTGCGCAAGGATTTGGGATACGAATTCTGCCGGACGGTCTCGGACAAGAACCCGCTGGTCGCGGGGCCGTTGCGCCGGACCGATTGCAGCCTCGTTTCGGATGGTGCGGCCGCGCTTGTGCTCGCGGACTATCCGACCGCGTTGGCGCTGGGCGGCAAGGCGGTCGCAGTGCGCGCCACCGCCCAGGTCAACGATTTCCTGCCCATGTCCAAGCGCGACATCGTCGATTTCGACGGCTGCTCCATGGCCTGGCGCAAAGCGCTGGGCGAGGCGCGGCTGACGCTCGATGATTTGCGGGCCGTCGAAACCCACGACTGCTTCACCATTGCCGAACTGATCCAGTACGAAGCGATGGGGTTGGCGCCCAAAGGGCAGGGCGCGCGCGCCGCATTGGAGGGCTGGACCGAGAAGGACGGCAAGCTGCCGGTCAACGCCTCGGGCGGGCTCAAGGCCAAGGGCCATCCCATCGGCGCCACCGGCGTTTCGATGCACATTATGGCGGCGATGCAGGCGACCGGCCGGGCCGGCGACATGCAGGTCAAAACCCCCGGCCTGACGGGCGTTTTCAACATGGGCGGGGCGGCCGTGGCGAACTATGTGTCGATTCTCGAGCCTTTGCGCGCTTAATGAAGACTTAAAGTTCGTACGTAATAACTCTCCAATACCCCGGTGGTATTTGGAGAGTGGCCATGACGCTGCGCGCGAAGCTTCTGTCGATCACGTTGCTGCTCGGCGCTGCGGCGTTGACGTTCGTCGGGCTGCGGGCCGCCGACGCTTGGCGCGCCGAACGCGCCTTGCAGGAGGCGCGGGCGATCAACGCCATCGCGGACAAGTATCTCGCCGCCGCCGCGGCGTGGGCGATCGAACGCGGGACCGGCAACACCATCGTCGGTAATCCGGCGGCGGCGACCGCAGAACAGCGCGCGACCATCCAGCGCCAGCGGCAGAGCGCCGATGCCGCTTTCGCCGAAGCCGGGCGGATGCTCGCCGGCCTGCCCGCGCCGCTTCGCGAGGAACACGACCGGATCGCCGCGGCGATCGGCGAATTGTCGCCGTTGCGCCAGCGCGTGGATGCGCTCGCGGCACCCGATGCGGATCTCGCGAGGGCGTGGTTCCCGGCGGTGTCGGGCATCATCGTGCGCTCGATGGATCTGCGCATGCGCATCGAACGTGAGGTCGACCCAAGCGTGCCGCCGAGCGTGCGTACGATGTTCGAGGTCAAGGGGCTGCTTGCGATCATGGCCGAATATGCCGGCCGCGAGCGCGGGGGCGTGGCCGGCATCGTCGCCGGCGGCCGGCCGCTGACGGCACCGCAGAACCTGATCCAGGGTGAGAACCGCGGCAACATCCTCAATGCGTGGGGACGTCTGCGCATCCTGATGCAGGGCGCCGATCCGGCCGTGGTCGCGGCGATCGGCGCGATCGACGCCGCCTATTTCCGCGAGTTCGAACAAGTGCGCCAGCGCGTTTACGCCGCCTCGGCGGCCGGAACGGCCTATCCGCTCGCCGCGCCCGAATGGTTCCGCCTTGCGACCGTCGCGATCGATTCCATCATCGCGGGCCAAACGGCCGCCACGCGCGTGGCCGAAGCCCAGGTCGCCGCCGCGGTCGACCGCGCCCGGACCGACATGTTCGTGGCAGGGGGGGCGGCGGCGGCGGTTCTCGCGCTGGTTCTGTTCGCGCTGGGGTTGGTCCAGGCGGGTATCGTGGCGCCGATTCTGGGGATGAGCGGCGCGATGAAGTCGCTCGCGGCGGGCGATCTGTCCGTCGGCATTCCGGGCGTCGGCCGCAAGGACGAAGTCGGCCTGATGGCCGATGCGGTGCAGGTCTTCAAGGACAATGCCGTCGAAAACGAACGCCTGAAGCGGCAGTCCGAAGCGGCGGAGATCAAGGCCGAGGCGGAGAAGCGCAAGGCCCTGAACGACATGGCCGAGAAGATCGAGAGCGAGACGGCCGGTGCCGTCGACGCCGTGGCCGGCACCGCGCGCGACGTCGGCAAGACCGCCGACGACATGGCCTCGACGGCGACGACCGTCGGCGACAACTCGAAATCCGTCGCGCAAGCCGCCGAAAGCGCGCTCGCCAACGCGCAAGCGGTCGCCTCGGCGACCGAGGAGCTTTCGGCGTCGATCGGGGAGATCGGCCGTCAGGTCGCGCGCACGTCGGAAGTGACGCGCGAAGCTGTATCCTCGGGCGACAATGCGCGTGCGAAGATCCGCTCGTTGTCCGATGCGGTCGCGCGCATTTCCGAAGTCACCAAGCTGATCGGCCAGATCGCGGGCCAGACCAATCTGCTGGCCCTCAACGCCACGATCGAGGCGGCGCGCGCGGGCGAGGCGGGCAAGGGGTTCGCCGTCGTGGCCTCCGAGGTCAAGAACCTGGCCACGCAGACCGCGCGCTCGACCGAGGACATCGACCGCCAGGTCGCCGAGATCGGCGCCGCGACCGAGGCCGCGGTCGGCGCGGTCGAGGGCATCGGCCACAAAATCGAGGAGATCGACCAAGTCGCGACGGCGGTCGCTGCGGCGATGGAAGAACAGGCCGCCGCCACGCGGGAAATCGTGCGCAACGTCGTGGAGACCACGGCGGCGGCGCGCGAGGTGTCCGACCGCATCGCGATCGTCAGCCGCGATGCGGCCTCCGCGGGCGATCAGTCCGCCCAGGTCCGTACGGCGATTGCCGGTGTCACCACGAAGGTCGAATCGCTGCGCACCATTTTGGTGCGCGTCGTGCGCACCTCGACCGCGGAAGCGGACCGCCGGACCCAGCGGCGCTATCGCGTGGATTTGGGCGCGCGCGTCGTCGGCGGGCCGGCTGTCCGGGTCGCCGATATCTCCGAAGGCGGCGTGTGGTTGACCGGGAAGGCCGGGTTGCAGACGGGTGATCGCGGGCGCGTGGAGATCGACGGGTTCCCGGGCGCGGTGGAGTTCGAGGTCCGGAACATCTCCCCGGGCAACGATCACCTTCAATTGACGCCGGGCGCCGAGCAGATCGAGCCGTGGCGCGCATTCGTCGCCCGGCATGCCGTCGGCGCCACAAGAGGGGTTGCTTAGTGCGGGCATCTGTCGTTAGGTCCGGCTGATGAAAGGTCCCGTCTTGATCGTGAGTTCGGCCGTCGAGGTGCAGGAAGCGCTGGCAGGTGGTCTCGGCAAACTCGGCTTCCAATCGGTGCTCGCCCGTTCGCCGGCGGCGGCGGCCGAATTGGGGCCCGGGCCCGCGCCGAAGCTCGCCGTTCTCGATCTCGACGGGATCGATCCGGCGCCGGGCCCGGCGATCGCGCGGCTCAAAGCGCGCTGGCCGAATATGGGCGTCGTCGCCTTGGCCCAGCCCCAACGCGGCAAATCCGACCTCGAGGTGCTGGCGGTCGTCCGCGAGACTGGGGCGCACGCCTTTTTCGTGAAGCCGATTTCCGACGCCGAACTCGCCAAGCGCCTGCTCGACCTGCTGCAGAAGGGGTTCGGCGGCAACCGCCGGCGCATGGTCCTGGTCGTCGACGACAGCGCCACGATCGGGGAAATCCTTAAGGCCTATTTGCGCAAGCACGGCTACGACGCGGTCGTGAAGCCGGATTGGGAGACGGCGCTGTCCGGATGGGACACGCTGGGGATCGATCTCGTCATCACCGACATTTTCATGCCGGGAATGGGCGGGGTCGAAGGCATCAAGTATGCGAGCCAGAACTGGGCCGGGGTGCCGGTGGTGGCCATGTCGGGCGGGTTGGATACGCGCATGACCCCCGATGATGCGCTTCTGGCGGCACGCAAGATCGGCGCGGACGCCGCCCTCAGCAAGCCGCTGGCCGAGCACCAGGTCGTGGAAGTCTTGAAACGGCTGTTGCCGGCGGCCTGAACTGCGCGCGGGATGCCGATTTCATCGGGTTCGGCTGGTGCTGCCTCGGAGGATTGAACTCCGGACCTCGTCCTTACCAAGGACGCGCTCTACCACTGAGCTAAGGCAGCGTTCCAGAAGGGCTGATTCTTCAATGGCTTATAGGCTGAAAAATCAGGTGTACAGGTCGTGTATCACTCCGCTTGATACGCAGTGCGTACCAAATTTTGGCCAGCGTAGTAGCACAAAGTATGGGGGATGCAAGTGTTGCCGTTACGGGCCCAACTGGCCGATCAGACACCTCACCCCTCAGCCTTCTTCTTGATCGCTCGGATTTCCGTCAGTCGCTTAGTGCCTGTATCAGTCAAAGTGCAAAAGGCCTGGATTCCTCCCTTCACGGCCTCTGCTTGGTAGACCTTAATCAAGCCGAGTGCGCTGAGTTGAATCGTTATTGTCTCAAAGTCTCTTTTGGAGATTGTGTGGCCTGAGCCATTGATCCCGAACGCCTCACCAAATGCCGGCCCCAGCGTGGTTTCAAGATTCTGAACCGCTATTGGGCTATACAGCTTCGGCCCAACGAGCCCAAAAATCTGGTTCCAGGTGAGCTGCAAAGACCACGTTCTATAAAAGCCATCGTAATATTTTCCAAAGACGGTGAACTTTTCGTCACCACCTGCGATATCGAGCCTCGGGGCGGTAACGATCTGCTTTTGAAGGTTTTGAACGGTTTTCTTGAGTTCGTCGTTTTCGTTTCTCAGTTGGTTGGTTTGCGCCAACAACTCAGGTGCCGTGGCTACGTCGCCACGAACCCAACCGGTTGCTGGATACGTCCTTATGGCCGAAATCAGGGCGAGCGCCACGGAGGCTGGTAGATCGGCTGCAGTGTTCCAATGGTCGATCAGTCGCCCAGTCGACACCTTGGATCGAAACGACGCTAGCTTTTCCCGTGCTGTAGGGTCGACGTCAGACTTTGCAAAAGAGATTTCGCTCGGATCTCGATGTAGGAACGCCAGTACTTTGATGCCCTTGCTCACGGCATAGTCATACTCTTTTTCGGTATAACTCACTCCATCAGCGGTCACTGATCCATAGCGGCCACCAATGATGATCAAATAGTAATCACAGTCGTCGATCACCTTCTTAATAAAGTCGAGTTGTTGCTCGTCGGCGGCTGGAAAAAGCTCCATTCCTGCGGGAATGCAGCCAACCTTCATGACAGCTTGCATCACCGCTCGACGCTCCTCTTTTAAATCAGAGAATGTCGAACTTATAAAAACTTGGTACCTTTTATCCATGCGCACTAACTCCGATTCCTTCGAATCAGGGGGGGTGGCGTGATTTATTATTGCATAAAGTAATGCATCTCATAAGGACAAGTGTACAGGTCAAATGCAGATCGCAAATACACAGAAAACCGTTTATTATCAAATGCTTATGGGTGACAAAGTTAAGCACTGAGCTAAGGCAGCGATACCAAGCCAAGGCCGGGGGGTATGCCACACTCGCGCAAGGCCCGCAACTGCCCCCTCTGTCGCTTGCGCGGGGCCGAAATTGGCCGCAAAATCCGGGGCATGTCGGTCCCGGCCAAGGCGATGACCCCCGAACAGGCCGAACCCTTGATCCGCGCGGCAGTCAAGGGCAAGGGGACGTTCGCACTCGGTCAAATCGCCGACGCGGTCGGAGCCCCGACCATGCAGGTCTTCTCGGTGCTCGAAAAGATGGTCGAGGAGGGCAAGCTGCGCCGCTTGACCGGGCACAACGCGGCCCAGCGGCGCTGACGCCCGGCGGGTTTCAAGCCTTCCGCAACGCGCGATTGGCCGCCGAGGTGACCGCCTTGAGCGAGGCGGTGACGATATTGGCGTCGATCCCCACGCCGAACAGCGTTTTGTCTCCGACCTTGGCTTCGACATAGGCAGCGGCCTTGGCTTTGGCGCCGTTCCGGCCGCCATCGCCGCCGGTGATCGCATGCTCGCGATAATCGACCACGTCGATCGGCACGCCCGCGGCCTTGGAAAGCGCGTCCACATAGGCCGCGATCGGGCCGTTGCCCTCGCCGGTGAGTGCGGTTTCCTTGCCGTCGATGCGCAGGCGGGCTTCGATCCTGCGCTCGGCGCCCGCTTTGCCGGTGGGCAAAGTCGTGTGTTCGACGAACGCGAACTTGCCGCCTTCCAGATACTCGTCGGTGAACGCGCCGAAGATGTCCTTGGCCGACAATTCCTTGCCCGTGGCGTCGGTCAGGCGTTGGACGACTTGCGCGAACTCGATCTGCAAGCGGCGCGGCAACTCCAGGCCGTAGTCGGTTTCGAGCAGATAGGCGATGCCGCCTTTGCCGCTTTGGGAATTGACGCGGATCACGGCTTCGTAGCTGCGCCCGATATCGGCCGGATCGACCGGCAGATAGGGCACTTCCCAAAGGCCGGTGTTGGATTTCGCCTGTGCGGCGAGCCCCTTCTTGATCGCGTCCTGATGCGATCCGGAGAACGCCGTGAACACCAATTCCCCGCCATAGGGATGGCGCGGATGCACGGGCAATTGGTTGCAGTATTCGACCGTGCGCACGATTTCCTTCACGTCGCGCAGATCGAGTTTGGGGTCCACGCCCTGGCTGAACAGGTTCAGCGCCAGGTTCACGACGTCCACGTTGCCCGTGCGCTCGCCGTTGCCGAACAGCGTGCCTTCGACGCGGTCGGCGCCCGCGAGAACGCCCAATTCCGCTGCGGCCACACCCGTGCCGCGGTCGTTGTGCGGATGCAGCGACAGCACGTAGCTGTCGCGGTTCTTCACGTTGCGCGCGAACCATTCGATCTGATCGGCGTAAACGTTGGGCAGTGCGGCTTCGACCGTCGCGGGCAGATTGAAGATCATCTTGCGCGCGGGCGTCGGACCCCAAACGTCCATCACCGCTTCGCAGATCTCCTTGGCGAAATCGAGTTCGGTCTGCGTGAAGCTCTCGGGGCTGTATTGCAGGACGACCTCGGTTTCCGGAACGGTCGGCACCAGGCGCTTGACGGTCTTCGTGCCGTCCACCGCGATCTTGACGATCCCAGGACGGTCGAGCCCGAACACGACCCGGCGCTGGACGGTCGAGGTCGAGTTGTAGAGATGCACGATCGCCCGCTTGGCGCCCTTGATCGATTGGAACGTGCGCTCGATCAATTCGTCGCGCGCCTGGGTCAGCACTTGGATCGTGACGTCGTCGGGGACGAGCTTTTCCTCGATGATCTGGCGCACGAAGTCGAAATCGGTCTGCGAGGCGGCCGGGAAGCCGACCTCGATTTCCTTGAAGCCGAGCCGGCACAGCAATTCGAACATGCGCCGCTTGCGTTCGGGCCCCATCGGTTCGACGAGCGCCTGGTTGCCGTCGCGCAGATCGACCGAACACCATGCCGGCGCCTTGTCCAGCACGCGGTTGGGCCATTGGCGGTCGGGCAACGGGATCGGCGGGAAGGCGCGGTACTTGTTCACGTTCATCTGAGTCATGGCGATTTTTCCGGCAAGAGAAGGACGAGGATGCGGCACTGCGACGGGCCGCGAAGTCGCGCCAACGCCAAAGCGGCGGAGACCAAATGGAAACGGGCGGGGATCATTAAGGACTTCCGGAAGACTGGGAACGAACGGCGCCGAGGCCCGCAGAGGTCCCGTCCTGGCCGGACGGGGCGGGGTCAAATAAGTCGAAGCGCCGTAAGTCGGAAATCCATGACGTCGAGATAATCAGATGACCGACGGGCGGTCAAGCCGGGTTTTGGCACGGAACATGCGTATTTGCCGTGCCACATCATCGCGTCATGCCATCCGGCAAAGGACCCCCTCATGCCCCATCTCACGAAGCGAAACGTATTCGGTGCTCTGGCCGCCGCCGGGCTTTTTGCCCTCGCTGCCGGCACCGCCGCGGCCCAGCAGCCGACCAACATCCGTTTCACCCTCGGCTGGAAGACGCAAGGGTCCGACGCCGCGTTCTTCGTCGCGCGCGACAAGGGCTATTTCGCGCGCGAGGGCCTGAACGTCACCATCGACCAGGGCGAAGGCTCGGGCGCCACGGTCACGCGCATCATGGGCGGCGCCTACGACGCGGGCTTCGGCGACATCAACGCGATCATCCAGAACGCCGCCGCCAATCCCGGCATGGCGCCGGTGATGGTCTATCAGATGTGGAACCAGCCGCCTTTCGCGATCGTGGCGCGCAATTCCAGCGGCATCAAGACGATCAAGGATTTCGAAGGCAAGACGCTGGGCGGCGCGCAAGGAACGCCGACCACGCGCCTGATGCCGGTTTTCGCGCGCGTGAACGGCCTCGATCTTTCGAAGATTCGCTTCACCAACATGGCGCCCAATCTGCAGGAACCGATGCTGATCCAAGGCCATATGGACGCGGCCATGGTGTTCAACATCACCAGCTACTTCAACTTGGTCGGCCTGAACCAGGATCCCGACAAGGACTACACCTGGTTCTCGTTCGCCGATTTCGGCATGGACCTGTATTCGAACGGCATGATGGTTTCCCAACGCTTGCTGCGCGAGAACCCGCGCGCCGTCCAAGGTCTGGTGCGCGCAGTCAGCCAAGCCACGATCGACGTCGGCCGCGACATCGCCGGCGCCATGGCGTCGGTCCGCCGCTACGACCAGCTGGTCGACATGAACGTGGAACAGCGCCGTCTGCGCTTCGCCTACGAAAAGCTGATGGTTTCGGCCGAGGGCCGCGAAATCGGCGCGGGCGACGTGAAGGACGACCGTCTGGCGCGCGCGATCGACATGGTCGTGCAGGGTTATGGCTTGACCCGCACGCCCGCGCCGTCGGAGATTTTCAACCGCTCCTTCCTGCCGCCGCGCGCCGAGCGCGAGCTCGTCTATCTCGCGAACTGAGGTTGCCCATGTCCCGGACGCGCCCGCTGAAACTGACCGGCGGGCGCGTTCTCGATTCCGCGACGGGGGCGGCGCCGTTCGCCGATGTCTTGGTCGTGGACGGCAAGATCGAAGCCCTCGGCCGCGTGCCCGACGGCGATTTCGACGTTCTCGACGCGGGCGACCGGCTGCTGATCCCGGGCCTGATCAATTCCCATACCCACGCGCACGGCGCGCTTGCGCGCGGCGCCGTCGACGACCGCGTGCCGCTCGAATTGTTCCTCACGGCGGCGGGCGCGCTCAACGGCGGACGGACGCTCGATGACAAATACCTGTCGGCCGCGTTGTCGGCCGTCGAGATGGTGCGACGCGGCTGCACGTCCGCCTTCGATCTGTTCGTCGAGATTCCCGCGCCGTCGGTCGAAGGCGTGCACGCGGTCGGCAAAGCCTATGCCGATGTCGGGATGCGCGCGGTCGTCGCCCCGATGCTCGCCGACCGGTCCCTCTATCGCGCCTTTCCGGGCTTGCTCGATGCGATCCCCGAGCCGCATCGGGCGAGGGCCGAAGCCTTGGCGACGCAACCGTGGCAAACCAGCCTTGCCACCGCCGAGCAAGCCATTGCGGCTTGGCCGCACGACCGCGATTTCGTCCGGCCGGCGATCGCACCGACGATCCCGCTGCATGCCGCCGACGAATTCCTGGTCGCGGCGGCGCGTCTCGCCCGCGACGCCGGCCTGCGCTTCCAAACCCATCTGGCCGAGTCCAAACCGCAGGCGATCGCCGCGCAAGCGCGGTACGGCTGTTCGATGGTCGCGCATCTCGATCGCTTGGGGGTGTTGGGCCCGGAGTTTTCCGGCGCGCACGGCATTTGGATCGACGCCGAGGACATGAAGCGGCTCGCGGCCAAGGGGGCGGCCGTCGCGCATAATCCGCCCAGCAATCTGCGCTTGGGCTCGGGTGTGGCGGCCGTGCGCGAAATGCTGGATGCGGGCGTACGCGTCGGCATCGGCACGGACGCGTCGAACACGTCGGACGGGCAGAACATGTTCGAGGCCACGCGCCTGGCTTCCTACCTTTCGCGCCTGCGCGGTCCGGACTTCGCGCGTTGGCTGTCGGCGGCGGAGGCGTTCGCGATGGCGACGGAAGGCTCGGCGGCGCTGTTGGGCTTCGAGAAGGTCGGCCGGCTCGCCGAAGGCTACGCCGCCGACATCGTGTTCCTGCGGCTCGATGCGCCGAACTTCGTGCCCTTGCGCGACGCGCGCCTTCAAACCGTGTTCGGGGAGTCGGGGGCCGCCGTCGACAAAGTCATGATCGGCGGTCGGCTCGTCTTCGCGGATGGAACGATGCTGACCATCGACGAGGCGAGGTTGCGGCGCGACGCCGAGGCCGCCGCGGCACGCCTGGACACGGCAAACGCCGGGGCCAAATCCGCCGCGGCCGAGATGTCGAAATTCGTGGGCACGTTCTGCCTTGCGCACGGCTCGGCCCCGTGCCCGGTGCATCGCCGGTTGGCGGACGCGCTTTAAGCGTCCGTTGCGCCGTAGTAGAGCGTGACCGTGTGCTTCGCCTCGGCGAAGAACAGCCAGCGTTCGACGCCGACGCCCAGGGCCGCCGACAGCGCGGCGAGAATCGTCAACAGCGCCGTGCCGGCGCCGACCGGGGCCAATACGGTGAGCAGCGTCAGCGTCATCGGCGCCGCGAACAACGCCGCCAGTGCGATGCGCCGCAGCTTGAAGGCGTGCTTGCGCGCGACCCGGAAGCCCATCTCGCGCATCAGGTAGTTGTCGACCTGATGCGGCGATTCCAGCAGCCGGACTTTGCCGCGCGCACCCAGACCCGTCGCGGTTTCGGGCGTCGAGACCGCTTTTGTCGTGTCGATGAAGCGCCAATAGCGATGCTTGAGCCACGCCGCGAGCGCGCAGGCGGCCAATGCGAGATATCCGATCGCCGGCTGGGCGTGCCCCCACAAATGAACGAGCGCGTTCAGCAGCAGTGCGCCGGTGGCCAACGCGAGCGCCAGATAGACCGGCACCACATGCGCGTTGTGCCATTGATGGATCGGCTTCAGCGAACGATAGATCATCGCGGTCGTGAAGACCGTGATCCCGCCGCCCACGGCCGCGGCAAGCCCGGGCAGGGCCCAAACGCCCTCGGTCTTGGCGAAGAATACCCAGCCGATCCCGAAGACGGCGAAGGGCACGAAGGTCGAAACGGCCGCGACGCCTTCGCGGCTCAACCAGGACGTCCGGAATTGGCTGAACGCGCGCCACGCCCGCTCGGGATGGCCCAAATGCGCGGTCGACGCGATCAATCCGCCGGCGATCAGAACCAGCGCGAGGCCCAAGCTCCAAAAGCCGAACCATCCGGCGGCCGGCACCAAGCCGAGCGCGTTGCCGAACCCCAGCAACGCGAGCAGGCCGTAGCCCGCGCCCGAGGCGGTGGTGAAAAAGATGACCGAGAATGCGGGATGCATGGCGTCAGCGCGACAAAATGCGGTCGACCCAGCGCAGAACGGGATGCAGCGCGTCGGGATCGATACGGGTTTCGAGGGCGGCGGGGGCGCCGGTGCAGCCCGCTTTGGCTTTGCTTTCGCGCGGCGGCAGGTAGCGGTTGGTGGGCTTGTAGCCAAGCTCGGGCATCAGCTCGTAGCCGCCGCGGTCGGCGACCAGTTTGGAAACCGCCGAGTCCGGATCGCCCAGATCGCCGAAATGCCGCGCGCTCGCGGGACATGTCGACACGCATGCGGGCACGCGGTCCGCTTCCGGCAGGGTCTCGTTGTAGATCTTGTCGACGCACAACGTGCATTTCTTCATCACGCCGTCGTCGTCGTCGAATTCGCGCGCGCCGTAGGGGCACGCCCACGAGCACAGCTTGCAGCCAATGCAGGTATCCGCGTTGACCAGGACGATCCCGTCCTCGACGCGCTTGTACGAAGCGCCGGTCGGGCAGACCTCGACGCATAGCGGTTCGGCGCAATGCAGGCAGGATTTCGGGAAATGGACCGTGCGGCTCGTCGCACCCTCGCCCGCCTCGAACGTGTGGATGCGGTTGAACCACACGCCGGTCGGGTCGGCGCCGTAGGGATCGCGATCGGGCAACGGGGCCGAGTGGCCGCCGGTGTTCCATTCCTTGCAGTTCACGGCACAAGCATGGCACCCGACGCATGTGTCGAGGTCGATGACGAGGCCGAGTTGCTTGCCGGTCGGCGGGGTATAGGCGGTCATCGTTTGAACTCCGCCCCGAAGCGCGAGATCTCGGGCCGCGGCGGCAGGTTCGGCGGCGCTTGCAACGCCGGGTGCAGCGGTGCCGTCTCACCTGCTTCGACCGGATCGCATTTTTCCAGCCGGACGCGCAGATCGAACCACGCGGCCTGTCCCGTGACCGGATCGGAATTGGAGTAGCGATGGCCGAGACCGCCTTTCTCGGGCAGCAACTCGGCGATGGCGTGGTTCAACAGGAAGCCGCGCGTCGCCTCGTGCGCGTCTTCGGCGAGGTTCCACGCACCCTTGCGCTTGCCGATCGCGTTCCACGTCCAGACCGTGTGCGGGTTGACGCCCTCCATGGTCTTGATGCGACCTTTGACGCGGCCGTGGTGGGAGACGATCCACACCCAATCGCCGTCGGCGAGGCCCTGCTTTTCCGCCGTCGCGCGGTTCACGTAGAGCCGATTGTCGTTGAGGATCTGGCGCAGCCACGCGTTCTGCGAGCCCCACGAATGGTACATCGGCATCGGCCGCTGGGTGATCGCGTGCAGCGGGAATTCGTTCGTGTCGACCATTTCGCCTTCAAAGGGCGGGTACCAGAACGGCAACGGATCGCAGGCGTGCTCGATCCGCGCGCGATGTTCGGGCGGGCAGGGGACGGCCCCCAGCCCGCGCGCGGCGTTGCGGAATTTCTGCAGCGGTTCGGAATAGATCTGCATGACGATCTGATCGGGTTTGTCGATCAGGCCGAGCTTTACGGCCGCCTCCAAATACCCCTTGTTGGCGTGCTTGTAGTGCATCTGTTCGGGTTCGAGATGATGGCGCCAGAAGGCGCCATTCTCGATGTACCGTTCGAGCTGCTTGGGATTGGGCTCGCCCACGCCCGACTTGGAGCCGTCGCGCCCGCGGAAGCCCGCGAGCGGCCCGACGCCGGGTTTGCGCTCGTGGTTGACGATGTAGTCGGCGTAGCCGCCCGGAAATTTCGGCGTGCCGTCGGGGTTGGTGAAGCCCGGCAGCTTCAAGCGCGCGCCCAGATCGATCAGCACCGTCTGGAAGGGCCGCACGTCGCGATCGGGTTCGACCACCGGCTGGCGGATCGCGTCGCCCGGGCCTTCCATCGATCCGATGGGCCGGTCGAGCAGCGAGATGCAGTCCCAGCGTTCGAGATACGTCGTATCCGGCAGGACCAGATCGGCGTAGGCGACCATTTCGCTGGCGAACGCATCGGAATAGACGACGAAGGGGATCTTGTAGGTGCCGTCCGGTTTTTTGTCGGTCAGCATGCGCATGGTGCCCGACGTGTTCATCGACGAGTTCCACGCCATGTTCGCCATGTACATGAACAGCGTGTCGATCTCGTAGGGATCGCCCGCCCAGGCGTTGGCGATGACCATGTGCATCAGGCCGTGGGCGGCGATCGGCGCCTCCCACGAATACGCCTTGTCGATGCGCATGGGTTTGCCGTCGCGGTCGAGCAGCAGATCTTCGGGGCCGAGCGTGAAGCCGAGCGGCATGCCGCCCATCGGCTTGTCCGGCGCCACCTGTTCGGGCTTGCCCGTGGGTTTGGGGCCGGGCGGGCAGGGCCGGGGGAAGGGCGATTTGTAGCGCCAGGACCCGGGCGTATCGATGGCGCCCAGCAGTATCTGCAGGATGTGGATCGCGCGGCAGGTTTGGAAGCCGTTCGAATGCGCCGAGATGCCGCGCATGGCATGCATGGCCACGGGCCGGCCGATCGTCTGCGCGTGCCGCCGCCCGGCCCAATCGGTCCAAGGCTGATCGAGGACGATCTGCTTGTCGAACGCCGCATGGGCGAGTTCGGCCGCGATGCGCTTTATCGTGGCGGCGGGAACGCCGCAGGCGTCGGCGACCTTCTCGGCCGCGTACTCGGGCGAAAGATAGCGCGCTGCCATCAATTCGAAGACCGGAACCGCGCGCGTGCCGTCCAGCAGCGTGGTCTCGCCCACCAGCTTGGGCGCCACGTCGGGCGACAGCGCGCTCGCCGTGTTGCCCGTGCGCGTGTCCCAGCACAGCGGATTGCCGGCGGCGTCGCGCACGAACAATCCGTCGTCGCGGCGCACGAGCCACGGGGCGTTGGTGTACTTCACCAGGAAATCGAGATCGATGCGGTCGGCCTTGAGCAATTCGTGGATCAACGCCATCACGAACAGGCCGTCGGTGCCGGGGGCGATGCCGATCCATTCGTCGGCGACGGCCTGATAGCCGGTCTTGACCGGATTGACCGACACGAATTTGGCGCCGCGCGCCTTGAGCTTGGCGATACCCGCCTTGATCGGGTTGGAGTCGTGATCCTCGGCCACGCCGAACATCAGGAAATACTCGGCGTGCTCCCAATCGGGTTCGCCGAACTCCCAAAACGAGCCGCCGATGGTGTAAAGCCCGGCGGCGGCCATATTGACCGAACAGAATCCGCCATGCGCGGCGAAATTCGGCGTGCCGAATTGGTTGGCCCACCAGCCGGTCAGCGATTGGCTTTGATCGCGCCCGGTGAAGAAGGCGAGCTTTTTGGGATCGGTCGCGCGGATATGCGCCAGACGCGCGGCAAGCGTCGTCAGCGCCTCCTCCCACTCGATTTCCACGAACGCGCCCGATCCGCGCTCGCCCGCGCGCTTCAACGGTTTGCGCAGCCGCGCGGGGCTGTAGTGGTTCATGATCCCGGCCGAACCCTTGGCGCACAGCACGCCTTTGTTCACCGGGTGATCCTTGTTGCCTTCGATGTAGCGGATGCGTCCTTGATGCAAATGCACCTTGATGCCGCAACGGCAGGCGCACATGTAGCAAGTTGTGGCTTTGACCGTGTCGCCGATCGGCCGCGATAGATCGATCCGTTCGCCACCATCCATGAAGCGCGTCTCCCCCTGGTCCGGACGGACCTCCGCGAAACTTGTAGGGGGCGGCCGGGCGGCAAGTCAAACGTTGCGGCGAGGGTTAAGTCCATGCAAAATGTGGAGGAAATTGGCGGCATGTCTCGCGCGCGCGGCATGCTAGCCTCAGGGCGGGAGAATTCGGGGACATGGCCAAACTGACGCCTGGTGATATCGCGCGGCTTTCGGTCGATCCGTCGGCCACCACGCGCGCGGACGTGGCGGCGAAAGTGGCGGAGGTCTATCAGGACGCGGCGTTGAGCGCGGGCGAACGCGCCGAAGCCGAGGTCGTGCTGCGTTTGATGGCGCGGGACGCGATGACGACCGTGCGCGAGGCGCTCGCCCAGCATCTGAAGAAGGCCGCCCGCCTGCCCGATGGGCTCGCGATGGCGCTCGCCAAGGATATCGACGACGTCGCCTTGCCGATGCTCGCGGAGTCGGCCGCGTTCTCCGACGCCGATCTGCTCGAAATCGTGAAGTCCAAGGCCGAAAGCAAGCAGGTCGCGATCGCCGGCCGCCCGAAGGTTTCCGACAAGATCGCGCGCGCGCTGGTCGAGGACGGGACGCCGCGCGTGGCCGCGACGCTCGCCGGCAACGAAGGGGCGGAGCTGTCCGAGGCCACCGCCGAACGGATGGTCGAACGGCACGGCAAAGCCTCGGTCGTCCAGGAAAAGCTCGCGGGCCGCTCCAAACTGCCGGTGCGCGTGCTCGAAAAGCTCTACGCGCTCGCGTCGGCCTCGATCAAGGAGAAGCTGCTCGCGCGCGACGATGTGACGCCCGATCTGGCGGCCAGCCTTGCGACCAGCGCGCATGAAATCGCGACCGTCGGCGCCTCGCTGAAGTCGGAAGAGGACGACGTCGCCAAGCTCGCCGCGCAGCTGCACGCGACCGGCCGTCTGGAGCCGGGGCTCGTCATCCGCGCCCTGTGCATGGGCGACATCTTCCTGTTCGAGCGCGGCATGGCGCTGCGCGCGGACGTGCCGATCGAACGCGCGCGCCAGCTGATCTACGATCCGGTGGGCGGGCTCAAGTATATCTACGAGCGCGCCTATATGCCGCCCGCCCTCTATCCGGCGGTCAAGGCGGCGCTCGAGGTCGCCCAGGAAACCCAGTACGACGGCGGCCCCGCCGACCGCGAGCGCTTCAAGCGCAAGATGATCGAGCGCGTACTGACCAAGGTCGACGACGCCGATCCGGACACGGCCGATTACCTGCTGGCACGGCTGACCACGATCACCGACACGCTGGCGCACGCGCCGCACTGAGCGACGCCGACGTGCCCCCGCAGCTGCAGACCGTCGACGAACGCAAAGCCAAGCGGGATTTGAAGCGCGCGCTCGACGCGTTGGCCGCGCGCGACGCGCACGTCGCCGAATGGTTGGCGCGCATCGGCTATCCAAAGCCGCGCGCCCGGCCGCTGGGATTCGTCGGTTTCGCGCGGGCGATCGTCGCGCAACAGGTGTCGGTGGCCGCAGCCAGCGGCATTTGGGCCAAGCTTGAGGCGGGCCTGGGCGAGATCGCGCCCGAGCGCGTGCTGGAAGCCTCCGACGAGGCGTTGCGCGCCATGGGCCTGTCGCGCCAGAAGGCGCTTTACGTTCGCGGGCTCGCGCAAGCGGTGGTCACCGGCGCGTTGCGGTTCGAGGAATTGCACGCCGCCGACGACGAGGCCGCCATCGCCGAGATCACGAAGCTCAAAGGTCTCGGCCGATGGAGCGCCGAAATCTATCTGCTGTTCGCCTTGCGCCGGCCGGACATCTGGCCCGGCAACGATCTCGCCCTGCAGGAGGCGATGCGGATCCTCAAGCGCTTGCGCGCGCGCCCCGATGAAAAGCGCCTGCGCAAACTCGGCGAAGCGTGGCGGCCGCACCGGTCGGCGGGCGCGTTGTTCTTGTGGCACGTCTACCACCACGCGAAGGCGGCATGAGGGTATTGATCCTGGCTGCGTGCGTGGCGCCCGCGCTCGCCCTAGCCCAGGCGCCCGAGCGGCCGCCGGTGGATGTGCGCTTCGAATTCGAACGCTTGTTGAGCCAGATGGAGACGCTGCTCGACCGGCCGTTGGAGGACGACCTGCGCGCCGCCTTGCGCGCGCGGCTGGCGTCGGTCGTCGCACGGCTCGAAGACGGCACGGCCGACGACCGCGCGACAGAGATTTTCCGGCTCGAACGGCGCCTCGCGCGCTTGCGCGAGAACGCACGCGGCACTTTCGACAATATTCCGCCGGCACTCTACGAAGCCTATCGGCGCGTACTCGAAGACGAGGAGCGGCGCACGCTGGAAGCGCTGCGCGCGCTCGGCCGGCGGGCGGAGTGAGATCAACCCGTCGCGGTGCGCTTGTTGTAGGGCAGGAGGCCGAGCAGATTGGCCATGCCGCACCAGCCCGACACGCCCGCGAAGACGAGGCCCGCGCCGACGAAGGCCGACAGCGCGTGGAAGCCCGGATGCACCGTGGCGCCCAATGCCGCCCCGACGACGACGAGTGTGCCCGCGACGATTTGGACCTGTCGCATGATCGGCAGCGGTGCGGACTTGTTCTCGCGGACCGGCAGGCCCGCAGCCTTCCAGCCCTCGATGCCGCCGGTCAGGACGATGGCGTCGATGCCGGCGGCGGCCAAGCGGTTCTGCGCGTCCGTCGCGCGACGGCCGGACAGGCAGTGCACCACCAAGCGCTTGCCGGGGGCGCCGGGTACTTTGGCCGGGTCGAACGACGACAGCGGAACGAGCTTGGCGCCCGCGATGTTCTCGCGCGCATGTTCACCCGCTTCGCGGACGTCGATCAGGATCGCCTCGCCCCGGTCGAGCCAGGATTTGGCGGTGGATGCATCGATTTCGCGGGGCGTTTGGGTCATTGTCGGTCTCCGTCGCCATCATATATATTAGAGAACTCTAAAGTTCAAGGGTGCCTGCGCGCATGAGCGAACCCGACATCGCGGCCGTCTTCGATCCCGTCACCGGCACGGTCAGCTACATCCTCGCCGACCGTGCGGCCAAGCGCGCCGTCGCGATCGACCCGGTGCTCGACTACGACTGGAAATCCGGGCGGACCTCGACCGTCTCCGCCGAAAGGCTCGCCGCGTGCGTCGGGGATTGCACGCTCGATTGGGTGATCGAAACGCACGCGCATGCCGACCATCTTTCGGCGGCGCCGTGGTTCAAGTCCAAGTTTGGCGCCAAGGTCGCGACCGGGGCCCATATCGTCGACGTGCAGGCGACTTGGGCGAAGCTCCTCAATCTCGGGGCCGAGTTCGCGGCCGATGGCCGGCAGTTCGACCGGCTGCTGGGCGAGGGCGACCGGCTCGCGATCGGCGGGTTGACGCTGACGGTCTGGCACGCGCCGGGCCATACGCCCGCGTGCAAGATGCTGCTGGTCGAGGGCGGCGATGGGCGCAAGCACGTCTTCGTCGGCGACACGCTGTTCATGCCCGACATCGGCACGGCGCGTTGCGATTTCCCCGGCGGTTCGGCGCGCACCCTCTACCGTTCGATCCGGCGCCTGCTCGACCTGCCGGGCGACACGCGGCTTTACATGTGTCACGACTATCCGCCCGAAGGCCGGCCGCCGCGCTGGGTTTCGACCGTGGCCGAACAGCGTGCCGCCAACGTGCACGTCAAGGACGGCGTCGATGAAGCCGCCTTCGTTGCGATGCGCGAAGCGCGCGACAAAACGTTGCCCGTGCCGCTGCTGCTGCTGCCCTCGATCCAGGTCAACATCCGCGCGGGCGAATTGCCGCCGCCCGAGGCCAACGGCGTGCGGTACCTGAAAATCCCGCTCGACGCGATCTGACGGGGCGCCTAAACAAGCCGGCATGTTCGCGGTTTTGAAAGGCGGCGCGCGGCCCGACAATTGGCCCGGCGACCGCGTGTTCGTGTTCGTGATGGGCGGGTTGATGGCGTTCGCGCCGTTGGCCATCGACATGTATCTGCCCGCGTTGCCCGCGATCGGCCGCGAATTCGCCGTCGGGCAGCACGAAGTCCAGATCACGCTGGGCGTTTATTTCCTGGGTTTCGGCATCGGCCAGCTGTTCTGGGGGCCGGTGGGCGACCGTTTCGGCCGCCGGATTCCGATCGCGGTCGGGATCGCGGTGTTCGTCGCGGCGTGCGTCCTTGCAGCGATCGCGCGCGACGTCGAGACGCTGATCGCCGCGCGTTTCGTCCAGGCGTTGGGGTCGAGTGCGGCCCCCGTGCTCGCGCGCGCGATGGTCCGCGACGTGTTCGACCGCGAGCGCTCGGCGGCGATGTTCTCGCTGATGATGCTCGTCATGGGGGCGGCACCGATGCTGGCGCCGCTGCTCGGCGGGGTCGTCGATCTGTGGGCGGGTTGGCGGGCGATCTTCCTCGCCTTGGGCGCGTTCGCATTGGCCGTGATGTGGTTTCTGTTCCGCGTACCCGAAACACTGGCACATGCCGACCGCCGCCCGGCCGATTGGCGGTCCGTCGTCGCGGGCTACGCGGAAGTCGCGCGCGACCGGCGCTTCCTTGCCTATGCGTTCTCGGGTGCCTTCATGTTCGCGGCGATGTTCGCCTATATCGGCGGCACGCCGTTCGTCTACATCGAGATTTTCGGCGTGAAGCCCGAGCTTTACGGCTTCCTGTTCGGCCTCAATGTGGTCGGGATGATGGCCGCTTCGGCGGTCAACGGGCGCAATGTCGGCCGCATCGGACTCGACCGCACTTTGCGCGCCGCGTTCGCGGCGGCGGCGGCGCTGGGGGGCGTCGTCTTCGCGGTGGGGGCGGGCGGGATTGGCGGATTGTGGGGCCTCGTCGCCGCGATCTTCGCGTTTCTGGCGACGATCGGGTTCATCGGCGCGAACGCGACCGCCGGAGCCCTTGCACCTTTCCCGCATCTCGCGGGCACCGCCTCCGCGCTGGCCGGGGCGATCCAATTCGGGCTTGGTGCCGTCACCAGCGTGCTTGCCGGGTACTTCGCCGATGGAACGCCCGGCCCGATGTGCGCCGTCATCGCGGCGTGCGCAGTGGCGGCCTTTGCGATCAACCGCTGGGGAACGCCGGCATGACCCACAAAGGCGAACATGCCCTCGCCGAGGAAGCCCGCCGCAAAATGCGCGAGGCCGAAGCGCTGCGCGCCAATTTGCGCAAACGCAAAGCCCAGTTGCGCGGCCGGCAAGCGGCCGAGGACGAAGCCGGCATCGCCGCGGTCCTCGATTTCTGGTTCGGGCCCGAACGCGGCGCGTGGCGCGACGCGTGGTTCGGCAAGGACCCGGCCTTCGATGCGGCGTGTCGCGAGATCTTGGGGCCTTGGGCCGCGCGCGCGCGGGCGGGCGAACTCGACCGGTGGCTCGACACCGAAGACGGCTCGCTCGCGTTGATCGTGTTGCTCGATCAAGCGCCGCGCAACCTGCATCGCGGTACGCAAGCCGCCTTCGACTGCGATCTCGCCGCTTTGCGTGCGGCGCGCGCGACGATCGCCAAAGGCTTCGATCGTGCCATGCCGGGGGTCGCCCGGGTTTTCGTCTATCTTCCGTTCGAGCATGCCGAGGACATGGCGGCGCAGGACGAGGCATGCGCCTTGATGCGCGCGTTGCCCGAGGCCGAATGGAAGGCCCGCGTCGTCGATTATGCCGACAAGCACCGCGACGTGATCGCGCGATTCGGGCGTTTTCCGCATCGCAACGCCAGTCTCGGCCGCGCCGACACCGAGGACGAAAAAATCTATTTGTCCCAACCCGGTGCGGGGTTCTGACGCCCCGGTCATGCCCCATTGCGGTCTGGATTTTGCCGCCGCGTCGCGGTAAAACCGCACGAAAGCGGCACGGGGATTATGGATAAGATTCGCATTCGCGGGGGCAAAGCCCTGATCGGCAGCATACCGGTGGGCGGCGCCAAGAACGCGGCGTTGCCGTTGATGGCGGCGAGCCTTCTGACCGAAGAAACCCTCGCGTTGGCCAACATTCCGCATCTGGCGGATATCACCACGCTCGCCAATCTGCTCGGAACGTTGGGCGTGGACATCGCGCTCGATGGGCATGCGGCCGGCGGCCATCAGGGCCGCGTGCTCGCGCTGACCGCGCGCAAGATCGCCAGCACGACCGCGCCCTACGATTTGGTGCGCAAGATGCGCGCCTCGGTGCTGGTTTTGGGGCCGCTGCTGGCGCGCGAAGGCCAGGCCAAGGTCTCGTTGCCGGGCGGCTGCGCGATCGGCGCCCGGCCGGTCGATCTGCACATCAAGGGCCTCGAAGCGCTGGGTGCGAAGATCGAATTGCGCGAAGGCTATGTGGACGCGATGGCCCCCCACGGGCTGACGGGGGCCAAGATCGTGTTCCCGTTCGTGTCGGTCGGCGCGACCGAAAATCTGATGATGGCGGCGTGCCTCGCCAAGGGGACGACCGTGCTGTCCAATGCCGCGCGCGAACCGGAAGTGGGCGATCTCGCCCGCTGCTTGATCGCGATGGGCGCTTCGATCGAGGGCGTGGACACCGATACGCTGACGATCCACGGCCGCGACCGCTTGTCGGGCACGACGCACGCGATCGTGCCGGACCGGATCGAAATGGGCACCTATGCGATGGCCGCCGCCGCGACGGGCGGGGATGTCGAATTGCTGGGCGGCCGCGTCGAGCTCATCGCCGCTGCGGCCGAAGCGCTGCGCGCGGCGGGGGCGACGCTGGAGGATACGCCGCGCGGGCTTCGCGTGCGCCGGACCAACGCGCCGCTGGTCGGCGTGGACGTGATGACCGAGCCGTTCCCGGGTTTCCCCACCGACCTGCAGGCGCAGATGATGGCGCTGGCCGCGACGGCGGAGGGCGCGTCGATGATCACCGAGACGATCTTCGAGAACCGCTTCATGCACGTCCCCGAACTGCGCCGGATGGGTGCCAACATCAACCTTCACGGCGGGTCGGCGATGGTGCGCGGCGTGCGCAAGCTGACCGGCGCGCAAGTGATGGCGACGGATCTGCGCGCATCGGTCTCGCTGGTCATCGCGGGGCTGGCGGCCGAAGGCGAAACGCTGGTCAATCGGGTCTACCATCTCGATCGCGGCTACGAGCGGCTGGAGGAAAAGCTCGCCGCGTGCGGGGCGGAGATCGAGCGCGTGAAGGAGGCCGCCTGATGTCCGCCGCCCAAGGTTTGAAGCTGAAGGCGACCGATGCCGAGGATTTTCGCATCATCGCGGCCTGCCTGCAGGATGCGCTGATCCCCGTCGGGGACATGAAGTTCGAGACGCTGCAGCGCGAATTCGTACTCGTCGCCAACCGCTTCCGCTGGGAGAATTGCGACGAGACCTGGGAGAACGAGCTCGACGCGCCGCGCGCTGACCCCGCGCTGGATCCCGCGTTGATGCCCTGCAATTCCTACGAGCGCGTCAATTGCGGTATCCACTTCCACGGGGTGGAGGCGGTACGGCGGCGCGGGCTCGACCAGCGCGACCGCGGCCGGGTGTTGGAATTGCTGACGATCGAGGCCCATCCGGGGGCGATCGTCATGGTCTTCGCGGGCGACGCCGCCGTGCGTCTGGAAGGCCCGCATATTTCCTGCGTCATGCAGGATATCGGGGAACCCTGGCCCACCCAGTGGCGCCCGCGACATCCCGCCGCCTGAAATCCGCCCATCCCCCGCCATGACAGTTCGGGCCCCGGCGGCTATAACCGCCGGGAGGAGCATTTTCGTGACCGCGAACGACAAACTGATCATCGCCTTGCCCAACGGCCGCATCCTTAAGGAAGCGATGCCGCTGCTGCGCCGGGCCGGCATCCGCCCCGAACCGGAATTCGACGATCCGGACACGCGCTTGCTGCGCTTCCGGACCGACGATCCGGATCTGGACATCGTGCGCGCGCGCGCCTTCGACGTGGCGACCTTCGTGGCGTTCGGCGCCGCCCATTTGGGCGTGGCGGGCGACGACGTGATCGTGGAGTTCGACTACCCGGAGATTTACGCGCCGCTCGATCTGGGGATCGGCAAATGCCACCTCGCGGTCGCCGAGCCCGCCGATCTCGCCGGCAAGGACGATCCGCGCCGCTGGTCGCACGTGCGCGTCGCCACGAAGTATCCCAATGTCGCGCGCAAGCATTTCGCGCGCCGCGGCGTGCAGGCCGAATGCATCAAGCTGAACGGCGCCATCGAATTGGCGCCCGCGCTGGGCGTGGCGCGGCGCATCGTCGATCTGGTGTCATCGGGCGCCACGCTGAAGGCCAACGGCCTCGTCGAGGTCGAGCGCATCGCCGACGTGACCTCGCGCTTGATCGTCAATCGCGCCGCGCTCAAAACGCGCCATGCGAAGATGGCCCCCTTGATCGAGCGCCTCGCGGAGGCCGCCCGTGCCGCTTAGGCTCGACGCCGCCGCCGCGGGTTTCGAACGCGGCTTCGCAAAGCTGCTGGCCGCACGCGAGGCGGGCGCTCGCGCCGTCGACAGCACCGTCGCGAAAATCATCGCCGACGTGCGCAAGCGCGGCGACGCCGCGCTGATCGCCTACACAAAACGCTTCGACCGCGTGACCCTGACGCCCGCGACCATCCGCGTGTCGGCGGCCGAAATCGCCGCCGCGCGCAAGGCATGCGATCCGCGGGCGATCGCGGCGCTCAAAACCGCCGCCAAACGCATCGCCACGTTCCATGCGCGCATGAAGCCCGAAGGGCGGTCCTGGCGCGACGCGACGGGGATCGAACTCGGCTGGCGCTGGACCCCGCTCGATTCTGTCGGGCTTTACGTACCCGGCGGCAAGGCTGCCTATCCGTCCTCGGTGCTGATGAACGCCGTTCCGGCGAAGGTCGCGGGCGTGAAGCGGCTAGTCGCGACCGTGCCGGCGCCCGGCGGCCGGATCGAACCGCTCGTGCTCGCGGCGTGCGCGATCGCGGGCGTCGACGAAATCCATCGCGTCGGCGGGGCGCAAGCGGTCGCGGCGCTCGCCTACGGCACGGCGTCGTTGGCGCCGGTGGACAAGATCGTCGGCCCCGGAAACGCCTACGTCGCCGCGGCCAAACGAATGGTCTTCGGGACCGTCGGCATCGATCTGATCGCGGGCCCGTCGGAGGTGTGCGTCGTCGCCGACACGTCGGCCGATCCGCGCTGGATCGCGGTGGATCTGCTGGCGCAGGCCGAACACGACGCGGCCGCGCAGTCCGTGCTGGTGACCGACGATCCGGCCTACGCCGATGCGGTTGTCGCGTGCGTTGCCGCGGAACTGCGCGTCCATCCGCGCGCGGCGATCGCGGGGGCTTCGTGGCGCGATCACGGGGCCGTCGTGGTGGTCCGCGACCCGGCCGCCATTCCGGCGATCGTCGATCGTCTCGCACCGGAGCATCTGCAACTCGCCTGCCGCGGCGCCAAAAAGCTCGCCGCGCGCATCCGGCACGCCGGCGCCATCTTCGTCGGCCGCCACACGCCCGAAGCGCTCGGCGATTACCTCGCCGGCCCCAATCACGTGTTGCCGACAAGCCGGTCGGCGCGGTTCGCCTCGGGTCTCGGCACGCCCGACTTCATGAAGCGCACGACGCTGATCGGCGCGGACGCAAAGGCGCTCGAGCGCCTCGCGGCGGACGGCATCGCGCTCGCCCGCGCCGAGGGCTTGGCCTCGCATGCGGCCTCGCTCGCGATCCGCACCGGAAGGGAGTAGGGGATGGATGGCTCTTCGGAGAAGCGCAACCGGATCTGCAAAATCGACCTCGCCGAAAATCTCCGCGTCCGGCGCAACGCCGACATCGAGCATGAACGCGCGGTCGCGATGTTCGATCTGCTCGACGAGAACAATTTCGAGCTCGTCGGCGGCCCCCCGGGGCCCTATCAGCTGACGCTAGCGATCGAGGAGAACCGCCTGGCCTTCGACCTGCGCGCGGAGACGGGCGATCCCATCGACAAGCACGTGCTGCCGCTGACGCCGTTCCGGACGACCATCAAGGACTATTTCACCGTCTGCGAGAGCTACTACGACGCGATCAAGCGTCTGTCGCCCTCGCAGATCGAAGCGCTCGATATGGGCCGGCGCGCCGTCCACAACGACGGCGCGCAGCTGCTGCGCGAGCGTCTGGACGGCAAGATCGCGCTCGACCTCAACACCGCGCGCCGGCTCTTCACGTTGATCTGCGTGCTCCACATCCGCGCCTGAACCGTCCCCCCGCTCCCCAGGCCCCCCCAATGACCGGGAAGAAATGACCGGGAAAGAATGACCGGGAAAATCGGCAGCGTCCTGTTCAGTTGCACGCACAATGCGGTGCGTTCGCCGATGGCCGAGGGCCTGGCGAAGAAGCTGCTGGGCACGCGCGTTTACGTCGATTCGGCCGGCGTTCGCCCGCAGGAGATCGATCCCTTCGTGATCGCGTCGTTGGGCGAGCTCGGCGTCGACATCCACCGCCACCGCGCGAAGACCTTCGATCAGTTGCACGACAGCTCGTTCGATCTGATCGTCACATTGAGCCCCGAGGCACACCACAAGGCGCTCGAACTCACCCGGATCATGGCCTGCGACGTCGAATACTGGCCCACCTTCGACCCGACGCTGATCGAAGAAGGCAGCCGCGAAGCGCGGCTGGAGGGCTATCGGACCTTGCGCGAAGGTCTCAAGGCGCGGATTCTCAAGCGTTTCCCCGGGGTGGCGGTCGATTTCGAGCCCCCCGCCAAGGCTTGACCTCGCGCCCCTTCGGCGCCATGTTGCGCCCCCGATACCGCCCTTCCGGGCGGTGGGCGAACCCATTGGAGACCCATGGCGAAGGAAGGCCTCATCGAGTTCTCGGGCGTGGTCCAGGAACTTCTGCCCAACGCGATGTTCCGCGTGAAGCTCGACAACAATCACGAAGTGCTCGCCCACACCTCGGGCAAGATGCGCAAGAACCGCATCCGGGTGCTTGCGGGCGACCGCGTGAACGTCGAAATGACGCCCTACGATCTGACCAAGGGTCGGATCACCTTCCGCTTCAAATAGGGACAGCTTGGCGCGCGCGCTCGTCCTCGCTTCCGCGAGTCCGCGCCGGCGCGACTTGCTCGCCCAAATCGGCCGCAACCCGGCCGAAATCCTGCCCGCCGATCTCGACGAAACGCCGCGCGCCGGGGAAAGCCCGCGCGCGCTCGCCGCACGTCTGGCCCGGGAAAAGGCCGAAGCCGTGGCGCGCGCGCGTCCCGACTGCCTCGTGCTCGCCGCCGACACGATCGTCGCCTGCGGCCGGCGCATGCTGGCCAAAACCGAGGACGCGGCCGAGGCGCGGCGGCATCTGAATCTGCTTTCCGGGCGACGCCATCGCGTGATCGGCGGCATCTGTTTGATCGTTCCCGGCGCCAAGCCGCGCGTGCGCGTGTCCGAAACCGTCATCGCCTTCAAGCGCCTGTCGCCGGCGGAGGTCGACGCCTATCTGGCCGACGGCGAATGGCGCGGCAAGGCCGGCGCCTACGCCATCCAGGGACGCGCGGCCGCCTTCGTGCGATTCCTCTCGGGGTCCTATCCCAACGTCGTGGGGCTCGATCTCTACGCGACCGAAGCTCTGCTCGCCGGGGCGGGCGCGTGAGGGACGCGATCGACGAGATATTGATCGACCGCGACGGCGATTGGGTGCTCGCGCTCGGCTACGCGCGCGGGACGCTGATCGACATCGCGCGCGAGCCCGCCGACCGCGCGCTCGCCCCCGGTGCGGTCCATCGCGCCCGCGCGGGCCAAGCCGCACCGGGTGGCGTTTTCGTCGACTTGGCCGGCGGCAAGGTCGCCCTGCTCGACACCGACAAACCGCTCGCGCCCGGAACCGCTCTCGTCGTCCAGGTCGTCGAAGCGCCCGCAGGGGAAAAGCGCGCGCGGGTATCGCGGCGCGTGGCGCTCGAAGGGGCGTCGATGGTTCTGCTGCCGGGTGGCAAGGGCGCATCGGTGTCCAAACGCGTGCCGGCGGCCAAGCGCGAGGCGCTGCAGGCCCGCGCGCACGCTTTGGCCGCACCGGGCGAAGGTCTGATTTTGCGCGCGGGCGCGTTGCAGGCTGACGATGCGGCGCTGTCGGCCGAACTCGAAGCGCTGCGCGCGCGGGCGGCGGGGTTCGCCGCCGACGGACCGCCCGCATCGCTGTGGTCCGAGTCCGCGATCCCCGCTTTGACGCGCGTCCTTGCGGCGGGCCCCTCGGCGCGCATCGTTTGCGCCGATGCGGACCTGGCGCGCGAAGCCCGCGCGGCGCACGATCCCGCGGCGTTCGACCGTCACGACGCGGCAACGACGCTTGCCGGATTGCGCGAACCGCGCGTCGATCTGCCCTCGGGGGCATGGCTTTCGATCGAACCGACCGCGGCATTGATCGCGATCGACGTGAACGCCGGCTCGGCGAAGGCCGACGCGCTCGCGATCGACCTCGAAGCCGCGCGCGCGATCGCCCGCCAGCTGCGCTTGCGCGACCTTTCGGGCCTCGTCGCGGTCGATGTGTTGCGCGTCGTCAAACCGGGCGAGCGCACGCGTTTGCTGGACGCGCTCAAACATGCGGTGCGCGAGGACCGGCGGCGGGTGGACGTGCTCGGATTCACGCCGGCGGGGCTGGTCGAACTGACGCGCGCGCGCGCGCGCGGGAACGCCGGCGAATGAGCGAGATCGTTCCGCTGCCCAAGAAGCCGCGCAAGGCGGCGTGCCCGATGTGCAAGCGGGCCGCGCATGCCGAGTTCCGGCCGTTTTGCTCGGCGCGCTGCAAGGACGAGGATATGCGCCGGTGGCTGACTGGCGGCTATCGCATTCCGACCGACGAAGTTCCGGACGAGCCGCGATGAGCCGCACCCCCACGCCCTTCGTTTCGATGTGCGTGGACCTTTTGGGCGAAGCGCTGGGACCGGTTCGCGCGCGCGCGATGTTCGGCGGGTGGGGGCTGTTCCGCGAGGGGCGCATGTTCGCCTTGATCGCGGACGACACGCTGTATCTCAAGACCGACGAACGGACGCGGCCCGCCTTCGCGGCCGAGGGCTTGGCGCCTTTCCTTTACGAGCGGCCGGGCAAGACCGTTTCGCTCGGCTATCACCAAGCGCCACCCGATGCGCTCGACGATCCGGGCGCGCTGCGGCCCTGGGCGATGCGCGCCCACGAAGCCGCGCTGCGCGCGCCCGCGCCGAGGCGAAAGGGCCCGCCCCGAAAGATCGCGGCCATGTCCAGCCTCGGACCCAAATCGCAGGCCTGGTTGGGCGAGGCGGGGATCGCATCGCCCGACGATTTGCGCCGGGTGGGGGCGGTCGCCGCGTATGTGGCGGTCAAGCGGCTGCGGCCGCGCGCGGCGACGCGCAATCTGCTCTACGCGCTGCACGCGGCGTTGACGGGCACGCGCTGGGACAAGGTGCCCGCCGCCGACAAGCGGCGCTTGGACGCGGCCGCAGAAGCCGCCCTCGCGGGACGGGAAAAGCCCGTCAAATCCAAGGGTTCGAAGCGTTGACAGGGGGGCCGGAGCGCCCTATACACGGCGCGCTCGAAAGCGCCCGGTGCCCGGGTAGCTCAGTTGGTAGAGCATGCGATTGAAAATCGCAGTGTCGCTGGTTCGATTCCGGCCCCGGGCACCATTTTTCCTAGTCCACCGAATCCCGATCACGCGCGCGCCGCCGCACCCAGTCGCACGCAGGCGGCGACGTGACCGGGCGCCACGGGCGCCAGGTCGGGCACGCCGGCACGGCACGCGTCGGCCACCCATTTGCAGCGCGGGGCAAAAGCGCAATCCGTCGGCGCGGTCGCCAAATTCGGCGGGGCGCCGGGGATCGCCTCCAACCGCTTGCCGCGCATCGAGCCGTGCACGGTCGAAGAGAGCAGCCCGCGCGTATAGGGATGCGAGGGGTTGCGGATCACGTCGCGGACCGCGCCGCTTTCCACGATCCGCCCCGCGTACATCACCGCGATCCGGTCGGAGACTTCGACCGCCACACCCATATCGTGCGTGACGAAGATCACGCCCATGCCCATCTCGCGCTGCAGCTCGCGCAACAGCAGCAGGATTTGGATCTGCACCGTGGCGTCGAGCGCCGTCGTGGGCTCGTCGGCGAGCAGCAGCTTGGGCTTGCAGGCCAACGCCAGGGCGATCATCGCGCGCTGGCGCATGCCGCCCGACATTTCGTGCGGATACGCGTCCAACCGCCGTTTGGGCGAGGGGATGCGCACGCGATCGAGCATTTCGAGGGCGCGGGCGCGGCCCGCGGCACGGTCGACGTTTTCGTGCCGGACGACGGCCTCGGCGATCTGCTCGCCGATCGTGAAGACCGGATCGAAGGCCAGCATCGGTTCCTGGAAGATCATCGACACGACGCCGCCGCGATAATCGCGCGCCGCCGCCTCGTCCATCGCGACGACGTCGTTCCCGGCGACCGAGATCGTCCCCGAGATCGTCGTGCGCTTGGGCGGCAGAAGGCGCAAAAGCGCCCGCAACGTGACCGACTTGCCCGAGCCGGATTCCCCAAGCAGCCCCAGCACCTCGCCTTGCGCGAGCGACAGATCCACGCCGTTGACCGCATGGACGGTACGCTCGCCCGTGCGGAACAGCACGCGCAGATCGCGGACGGAAACCAGCGCTTCGGTCATGGTGCCGGCACCCGGCGATGGACTTGCGTTTCGCGCTCGTAGGCGTGACCGAGTGCGAAGAGCGTCGCCTCGGCGAAGGGCCGACCCGCGAGTTGGAAGCCGAGCGGCAGCCCCTTCGCGTCGAACCCGCAGGGGATCGACAGCGCGGGCAAGCCGAGCACGTTGAAGGGGCGGCTGAGCCGCGTGAGCGCGGCGAGCAAACCCGGCATCGCGGGGCCCCCGGCGACATCGGTTTCCGCGATGGTCGGAACCGGCCGGTCGCTGACCGGGCAGAGCAGCGCGTCGCATGCGCCGAACACGCTTGCCACGAAGCCGGGGATCGCCGCCGCGCGGGCGCGCAACGCGTCGAGATAGGCCACGGCCGGCACGGCCAGGCCGGGCATCAGCCGGGCGCGGACTTGTTCGGAATAATCCTGCGGCCGTTCGATCAGCCACGGGCGATGGGCGCTCGCCGCCTCCGACAGCGTGATCAGCGATCCGGCGGCGTTGATCGCGTCGAGATCGGGCATGGCGACGGTCACGAGCTTGGCGCCCAGCTTCTCGAATATCTTCGCGGCCGCCGTGAGCGCCGCTTCGATTTCCGGCGCCAGTCCCTGATCGAAATAGCCTTTCGGAATGCCGACGCGCAGACCCGCGATCGGCTTGCCGCAAGCGGCCTCGTAATCGTCCACCGGTTCGGCCGCCGCCGTCGGGTCGGCGGGGTCGGGGCCGGCGATGGCGCCGAACACGCGTGCGCAGTCCGCGACGGTGCGCGCGAGCGGCCCCACCGTGTCCATCGACCAGGACAACGGCATGGCACCCGCTCGGCTGACGCGGCCCCAGGTCGGCTTGATCCCGGCGAGGCCATTGCAGAAGGCCGGCATGCGGATCGAACCGCCGGTGTCCGAGCCGAGGGCCGCCAACGCCGCCCGCGCCGCGACGGCCGCCCCCGAACCCGACGAGGAACCCCCGGTCATATGCGCGGGGTTCCAGGGATTGCGGCAATGGCCGTGATGGTAGTTGTGGCCCGTCGGCCCGAAGGCGAACTCGGCCATGTTGAGCGTGCCCAAATCGACTGCCCCGGCCGCGTCGATACGCGCCAAGGCGGTCGCGGTCGTATCCGCCCGCCAATCGCGGCGGATGGCCGAGCCGCACGTCGCCACGCGGCCCGCACGGTAATACATATCCTTGTGGGCGAGCGGCACGCCGTGCAGCTTGCCCCGGGCGGGCGCTTCATCGGCGCGCGCGGCGGCGGCAAGCGCGCCTTCCTCGTCCAGCGCGATGAACGCGTTGATCTTCGGCTGCCAGGCTTTGGCGCGCGCGAGCACGGCCTTGGTCAGTTCGACCGACGAAACCTTGCGCGCGGCGACCGCGTCGGCGGCCTCGATCAGGGTGAAATCGGCGGGATCGGTCACGGCGCGCGGCCTTTCGCGATATTGGCGGCGTAGGCGGCCGGCTCGGCTTCGAAGGATACGCGCAACGTCGCGACCTTGGTCAGCGCCGGCGCCAGCGACGTCGCCATCGCTTGACCTTGCGCCGGGGTCGCGGTCACGCCAAGCGCGCGCGCGAGTTCCGCGCAATGCTCCGGCGAAAGGGGCAGGTTCATGCGAGGCTCCCGGCTTTGGAATGGCCCGAGGCCGCGTCGATCATGTGGCAGGCGACGCGATGGGCGGGATCGGCCTTGGTCGCCGTCAGCGCGGGCACGGCCTTTCCGCAAACGTCCTCGGCGAACGGGCAGCGCGTATGGAAGCGGCAGCCCGACGGCGGATTGATGGGATTGGGCGGATCGCCGGCGATGGGCGCTTCCTGAGTGCGCCGGTCGGGATCCATCGAGGGCATCGCGGAAAGCAGCGCCCGCGTATAGGGATGGCGCGGATTGGCATACAGCTCCTCGACGGGGCCGATCTCCGCGACCCGGCCGAGATACATCACCATCACCCGGTCGGACATGTAGCGCACGACGTTGAGATCGTGGCTGATGAAGACGTAGGTCAGGCCGAACTCGGCCTTCAGATCCTGGAGCAGATTGAGCACTTGCGCCTCGACCGACTTGTCGAGTGCCGAGACGCTTTCGTCGAGCAGCACGAGCCGCGGGGCGAGGGCGAGGGCGCGCGCGATGTTCACGCGCTGGCGCTGGCCACCCGACAATTCGTGCGGATAGCGCCGCCCGAACAGGTCGGGATTCAAACCCACCTTTCCCAGAAGGTCGCGCGCGCGCGCCCGGGCGTCCTTGTCGGCCAGCCCGTGGACCTTCGGACCGAAGGCGATCGTATCCTCGATCGTCAGGCGCGGATTGAGCGAGGCGAAGGAATCCTGGAACACCATCTGCGTCTGCCGACGCAACTCCGACAGCGTCAACCCGCCGTCGACCTCGCCGAGCGCCTGCCCGTCGAACAGCACCTCGCCCGCGTCGGGTTCGATCAGGCGGATCAGCAGCCGCGCGGTGGTCGACTTGCCGCAACCGCTCTCCCCCACGATGCCGAGGGTTTCGCCCTTGGCGACGTCGAAGTCGACGCCGTCGACCGCTTGCACGACCGCGGTGGTGCGGCCCAGCACGCCTCCGCGCACGGGGAAGTGCTTGACGAGGTTGCGCACCGTCAGCAGCGGTTGGGCGGGGCCGCCCCGGTCTTCGGCGGGCTTCAGCATCCTAGACCTTCACGTCCATCGCCGAGCGCAGCGCGTCGGAGAACAGGTTGAAGCAGATCGACACGGCGAAGATCATCGCGCCCGGCAACGCGGCGACGTAAGGCTGGGAATAGATCGCCGTGCGCAGCGTGTTCAACATAAGGCCCCATTCGGGTTCCGGCGGCTTAACGCCCAGGCCCAGGAACGACAGGCCCGCGGCCAGGATCATCGATACCGACACCAGCGATGTGGCGTAGACGAAGACCGGGCCCATGACATTGCCCAGCACGTGCACGCGGATGATCGTGAAGGAGCCCGCGCCCGAGGCGCGCGCGGCGTCGACGAAGTCGAGGTTGCGCACTTGCGTGGTGACGCTCTCCGCCACCCGCGCGATGGGCGGGATGAACACGACGGTCAGCGAGATGATCGAATTGAAGATGCCCGCGCCGAGCGCGCCCGAGATCGCGATGGCGAGCAGCACCGAGGGAAAGGCGTAGAACACGTCGATCGTGCGCATGATCGCCATGTTGACCTTGCCGCCGACGAAGCCCGCGACGACCCCCAAGGCCGTGCCGATCACGAAGGCGTTCAACACCGGAACGATGCCGATGAACAGCGACAGACGCCCGCCGTAGATGAGCCGCGTGAGCATGTCGCGGCCGAGCTCGTCGGTGCCCAACGGATAGCCGTCCGTCCCGATCGGCCGCAAGCGGCGGATCATCGAGCCGCGATAGGGATCGTGCGGCGCGATATAGGGCGCGAAGATCGCGGCGAGCACGATCAGAACGAGGATCGCAAGACACACCATCGCGAGCCGGTTGCGCACGAGGCGGCGGCCCACGCCGGCCCAATAGCCGCGCGAGGCGGTGGCGGGGGCGGTCTGGGTCTGGGCGTTGGCGGCCGGTGCGGCGGTCATGCGCGTTTGATCCGCGGGTCGAGCCAGGTCTGCACGATGTCGACCAGCAAATTGAGGGAGACGAAGAACATCGCGAGCACCAGGATCGTGCCCTGCAGCAGCGGCAGATCGCGCTGGAAGATCGCGTTGCCGAGCAGGAAGCCCGTTCCCGGCCATGCGAAAACGGTTTCGATCAGGATCGAGCCGCCGAGCAGGTAGCCCAGCTGCAGGCCCATCACGGCGAGAGCCGTGGGGGCGGCGTTCTTGACGACGTGGAGCAGCACGCCCGCGTCGGTCAGGCCCTTGGCGCGCAGGGCATCGACGAATTCCTGGCTGAGGATGTCGGCGACCAGCGCGCGCACCGAGCGCGCGACGATGCCGAGCGGAATGACCGACATGGTCAGCGCGGGCATGATGAGGTACTTCACGTGCTCCCAATCCCACACCCAATCCGCCGACCCGCCGGGCCCCGCCCCGGTCGCGGGCAGCCAGTTGAGCTGCACGGAGAAGACGATCACCAGAACCATGCCCATCCAATAATGCGGCACGGAGACGCCGACGACCGAAAGGCCGCTCGCCACGCGGTCGATCCAGGTGTCGCGCCAGTAGCCCGCGACGAAGCCGAAGATGCCGCCCACCACGAAGCCGAACATGGCGGCGAGCACGGCGAGCATGAAGGTGTTGCCGAACGCGCGCCAGACCTCGGCCGCAACGGGCCGGCCGGTGGCGATCGAGTAACCGAGATCCCCGCCGAGCGCGCGCCAGACCCACAGCAGGAACTGCATGGGCAGCGGCTTGTCGAAGCCGTAGGCTTCGCGCAGTTGGTTTTGCAGATCGAGCGATGCGTCGGGCGGCAGCACCGAAACGAGCGGATCGCCGGGCGCGATATGCACCATCAGAAAGCAAACGAGGCTGACCCCGAGCGCGATGGGGACGGCGTAGATCAGACGTTTGATGAGATACTGGAACATGCGGGGGAAAGGCCGGGGGCGGCGCTTGCGCGGCGCCGCCCCCGTTCGCCGATCAGTTCATCGTGACGGGCGAGAAGTCGATGAACCAGCTGCGCGGCTGGACGACGTTGCGCACCCGGGGGCTGGTCGCCCGCGGACCCACGTCGTGCGCCACCCACAAGAACACCGTCTCGTCCACGATGCGCGCGTGCAGACGGGCGAGCGCCTGATCGCGCTGGGTCGCGTCGAACGTCGTGCGCGCGGTCGCCACCAGACGGTCGAACTCGGGGTCGTTGACGAAGCCCCAGTTGTTCGAGGTCGGCGGCGCCATCCGGCTGTCGACGAAGCGCACGAAGGCGAAGAACGGATCCATCGCCGCGAACGTGACGTTGATCGCGTTGGATCCGCGCGCCGTCGCGTCCTTGGCGCCGACGCGCCAATTCGTGAACAGCGTGTTCCATTCGATCACGTCGAGTTCGACGTCGAAGAAGCAATCGCGCAGGTTCTGCTGCACGAATTCGTTCATCGGCAGGGGCATCATCTGGCCCGAGCCCGACGCCGAGGTCTGCACCTTGACCTTCAGCGGCCGCTGGCGCGAGAAGCCCGCCTCGGCCATCAGCCGGCGCGCCTCGTCGGGCGCGTAGCGGATGTTGAAGGACGGATTGCCCCACCACGGATGGCCGGGCGGCACCGAACCCACGGCCGGAACCATCAGGCCCGCGAGCAGCTGCGTCATCTCCTGGCGGTTGACGCAGAGATTGGCGGCCTGGCGGACGCGCTTGTCGAGCCAGGGCGAGCCTTCGACGAAGCTGAACTGCCACGGCCACACGTGCGGCTGCTGGTTGGCGTGGATCGTGAAGCCGCGCTGGCGGATTTGGGCGACCGCGTCGGGGGCGGGCGCTTCGATCCAATCGACCTGGCCCGACAGCAAAGCGGCCGTGCGGGCGTTGGCTTCGGGCATCGGCAACAGGACCATGCGGTCGGTCTTGGGGATGCGGGCGGCGTTCCAGTACTCGGCGTTCTTGGCGAGTTCCAGTCGCTCGCGCGGCACGAACCGCGTCATGCGCCACGGGCCGGTGCCCGACGCGTCGGCCGCGAAGGCCTGCCAGGCTTGCGCCGAGCGCTGCGCGGGCTCGGTGACGCTTGCGGGCACGGCGGCGAGTTTGGCGGCCCAGTGGGCGGGGCTCGCCATGAACAGGTTGGTCAGGTTGATCGGCAGGAAGCTATCGGGCTCGCTGGTCGTCAACTCGACGGTGAGGTCGTCGATCTTGCGCGCCGAACGCAGCGTCGGCATGCGGCTGGCGGTGACGCCGACTTGGCTCGCGTCGAAATGCGGCGCTTCGCGGTCGAGCACCTTGCGGACGTTCCAGACCACGGCATCGGCGTTGAAGGGCGATCCGTCGTGGAACTTCACGTTCGGCCGCAGGCGGAAGATCCACTTCGTACGGTCGTTGGCGTCGACCGACCACTCGGTCGCCAGCCCCGGGATCACGACCGACGGGCGATCGGCACTGGACAGATCCCAGCCGGTCAGGCCGTCGTACATCGTCAGGCCCGTGAAGCGATTGCCTTCGAAGCCTTGGTCCGGCTGGCCATGCGTGCGCGGAATATCCGCCGCCGTCATGCCGATGCGCAGCGTCGTCTGGGCCGAAACCGGGGCGGCAAACCCGAGCGCCAAAGCGCCGAGCATCACACCGCCGAGAAGAGCTTTGATTTTCACGCGTGAATCTCCCTTTTTTCGATGTCGTGCCACTTTCGGCGCGCACCAAGTTCTGGAGGTAGCAAGCCCGGTGCCAGCCCATTCGGGCGGCGGTTTTCAAGCGGCAGCGAAGCTACGCCCTCGCACGTCCAATTGTCGCCTATTTTTTGGGCGGTAATTTCAGCGCATCCGGGCCGTCGTGTAATCCTGGAACCAGTTTTGGGCCTGAACGTATCCCTCTACCCGCGCGCTGTAGGCGCGGGGGTTCAAGTCATGGACGACGAATAGCGCGGCCGCTTCGTCGACCAGAACTTCGTGCAGCTTGGCCATTGCGGCGTTTTGGGCGGCGGTGTCGAAAGCGGTTCGAATGCCGCGCAGCGCGGTATCGACCGCCGGGCTGTTGTAGTAGCCCCAATTGACGCCGCGCGGGTTGACGAGCGCGCTGTCGTAGATCACCCAGCCCACGGTCGGTTCGATGGTCGGGATCGCGATATTGATGCCGTGGAAGCCCTGCTGGCGCGGGTTGCGCGACCCTTCGCGCATCATCGCGATGATCGTGCCGAAATCGACGATTTCGTAGGTCACGTCCATCCAAATCTGGCGCAGATTCTCCTGCAACAGCTCGTTCATCGGCAACGGCACCATCTGGCCGCCGCCGCCCGACGCGATGACGATCTTGGTCGCACACCGCCGATTGGGGCCGTAGCCCGCTTCGGTCATCAACTTGCGCGCCTCGGCGACGTCGTACTTGATCTGGAAGGACGGCTTGCCGAACCAGGGCGAACTGGGCACGACCTTGCCTTGCGCGGCCTGGGCCGAGCCGCCCAGCAATTGGACCATCGAGTCCCGGTCGATCGCGAGGTTGGCGGCCTTGCGCACGCGCAGATCGGCGAACGGCGAGCCCGGCTGCACGTTCAAGCGCCACGCCCAAACATGCGGATAGACGTTGGTGTCCACCCGCATGCCCGCCTGGCGCAACGAAGGAATGGCGTCCGGCGGCACGGTTTCGATCATGTCCACTTGGCCCGAGCGCAATGCGGCGACGCGGGCGTTCGAATCCGCGATGGGAACGAGCACCGTGCGCTGGGTCTTCGGCACCCGCGCGCGGTCCCAGTAGGCGGCGTTCGCCTCCAACTCGGCGCGTTCGCGCGGCACCACGTTCACGACCCGATAGGGGCCCGTGCCCGACGGCCGCTCGGCGAAACGCTGCCAATCGCCGCCCGCGTCGCGCCAGCGCGCGGGGCTCGCGATCATCAGGAACGAGGTCTCGTAGATGAACATTCCGTTGGGTTCGTTGGTGACGATGGCGATCGTGCGCGCGTCGATCTTCTCGTAGCTCGCGATCGAGGCAAGGCGCGAACGGATCATGCCGACGCGCGGCGCGTGGAATTGCGGCGCGTCGGTTTTGAAGATCGAATCCAGGTTCCAGATCATCGCATCGGCGTCGAAATCCGAACCGTCGTGGAACTTGACGCCCTGGCGCAGCGTGAAGATCCAGCGTTTGTTGTCGGCCGGATCCACGCGCCAGGATTCCGCAAGACCGGGGACCAAGCCCGAGGCTTTGTCCCGCGCGCTCATGTCCCACAAGGTCAGTGCGTCGAAGGCCATGTAGCCGCCGAAGCGCAAACCTTCGAAGCCCGCATCGGGCCCCGCCCAAAGCCGCGGGACGTCGGATAGCGACATCGCGATGCGCAGCGGCGGCTGGGTTTGCGCGAGGGCGACGGGCGCGAGGCTCGATGCCCCCAGCGCGGCCGTGCCGGCCAAAACTCGACGACGGGAAATGGGGCGCATGCGGAGCTCCGGGTGAAGGGCGACCCGTCGGCGAGTTCAAGCTTCGTGCCAGTGGCGCGGAACTTGAATATCCGCGGGCTGGATTTCTCGGAGGGGTTTTATGTCCAAGCTTCGTCTTCTCACCGCCGCCGGCCTTGCGCTGGCTCTTTCGACCGGGGCGGCGCTCGCCCAGGGCACGCTGCGGATCGGCATGACCGCGTCGGACATCCCGTTGACCACCGGCCAGCCCGATCAAGGCGGCGAAGGCCAGCGCTTCACCGGCTACACGCTGTACGACGCGCTGATCAATTGGGACCTTTCCAGCGCGGACAAGCCCTCCGGCCTCGTGCCGGGTCTCGCCACATCCTGGGCGGTCGACGCGACGGACAAGACGAAATGGACCTTCCGCCTCCGCGAGAACGTGAAGTTCCACGACGGCTCGACGTTCGACGCCAATGCGGTGGTCTGGAATCTGGACAAGCTGCTCAATCAGCAAGCACCGCATTTCGATCCGCGGCAGTCCGCGCAAGGCCGTACGCGCATTCCGGCGGTCGCCTCGTACCGGGCGATCGATCCGCTGACGGTCGAAATCGTCACCCGCGTACCCGACGCAACGCTGCCCTATCAGCTCGCCTGGATCTTCTATTCCAGCCCCGCGCAGTTCGAGCGCGTCGGCCGGTCGTGGGAGAACTTCGCCCGTCAGCCGTCGGGAACCGGTCCGTGGCGTCTGGCTAGCCTGGCGCCGCGCGAGCGCGCCGAACTGGTGCCGTTCGCCGATTACTGGGACAAGGCGCGCGTGCCGAAGCTCGAACGCCTCGTGCTCGTGCCGCTGCCCGAAGCGTCCGCGCGGACGGCGGCGTTGCGCTCGGGGCAGGTGGATTGGATCGAGGCGCCGGCGCCCGATGCGATCCCGTCGCTCCGCCAAGCGGGCATGCAGATCGTCACCAACGCCTATCCGCACAATTGGACTTGGCATCTCAGCCGCGTGGAAGGCAGCCCGTGGAACGACATCCGCGTGCGTCAGGCGGCGAATCTCGCCGTCGACCGCGACGGCATCAAGGAGTTGCTCAGCGGTTTGGCGATTCCCGCGCAGGGATTCTTCCCGCCGGGGCATCAGTGGTTCGGCGAGCCCAAGTTCAAGCTTCGCCGCGATCTCGTCGAGGCGCGCCGCCTGATGACGGCGGCCGGCTATTCGGCGACGAACCCGATGCGTACGAAAATCCTGATCTCGCCCTCCGGTTCGGGACAGATGCAGCCGCTGCCGATGAACGAATTCGTCCAGCAGAACCTGGCCGAGGCCTGGATCCGCGTCGATTTCGAAGTGGTGGACTGGAATACGCTGATCAACATCTGGCGCGCCGGCGCGCGGCACGAATCCTCGCGCGGCGCCACGGGGATGAACTACACCTACTTCATCCAGGATCCGTTCACCGGCTTCATCCGGCACCTGCAATCCACGCTGGCGCCGCCCGCCGGAACCAACTGGGGCTTCTACGCCGACCCCGACATGGACAAGCTGTTCGACGAAATCCGCAACACGTTCGATCCGGCCGCGCAGACGCGCGTCCTGCAGCGCGTGCACGAAAAGTATGTCGACGACGCGCTGTTCTTGATGGTGACGCACGACGTGAATCCGCGCGCGATGAGCCCGCGCGTGCGCGGCTTCGTCCAGGCGCAGAACTGGTTCCAGGACTTCTCGCCGGTGTTCATGGCGCCGCGCTGAACGCTACGCGAGGACCGGGCGCTCCCCCGAACCGGGGCGCGTCCGGTCAGCGCCGCTTCGCGGGCGGCGTTTCGGCCATCAAGCCGGCGATCGAGAACCCGCCATCCGCGACGATGGTTTGGCCCGTGACGCAGGACGACGCGGCCGAGGCCAGGAACAGATTGATCCGCGCGATTTCGACCGGCGTGGCGTAGCGGCCCAGCGGCGTGCGGTCGGTGTAGGCTTTGCGATCGGCGCGCGAGTGCACGCGGCGGGAGAGCGGCGTTTCGACCGGTCCGGGTGCGACGGCATTGACGCGGATTCCCACCGGCGCCAATTCGACCGCCATGCCGCGCGTTATCTGGATCAGCGCCGCTTTCGCCGTGCCGTATGCGATGCGACCTTTCGAGCCCAGCATCCCCGAGATCGAAGCGACGTTGACGATGGCGCCCGATTTGCGTTTGGCCATGTCGCGCGCGGCGTCTTGCCCCAAGGCCAACGCGGCCGTCGCGTGGATGCGCAGCATCCGCTCGAACAACGCTTCGTCGGTCTCCAGAAACGGCCTGTCGGCGCCGATGCCCGCGCAGTTCACCAGGATATCCACCCGGCCGTAGCGCTTCACGACCGTCGGCACCACGCCTCGGGTGGCGCCGGGGTCGGCCAAGTCGGCGCCGAATACGTAAAGCGACTTCGACATCGCCGCGGGCGTGGCCGGACCTTCGACGTCCGCCACGGCGACCCTGGCCCCTTCGGCCGCGAAAAGATCGGCGGTGGCGCCGCCGATGGCGCCCAAGCCCCCTGTGATCAACGCAACCTTGCCGTCCAGCGTCTTCATGATGCCCCCATGGCCCAACGTTCGAGCAGCGGCTTCAATCGCATCCCGATTTCCGCCCCCAAGGCCTGCGCGCGCGCGTTGGCAGCCGAAACGATCCCGTCCTCGAAGGTCGATCGCGCATCGCCGATCCGGGCGGACGCGGCCGCCACCGTCAAACCCGCGATGCCGCGCGCATCGAGCGCGGGCAGGCGCGTGATGCCGCAATTCTCCGCGCCGAAGCCCGCGTCGTTGTAGACGCCCGCAAAACCGTCGACCTGCAGTGCCTTTTTGGGATCGCCGCCGATCAACGCGCCGTGCGAGGCGGTCACGACGAGGGCACCGATATCCTCGGGCCTCACCAGTGCGGCACTGTCGATCAGTACGATCCCCCGCGCCCAGCCCCGTTCGTATCGAACGCTGCGCGCTTCGGCAGGCGGCGGCGGCGGGTCGTAGGCGGGAAACGCGCCCGCCGCCATCGCGCGCGCGGCGTCCGCGCAAGGTTGGCCGACGCGCACGCCCGCCGCCATCGCGGGCCCGTTCGCGGCGCTGACGATGCCGCGCGCCCACATATCGGCGGCTTCCCCGATGCGGCAACTGATGTGGGCGACGACCGCGCACGGGGCGCCCAGCGCTTCGAACGTCGCGAGCGATCCCGCGCCCGCCCGGTCCTTGCCGAAGCCCGCGTCGTTGAAGATCGCCCCCTTGCACCGGCCGCGCAGCGCAAGGCCCCCGGCGTAGATCCCGCCATGGGACGAGGCGACGTGGATTTTGCCGGCCGCATCGGCCGGAAGCTTCGTGATGGTGTCGACCAGCAGGATGCCGGCTTCGGTCACGACGCCATCAGCCGCGGCAGGAACAGCGCGATATCCGGCACAAAGGTGACCAGCATCAATGCGACGATCATCGAGCCGACGAACCAAACGATCCACGGCACCGTCGATTCCATCGAACAGCCGAGAATCCGGCAGGTGATCATCAGATTGACCGCCATCGGCGGGGTGCAGGCGCCGATGGCGAGGTTGACGGTCAGCATGATGCCGAACCACGTCATGTCCCACTGGAACACCTTCGCGATGGGAACCAGAATCGGCAGGAAGACCAGAAAGATCGAGATCGCGTCGAGCAGCATGCCCGCGAACAGGATCAGTCCGTTGATGAGCAGCAGCATCAACGTTTCGCTCTTCGTGAACTCGATCATCGCCTTGGCGAGCGCATCGAACGCGCCGAGCGTCGAGCCGGCATGGGCGAAGACGCTGGCGAGCGCGACGATGATCAGCACGACGGCGGAGATCTCGCCGCCCTCGCGCAAGACATCGATCACCTTGCGCACCGTCAGCGTCCGATAGATGAACAGGCCGACGAAAAATCCGTAGAACACCGCGACGACCGCGGCCTCCGTCGGGGTGAAGGCCCCCGAGCGCAAGCCCCCCAGTATCACGACCGGCGCGGCCAGACCCCAGATCGCGTCCTTCGCAGCCTTGAGGACGTTGGGCTTCGCCGCCCCTTCGACCGGTAGGCCGAACCCGCCGCGATGGGCGAGGTAGACGGCCGGCGCCATCAGCGCCACGCCGACCAGGATGCCCGGAATCAGGCCGCCGATGAAAAGATCGGGCACCGAGACGCCCGGAACCAGCACGCCATAGACGATGAAGGGCAGGGACGGCGGGATCAGCACGGCCGTGGCGCCCGCGCAGGCGATCAATCCGGCCGAATAGGGCCGGGGATAGCCCTGGGCCGCGAGGCTTGCGCCCATGACGGTCGCGACGGCCGCGGCGTCCGCGGCACCCGAACCGGAGATGCCGCCCAGCACCATGCAAACGAGGATGGCGACGAGCGCGAGGCCGCCCGTCCGGTTGCCGACCACGGCGATCGCGAAATCGACGATCCGCCCGGCGACGCCCGCGCGTTCGAACACCAGCCCCGCCAGCACGAACATCGGCAAGGCCAGCAGCGGATACTTGGCGATGCCGGTCCACACGTTGGTCGGCATGGCCATGATGCCGAGGCCCTCGACGAGCATGACGACCGAGCCCGCGAGCCCCAGTGCCACGCCGATCGGCACGCCGATGAACAGCGCGCCGAAGAACAAGCCCAGCAGGATCAGCGAACCTTCGATCACGTGCCGAGACTCCGCGCCACGCGCACGAAGCGCCCGAGGATACGCAAGGCGATCAGGATCGACAGCACCGGCAGCGCCACCGTGTAGAGCCACTGGGGCACGCCGAGGCCGGGGGAGAGGACCTCGAAGCGATACTCGTCCCACGTCAACCGCGCGCCGTACCACGCGACCGCCACGAACATGACAAAGCACAACGCGTAGACGACCAGTTCGATCCGCCGGCGGGTTTCGCGCGGCAGTTTTTCGACGAAGAACGTCATGCGGATGTGCCGGTCGCCGGCGAAGGCGGCGGCCGAACCCAGCAGCGCCACCACGACCATCAAGGCGACCGAGTATTCCTCGGTGAAGGCGAACGAGACGTCGGTCAGATAGCGGACCACGACGTTGGCGAAGGTTATCAGGCACAAAGCCGCCATGCCGGCGGCGGCGAGATAGCCTTCGATGCGGTCGGATACGCGCGGAGGCTTCTCGCCGAGGTCCAGCCCCGGCGTTTGGATGTCGGCGTTGTCGGACAAGACGGCAGACTCCGAAGAGGACTCCCGGCGGCGCGCGGCCGCCGGGAGTGCGGTTCGTCAGGCTCGGACGCGCGAAATGGCCGCTTCGGCCTTGCGCACGAGGTCGCGGCCCACCTGTTCGGCCCATTTGTCGAACACGGGGCGCGTGACGCGGGCGAACTCGGCCTTTTCGGCGGCCGTCAGTTCCTGCACTTCGACGTTCCGGCGCTTGAGCTCGTCGAAGGATTCGCGCGTATCGCCCGCGATCCCCAATCCCTTGCGGGCCGAGGCGATCTGCCGTCGCGCGGCTTCGCGCGCGCTTTCGACCACGACTTCGCGGTCCTGCGCCGAGAACGAGTCGAAGACCGGTTTGGCGACGTGGAAGATGCCCGCGTCCGCGCAATAGTTCCAGATCGACAGGTGCCGTTGCGCGAGCGTGTCCATCTTGAAGGCGAGGAACAGGTTGACGGGGTTTTCCTGCCCGTCGACCGCACCGGTCGACAAAGCGGGTTGCAGATCGGCGAAGGACATCTGAACGGGGTTCGCCCCCATGCCGGTATAGATCTCCGAGAAGATCGCTCCGGCCGCGAAGCGGATCTTCATGCCGCGCAGATCGGCGGGCGTGCGGATCGCGCGCTTGGAGTTCGAGATCTCGCGGAAGCCGTTCTCGCCCCAGGCGACGGGCACGACGTCGCGCGTGGCGAGCACCCTGAACAGATCCTGTCCGACCTCGCCCCCGATCAGCGCGTCGAACGCCGCCGGCCCCGGCATCAGGAACGGCAGCGAGAACAGGTTCATCTCGCGGATTTGCGGGGAGAGGTTGATCGTAGAGGAGACCGTCATGTCGATGACGCCCTGGCGCATCGCGACGAGCTCGCGCGTCTGGTCGCCGCCGACCAATTGCGAGCCCGGATAGACCTTCATGTTGATCCGGCCTTGCGTACGCTGCGTGACGAGTTCCGCCCATTGGAAGGCGCCTTCGGACAGCGCGATGGGCCGGTTGCCGACGACCGAGACCTTGTATTCGCTCTTCAGGCTTTGGGCCTTCGAGATCCAGGGTGCGGCCAAAACGGCCGAGCCTGCGGCACCCGCGAGCAGAAAATGGCGGCGCGAAGTACGGATGGACATGACGGTTCCCCCTATCGATCCATTTTTTGGGCCGGGCCGCGTTTCGGGGCGGAACCGGTTGCATGCGAGTATCGGTGGAATAGCCGCCGTTGACAAGCGCGCGACACGCGTCCCACGATGCGCGTCACAAAAGTCTCTGGGGGAACGCCGCGTCATGCCGTCCAGCAATTCTGCACCGCGCAATTTCGACGCGGCGCGCTATCGCGCTTTCTATCGCACGATGTGGCGCATCCGCCTGTTCGAAGAGGCGGCGATCCGCGCGGTCGCCGACAAGCTCGTCCTCGGCGCCATTCATCCGTCGATCGGGCAGGAAGCGGTCGCGGTGGGCGTGTGCGGCAACCTCGCGCGCGAGGATGCGATGCTGTCCACCCATCGCGGCCACGGGCACACGCTCGCGAAGGGGGCGGACAGTCTTGCGATGATGCGCGAGTTGTTCGGTCGCGAAGGCGGCACGTGCCACGGCAAGGGCGGGTCGATGCACATCGCCGATTTCGGCGTCGGCATGCTGGGGGCGAACGGCGTGGTCGGCGCCAACATCGTCATCGCGGTGGGGGCCGCGCACGCGATCAAGCTGAAGCGCGAGAACCGCATCGTGTGCTGTCTGTTCGGCGACGGGGCGATCAACCGCGGGCCCTTCATGGAGGGGCTGAATTGGGCCGGCGTCTGGAAACTCCCCGTGCTGTTCGTTTGCGAGGACAACGGATTCGCCGCGTCCACGCGCACGCGCGCGATGACCTCGGGCGAAGGCCCGGCCGCGCGCGCCCGAGCGCTTGGCATTCCGGCGGAGGAGATCGACGGCAACGACGCCGCGCTCGTCGACGAGACCGCAAAACGTCTGATCGGCGAAGTGCGCGGCGGCGGCGGCCCGCGCTTTTTGGTCACCAAGACCTACCGCCTGACGGGGCACACCGGCGTCGATCCGGCCGCCTATCGCCCGAAGGAGGAAGTCGAGGCGAAGTGGAAGGACGATCCGATCGCCCGACTGGGGGCGGCGCTGATCGCCGCAGGCCTTTCGCAAGCCGATCTCGACGCCGAGAGACGCGCGGCGTCCGCGGAGATGGACGGGGCCTACGCCGCCGCGCGCGAGACACCCTGGCCACCCGAACGACGCGCCTACGAGGACGTGCAGGATGCCGGCGATCCGCGCGTCGCGGCATTCTGAGGGAGGGCGCAAGAATGGCCAAGATCACCTATGCCGACGCCGCCAAGCGCGCCATCGCCGAGGAAATGCGTGCCGACCCCACCGTGTGGGCCGTCGGCGAGGATTTGGGCCGCGGGGGCGTGTTCGGGCAATACAAGGGCCTGCCCGAGGAATTCGGGCCCGAGCGGATTGCCGACGCGCCGATTTCCGAAGCCTGCATCATGGGCGCCGCGGTGGGGGCCGCGATGATGGGCACGCGGCCGATCGTCGAAATGCGCTTTTCCGATTTCGCGCTGTGCGCGATCGATGAGTTGGTCAATCAAGCCGCCAAAGCCCGCTTCATGTTCGGCGGGCAGGCGAAGGTGCCGCTCGTCGTGCGCGAGCCCATCGGCATGTGGCGCTCGTCGGCCGCCCAGCATTCGCAATCACTGGAAAGCTGGTACGCGCACATCCCCGGTCTGGTCGTCGTGTGCCCGGCGACGCCTGCGGACAATTACGGCCTGATGAAGACCGCGATCCGCAACGACGATCCCGTGGTCTACATGGAGCACAAGAACCTCTGGGGGCTGGAGGGCGATATCGACGACGCACCCGCGGCGATCCCGTTCGGCAAAGCGCGCGTGGCGCGCGCCGGCAAGGACGCCACGCTCGTGGCGTGGTCCGCCACGGTGCACGCCGCCCTCGAAGCGGCCGGCGAACTCGCCAAGGAAGGCCGCGAGATCGAGGTCGTCGATCTACGGTGCCTGTGGCCGTGGGACCGCGAGACGGTATTGGCCAGCGTGCGCAAGACCGGCCGCCTGCTGATCGCGCACGAGGCGGTGCGCGTCGGCGGCTTCGGCGCCGAAATCGCCGCCGTCGTCGCCGAGGAAGCCCATGGCGCGTTGAAGGCGCCGGTCCGCCGCGTGGGCAGCCCGCGCGCGCCGATCGCCTACGCGCCGCCGCTGGAGGATTTGCTGCGCGTCACCCCCGCCACGATCGCCCGCGCCGCGCGCGGCCTTTTCGCCTGAGGAGTTCCATGTCCACCAACGAAATGACCGGCGGCGAAGCGCTCGCCCGCACGCTGCTCGCGCACGGCGCGGGGCCGATGTTCGGCATGGGCGGTTTCCAACTGCTGCCTTTCTACGACGCCTGCCGCCGTCTGGGCGTCAAGCACGCGCTCATCAACGACGAGCGTTGCGGCGTTTTCGCCGCCGACGCCTACGCCAAGGTCACCGGCCGCGTGGGCCTGGCCGACGGAACGTTGGGGCCGGGGGCGACCAATCTCGTGACCGGTTTGATCGAGTGCCTCAACGCAGGCTCGCCCGTCGTGGCGTTCGTGGGCGACACCAACCGCGCGCATTCGTGGAAGAACATGACGCAAGAGGCGCGGCAACTCGAAATCCTCAGGCCCGCGGTCAAGGATCTGCTGCGCGTCGAAACGATCCAGCGCGGCCCCGAGATGGTCCGCCGCGCCTTCGAGATCGCCACCAGCGGGCGACCCGGTCCGGTCGTCGTGTCCGTCCCCGAAGACGTCGCGCACGGTACGCATGGATTCGACGACCGCGATTTCGCGGCCGACCCGCGCCATCAGGCGGCGCCCGCGATCCGGTGCCGGGCGGCGAAGGACGATCTCGCCAAGGCAGTCGCGCTGCTCGCCAAGGCCAAGCGGCCGCTGATCCTGGCGGGCGGAGGCGTGCATATCTCGGGCGCCGCGCCGACGCTGGAAGCCTTCGCACGCGCGCACGCCATCCCGGTCGCGCATACAATGACCGGCAAGGGGGCGATCGCCTGCACCGATCCGTTGTCGGCTGGATTGTTCGGCCGCTACGACCGCATCGCCAACGCGCTGATCGCCGAGGCCGACGTGCTGCTGGTCGTCGGCTGCAAGCTCGGCGAAATCGCGACCAAGCGCTACACCGTGCCCGCGGCGGGCAAAACGGTGATCCATATGGACATCGTGGCCGAGGAATTCGGGCGCACCTATCGGCCTTCGGTGTTGCTCTGGGCGGACGCGAAGGCGGGCCTCGAAGACCTCCACGAGGCGCTTCGCGGCGACGGCAAGGCGGCCCGTGCGGAGTACGCCGCCGAGGTCGCCAAGCGCATGGCCGAATGGCGCGCTGCGGTCGTCGAACGGACCGGTTCGTCCGAAACGCCGATCAACGTCGCGCGCATTTTGGGCGAACTCAACGCGATCCTGCCGCCCGAGGCGATCCTGATCGCCGATGGCGGCTTCGCGGCGCATTGGGGCGGATTGTTGTACGACACCAAGCGCGCGGGGCGCGGGTTCGTGCCCGACCGCGGCTTCGCGTCGATCGGCTACGGTGTGCCGGGCGCCATCGGCGCCAAATTGGGCGCACCCGACCGGCCCGTGGTCGCCATGACCGGGGATGGCGGCTTCAACATGTCGCTGGGCGACCTCGAAACCGCGCGGCGCATGGGCCTCGCCTTCACCGCGATCGTGTTCAACAACGCCGCCTCGGGCTACGTCAAAGCGCTGCAACACGCGATGTACGGCGCGGGCAGTTACCAGTCCTCCGACCTCGCGGAGACCGACTACGCCGCGACGGCGAATGCCCTCGGCTGCAAGGGGATCCGGGTCGAAGATCCCGCCAAATTGGGGGCCGCGATCCGCGCCGGGCTTGAAACGCGCGACGTGCCGACGGTGCTCGACGTGGTCGTCACGCGCGACCCCGCGCGCATGCTGCCCGCCGCCGACAACCGCACCGTCCAGATCAAGAAGGGCGACCGGATCGCCTGAGATTCAGGCGTCGATCGCGTCGGTGCCGACTTTCTGGTGGCCGACGTCGATCAGCTTCCGCGTGCCGGCGGGCACGTCGTAGATGTGGAAACTGTCCATGTTGCGCCCGTAAAGGTGCAGCGAAACGCACACTTCGCCGTCCTCGGGCACACCGGTCATGTGGATGTGATCGGGGTTCGGCACGAAGGTCGAAACCGATCCGGGATCGAGCAGCACGACCCCGCCGCGCCGCAGGACGATGCCGTCGTTCGCCTTGATCTCCCCGTCGCGCGGCATGTAGGCGCGCTCCTGCAGATGGCCCTGGAGCACGCCGACCACGCCCCATGAGCCGTGATCGTGCACGGGTGTCCACTGTCCGGGAAGCCAGACCAGCGCGAAAAGCGAAATCTCGCCCTTCGGACAGATGTGGATCGCGTTCCGGCAGTAATGCGCCGGGTCCGAACGCATGTGATCGGGATGCAGGATCTCGGCACCCCGCCGGGCGAGCGCGCGCATGGCCGGCGCGATGGCGATGACGCGGTCCGCGCTGTCGGAATGACCGGCGGCTTCGCGTTCGGCGAACGCGATGAAATCGGCGATGGCGGGATGCATGGGGCTCCGTCGTCAGTAAATGAGATCGTCGGCGCCCGCGCCGCCCTTGGACAGGACGATTTCGTCCTTGGCGGCGAGTTCCTTGGCGGTGTTGACCATGGAGGTCTGCGCCTCGGCCACATCCTTGCCGCGCACGGGGCCCAGGGCTTCGATCTCTTCCTTCAGCAT
>JADCGK010000037.1 GCA_020249045.1 Azospirillum sp. | reverse complement strand
TGGTTTCGCGATCTTCCTGGTATTTGTCGCGGTCCGCGCTTGCATCAGGTCCATAGCAAAAGCTCGCCGCGACAGAGCTTCGGGCACTTCCGCGTCCCCATCACCGCAATTGCAAGCGCGTGACGGCCCAAAGAAAATCGCCGCGTCGCGGGCCGATGACCATGCGAAGACCAAACCACAGCGCGCGCCGCTCAATTTTCGCACCCTTTCGGAGCACGCTTTTAGCGTTGCACTTTATGTGGGGATATGGGGAGCGGCAATCTGGATACTGGCAAAGTCCTGAGACGGCGCTAGCGGCGTGGTGTTTTTCGCTCCAGCCATAACACGGCGAAATCTGGGTCCCAATCGGGCTGAATAGTCGCATCGCAATCACGGCCAAGGAGGCCAAGACGATGCAGCCCGACAATCCCGAAATTCTCTCCGAGGCCCGCGCGGCCGAGTTTCTGGGCAAACAGCCCCGTACGCTCGCCAACTGGCGCGCGCTCCGCAAGGGGCCGCCCTTCGTGAAGATCGGCCGTACGGCGGCCTATCGTCGAGCCGCCGTGCTCACGTGGATCGAGGGGCAGGAGCGAAGCTGTGCACCGGCGGAGCCGACCACGGCCGCGCGCCCCACGCGACGTTCGCAACGCCGCGCTCGGGGGAAGTGACATGGCGCAGTCAGCTCCGGCCAATGATGATCCTGTGCGTCTCTGGGTCATCGAGTGGTGCTACCCCGAAGAACCGGTGGGTTTCGATCCAATTTGGTTCACCATCGGCGATGCCATCAAGCTCTTGCGTGGCGTGGGCATCGAGCCGCCCAACGGCGTCAACGAGTACAACGAAGACGGCTCTTGGCATTTGTTCGAGGGCTGGGATCGGCACACGCCTCGCATTGAAGCGCATGTGCGGGCTCTCGGTGAGGCGTTCCGTCCCTATCGGATCGCGCGGGACGAGGCGATGGCCGCAGTCAATCGTCTAGACCTTTGCTGGCTTGAGCCCGCGATGCTTCCCTTGCCTGGTACGGACCCACTACTTGACGGGCATGGGCGCTCCTGCGGTGCGTTCTGGCTTCTCGCCGCACGCGAGTCGGATCGCGATGCAGTCGAGAAAATGTTTCCTCACCGGGAAGACCGCTTCGAGGATTGGCAATCCCGCGCCAGCTTCGAATGGCACGAAATCAAGCTCGACGAGAAGGCCTATGAAACGCTCATCGAGCATTGTTGTCGCGTCTGGTTAGGCCGCGAAGAGGCTGATCCGGTGATGCGCTACGCCAAACAACTCTATGGTCGGTTTGTGCCCGGCAAAAACACGTCGGAGCTGCTGTCGCGGGTGCACGGCCATGTGCTCAAGAGCGACCTTCTCGCGCGCGTATCCGCCGCCGCCGTGAGGCTCGGTTGGAACTGGCCTAGCGTCGCGCGATATCTGGAAAGCAAGGATCGCCCGGCGCCGCGTATCGAGTTCGCGGTGGACCGGCTTTTGCTGCGACAAGCCGTGTCGATCTTGGTCGGTGCGCCGGGTATCGGCAAATCGACAGTCGCATTGCAAATCGCTCTTGATGTGGCTCTGGGCCGATCTGTGTTGGGCACGATGACGGTTCCGCCCAGCGACGGTCTCGTCATCTACTTCTCCGGAGAGGACACGGAAGCGGTGCTAAGCGAGCGTCTCGATCAGATGTTGGCCGGCGCCGTGTTTCCGGAACGCCTTATCTTCAACTGCCAGTCCGGACCAATCGACCGACTGCTCGCCGCGTATGACGGTGCCGACGTGTCGCTCGTGATCATTGATACAGCGGCCCGCTACACGCAAGGCAGCGTGTCCGATGGCGGTCATGTCCGCGCTTTCCTTGGACCTATCGACGACTTCGCCAAGCGTACCAATTGTGCCGTCCTGATCATCCACCACGTCAACAAGCCGGGGAAATCCGGCCCGCCACGCAATGCGGAGGCGGTACGCGCTTCGATGAAGGGTAGTGGGGAGTTTTACTCCGCCCCTCGCGTGTTCATTGCGTGGTTTGAGGCGGGTGCGGATCGCGTGCTGCAAGTGGCGAAGGCAAACGTACTGCCAACGACCCCAATGCAGCGCGAACCCTTGCGGCTGAGCTACGACAGGGCGACGGGGCTCCATGCGCCGACGCTCGATCAAGCTCTGCCGGTCCGCGCTCGCCCGGCAGCAGCCCGCCGCGCGGGTGATCAGCGGCCGGTCCCTGGGGACCCCGCGCCGTCGGCAACGCAAAGCATCGATATCGATGCCGATGCGCGCGCGGTGGCCAATGTTGTCCTTGCCGCGATCGCGGCCGGCCGGAAGGCGCCACGCACCGGCGCCGGAGAGCCGCACACCTGGGGTGAGGCTTCGCTTGCCGGATGGCCTCGCAAACGAGTCAGGGCCGCGCACAGCAGAGCGCTCGACATGGGGTTCCTCGATAGCCCCACGGCCCTGCCGACGGCGCTTGGCGGCCCGGAAAACGACGCAGGAGGGGTGTCGTGACGTGTGAGCGAGAGGGTACAGCCGCCCAGCCGCACCCCCACCGGGGCGCCTCGGCTGCGCGGCTGTCCGCAAGGCAAATTGCGATAAAAGCCCCAACAGCCAGCAACAGCCACACAGCCGAGGGCATTGGCTGTGCTCGGCTGTATCATTTGAGCCTGGAAAACCTGGATTACTTCTCATCTGAGCCCTTGCCATGAGCTCGCAGCCATACCCCCTCCCCTTTAGGGGAGGGTATGAGCGGCTGTGGCTGTTCATTGGACGTTGACGAAGAGAAACCCCCAGCGCGCCCACCGCAAACACTACTCCTCAAACCATACGCTACCGTATGGTAAAGTCACCTCAACCTCGCGCCGTTTCCAACCCCAGGCAAAGGAGCTCCCCATGTCGATGTCGCAAGCCCTTCAACTCTCCCCGTCCACCCCGCCGGCCCCCGTGTGCCCGCCCGCGCCCCCCTCGGCGAAACGGCCGCGTCGCGGCTATGTGGTACTGCCGGTGCATCCCGGCGAAAACATCCCCACAAGCATCCGTCGTCTTCGCGCCGAGACGGGCTGGCGTGGTGGCGTCTTCGTGACCGCCGCCTGTCACGCGGCCTAGCAACGTCGGGAGGAAGGCCATGACCGTAGCGGCCCAACTGCAAGGCGCGTGTGTCGCTGCGGATCATGTGCTGGTCGAGATGATGGCCGATCTCTGGCGGCGCCTTGTGGCGCGCGTCGAAGGCGAGCAACTGACTGGCGATAGCGCGGCCGAGGACAAGGCAAACCTCATCCTGATGATCAAAGAGACCGCTCGATTGGGCGTGCTGGAGCGCGTCGAGCTATCCCCCGATTTGGCCAAGCTCATCGCATCTCTTCAACGCAATGTGACGCGATGAAAAGCGCCTCTGTCATTCCCATGCCGACCCGCCAGCTGACCGAGCAGCAAGCCGCATTTGTGTTGGAGTACACCAGCGGCCCCGGCTCCGTGGGGAACGCCTCCGAGGCCGCGCGCCGGGCGGGATATAGCGCCGCGTCGGCCGCCGAGATCGGGCGGCAACTGCTGGGGAAGCCGCATGTCCGCAATGCCATCGGTGCCGCCAATCGGGACAGGGTGTCGAGCGAAATCCTGGTCGAGGCAACCGAGGTCCTGGTCGGGATCATGCGCGACGCTCAATGCTCCGCGAAAGTCCGCGCGCAATGCGCGATCGCTCTAATGGATCGAGCGGGCCATGGCCCACCGACGGCTACGCAACGGCAGCAGGATGCGGAGGCGAGGCGTGGGGCCGACGGCAAGCTTCTCAGCGAGTACACGCCGGAGGAATTGGACGCGGTGCTGGCGCGGGCCATGGCGGCGGCCCATGTCGGCCCCGGTAACGCCAAGGTCATAGAGGGCGGCGCTATCGAAGCCTCTACGTCGCAGCGCGCCGACGGCGGACACGCCGCACGGCCTTCCGATCTTGGTGCTTAAGACTTGGCTTCCTTGCAGCTTCCCTAAGCTGGGTCACGTGCTCGGCGAAGCCTGGGTGCGCCTTCTCGCACAGCTGCTGCTGGACCCCCTTAAGACCAAGACGATTACCTCGCGAGTTTCGAACTTGCTGACCGACCTGATAGGCCGAGGCTTCGGGATGCATTTTCCAGTATTCCGAAATAGCTTTCATCAACGGAGTGTGGGCATCAGTGTGCTCCCCCTCCGTTGTGAGGGTGGCGGTGGCTGGGACGTTTAACACAAGGCGCAACGCATCGAGCAGCCCGTTTGGCCATATGCCAGCGTGATCCGAGAACTTACAGAGCGTGAATACTTCGCGCGCCACGGCCGCTGATGTCCGGTGCGATCCCAGCGCCCATATGGCCTCATCTTTTCGGATGGCCGCGATCAAGCGCTTGATCTGTGCGCTAACCTCAAGGCGGCCGTCGGGCTCCGAGTCCCATTGTTCGATGTTCCTCAAAACCGCGTACCACCCTTCGGCGCGTACCAGTGCCTTGCCCTTGAGAGGTTTTCCTGTTCTCACGGTCAGACCTTCACGCGAGGAAGTTCGATGACTTCGGCCGAAGAGCGGGCGGGATCACTTCGCGACACGATGGCGCCCATGCGGTCGGAAGCTTCGCGCAACGGATCGATAGCAAGATGCGCATAACGCGCGGTCGTTGCCGCCTGGGTGTGCCCCAAAAGGCGACCGACCATGTGTAGCGACGTGCCGATGCTCGCCAGGTGTGCGGCGAAGCTGTGCCGGAGATCGTGAATGCGCGCGTCCTTGATGCCGGCGCGCTGGCAGATCGTCGTCCAGGCGCGCTTGGGCGATTGAAGCGGCTTTGGCGCGGCCTCTTTGGAAAGTGGCTTGCGCGGCGCATCGCCCGGAAACAGGAACGGACTCGGGAAGCCATCCTTCTTTGCGGCGGCGTGCATATCGGAGAGCAATAGGCGCGCCGGCGCGTTGAGCGGCACGACGTGCTCGCGCTTCTGCTTGGTATGGGCGCTCGGCTTCGCCCAAACTCCGCGCTCAAGGTCGATCTGTGCCCAGGTCGCACCCAGGGCTTCGCCCTTGCGCGCGCCGGTCAGCAGCAGGAAGCGGAACAGGTTTGCGGCCCTGCGGTTGGTGTCGG
>JADCGK010000036.1 GCA_020249045.1 Azospirillum sp. | reverse complement strand
GGCGCTGATCGAGCCGATCGCCAACACCGTCGCCTATCATTTCCACGAGAAGGCCTGGGCGCGGTGGGGTGCCGCACCGCGCGCACCGGCCGCCGTCGAGCCCGAGCGGCGTTTGGCTACGGGCGTTTGACGACGAGGTCGATTTCGACGAGCGCGCCGACGGCCAGCGCCGTGACGCCGACGCAAGTCCGTGCGGGCAGTTTGCCGGGCGCGAAATAGCCGGCGTAGACCGCGTTCATCGCCGCGTAGTCGCGGACGAACTCGGTCAGATAGACCCGTGCCATCACCGTATCGGCGAGCGTAAGGCCCAGTCCGTCGAGCACGATCGCCAGATTGTCCATCACGCGGCGGGTTTGCGCTTCGATGCCCGGCGCCAACGGCGCGTCCGGGGCGGCCGGATCGGTCGGCATCTGCCCGGTCACGAATACCCACCCGTCCGCTTCGACGGCATGGGAGAACGGCGCCACGGGCCGCGGCCCCGCACCGATCATGTGGTGGCGCAAAGTCATGGCGTGCGCTCCTTTCCGCGTGCGGCGAAATGGGCGGCGAGGACCGCGAGCAGGGCGCCCAGGGCCAGATCGCGCAGATCGTTCTCGCCCGCGAGGTTGGCGGCCGCCACGCCGATCAGCGCCCAGGCGAAGGCGCCCGCGAACCAAGCGTTGGCGCGGCGCGCGAGGATCGTGGCGAGTGCGAGCAGTGTGGCGGGCACGAGGGTGAACAGCGCGTAGGTTTCCGGCGCGAGGCCGAAGGGGGTCGCTCCGGCGAGTTCGCGCAGATAACTCGTTGTGTTCAAGCAAATCGCGGCCGTCAGCCATCCGCCCTGCAGGCCGAACAACGCCGCCGACGGCCGGTCGCCGGACGCGACGCGCGCGGCCCCGAGCATCGTTGCCGCATACATGGCGTAGATCGTCGCAAGCTGTACGACGGACGACCCGACCAGCTGCGTCCACAGCATCCACGCCGTTCCGGCAGCGAACATCACCGCGGCGAACGGGGCCAGTGGCGCCAAGCGCGTATCGGCGGGCGCGCGCCACAGCCGGATCGCATAGACGATCCCCAGCACGAAGATCGGGAACCAGATCGAAAACGCGTAGCCGGCCGGCGTTTCGGGCGAGGGCAGGCCGTTTTCCGACGCGCGCCGGCCGATGTCCTGACCCCAGCCGAGCAGACGCGGCCCGAACGGGACGACGAATTGCGCGAAGGCGAGGGCCGCGACGAGGGTCTTCATCCGATACGCTCCGCAAGGCGCGCGAACACCGCCTCGAACATCGCGGGCGTCAGGCGGCCGGTATTCGTGTTGTAGCGCGAGCAATGGTAGCTGTCCGCGAGCAGCGGTGCGCCGCCGCCAAAATCGTGCATCGCCCCATGGGCGAACTTGGCGGCCGACGCTTTGCGGCCCAGCGCGATCAAAACCTGATCGTGCGCCAACCGGCCCAACGCCAGGATCGCGCGCAGGTCGGGCATCGCGGCGATTTCGGCGGCGAGGAACGGGCGACACGCGGCGGCCTCGGCGGGCGTGGGTTTGTTGGCCGGCGGCAGGCACCGGACGGCATTGGCGATGCGCGCACCGGTCAGGGCCAGCGTGTCCGGCGTCCACGCCGCATCCTCGCGCCCGGCGCGATATTCGCCCGTGGCCCAGCCGAATTTCGGCAACGTTGCGTAAAGCAAATCGCCGGCGTAGTCGCCTGTGAACGGCCGGCCGGTGCGGTTCGCCCCTTTCAGGCCGGGCGCCAGCCCCACGATCAGCAAGCGCGCGCCGATCGGCCCGAAGCTCGGTACGGGGGCGTTGGCCCAGGCCGGATGTTCGGCGCGCAGCCGCTCGCGCAGCGCCGCAAGGCGCGGGCAGTGCGGGCACTCGCGCGACGGCTCGGCGAAGGTCACGCGCGGTCGGGTTCGGCGGGCGTCGGCATCGGCGGGGCGCCTTGCGGCTCGCGGCGCTCGACGCCCTGACGGGCGATATGCGCCGCAAGTTCCTGCAACTCGACGAACGTGTCGGCTTGGCGGCGCAGCTCGTCCGAAATCATCGGCGGCTGGGTGCGGATCGTCGACACTACCGACACGCGCACGCCCCGGCGTTGCACGGATTCCACGAGACGCCGGAAATCCCCGTCGCCCGAAAACAGCACGACATGGTCGAGATGCGGGGCGAGTTCGAGCATGTCGACGGCCAGTTCGATGTCCATCGAGCCGCGGAAGCGCCGGCGGCCCATATTGTCGGTGTATTCCTTCATCGGCTTCGTGACCATCGTGAAGCCGTTGTAGTCGAGCCAATCCACCAACGGGCGGATCGGCGAATAATCCTGATCTTCGGCCAGGGCGGTGTAGTACAAAGCGCGGATCAGACGGCCTTTGCCTTGGAAAAGCTGCAGCAGGCGCTTGTAGTCGATGTCGAAGCCGAGGGCCTTGGCGGCGTTGTAGAGGTTGGGGCCGTCGATGAACAACGCCAAACGCTCCTGCGGATAGAACGCCATATCGTCAATCCTCCAATGTACCGACGCCAAAAAATTTCGGGTCTGGAATGCGCCCTATGTAGCGTGGGGTCGCGCGCGCGACAAGCCGGAGGACAGACATGATCCTGGTCGCCCTCGGCGCCAATCTGCCGCGCGCGGCGGAAACGCCGGCCCAAACGATCGACGCGGCGATCGCGGCCCTGGATCGCGGTGCGACGCGCGTTCGCGCGCGATCGCGCCTTTACGAAAGCCCGCCCTGGCCGCAACCGTCGGACCAGCCTTGGTACGTCAATGCGGTCGTGCGGCTCGAGACCGCGTTCGATCCCGAAGCGCTGCTCGCCCATCTGCACGCGATCGAGCGCGAGTTCGGCCGGGTGCGCGGCTCGCGCAACGCCGCGCGCACGCTCGATCTCGACCTGCTCGATTACGAGGGACGCGTGCGCGACGGCGATCCGACGTTGCCGCATCCGCGGCTGGCGACGCGGGCGTTCGTGTTGCTGCCGTTGCGCGATGTGGCGCCGGAATGGCGCCATCCGCTCGACGGGCGGACGCTGGCCGCGCTGATCGCGGCGCTCCCGACCGGCGAGATTTGCCGCCCGTTACCGCCAAGGGCTTGAGTCTCCGTCGAATTTTCCGTGCGGCAAGCATTGTGTTGCGGCGCGGCGGTCTATATATTCCACGCCTCCCGATTTGGACGAATTTTCGGAGTGCCGCATGGCCCGCGTAACCGTCGAAGACTGCGTGATCAAGGTTCCCAACCGTTTCGAGCTCGTGATGCTCGCCGCCCAGCGCGCGCGCGAGATCTCGTCGGGTTCGCCGTTGACCGTCGAGAAGGACAACGACAAGAACCCGGTCATCGCGCTGCGCGAGATCGCCGACGACTCCCTCGTGCTCGACAATCTGCGCCAATCGCTGATCCAGGGCCTGCAGCGTCAGGTCGAGAGCGAGGAGCCGCAGGACGACGCGATGGAATTGCTCGCGCAGGATCGCGACATCGCCGGCGTGCCCGAAGAGGCGACCCTGGACGGCATCGAGGACGAGATGGACGTCGAGGACGCGGACACCGAAGCCGCCAAGGCGGCACCCGCGGACGACGCCGGCGAAGAGTGACCGGGCCGGGGGTGCCTTGAGCGCCGACGGCACCTCCGATCCCGAGATCGCGCCCGCGGCGGGCGCCTCGCCCGCGCCCGCGCCCAAGCGCGTGCGGCAGATGATGCGGGCCTTCGAACTCGTCGAGCGCGTCAAAGCCTACGATCCGGACGCCGACGAAGACCTCATCAACCGCGCCTACGTCTACTCGTTGAAGGTTCACGGCGCGCAGACGCGCGCCTCGGGCGATCCGTATTTTTCCCATCCGCTCGAAGTCGCGGGCATCCTCACCCAGTACCGGCTCGACACCGCCACGATCGTCACGGCGCTGCTGCACGACACCGTCGAGGACACGCTCGCCTCCGTCGATGAGATCGAGCGGTTGTTCGGGCCCGAGATCGGCCGCCTGGTCGACGGTGTCACCAAGCTTTCGCGCCTGGAGCTGCAAGCGCAGTCCGACCGCGCCAAGCAGGCCGAGAATTTCCGCAAGCTGCTGCTCGCGATGTCCGAGGACATCCGCGTGCTGCTGGTCAAGCTCGCCGACCGGCTGCACAACATGCGCACGATCGACTACATCCCCAAGGTCGAGAAGCGCCAGCGCATCGCGCGCGAGACGATGGACATCTACGCCCCGCTCGCCGAGCGCATCGGCATGCGGCGCATCCAGGAGGAGCTGGAGGACATCGCCTTCGGCCAATTGAACCCCGATGCGCGCGCGTCGATCGTCACGCGTCTGCAGCATCTGCGCGCGCGCGGCGCGGACGTGGTGGCGCGCGTGGCCCAGCGGATTTCGGACACGCTGCGCGCGGACGGCGTGGAGGCGCAGGTTTCCGGCCGCGAGAAATCGCCCTATTCGATCTGGCGCAAGACCCAGCGCAAGAACGTCGCGTTCGAACAGCTTTCCGACATCATGGCCTTCCGCGTGCTGGTCGCCGACGCGACCGATTGCTACCGCGCGCTCGGCATCATGCACTCGCATTGGCGCGTCGTGCCGGGCCGCTTCAAGGACTACATCTCCGTCTCGAAGCCCAACGGCTACAAATCCCTGCACACGGGTATCTTCGGTCCCGAAGGCCAGCGCATCGAAATCCAAATCCGCACGCGCGACATGCACGAAATCGCCGAGTTCGGCGTCGCCGCGCATTGGTCCTACAAGGAAGGCCGCCCGTTGCGCGCGGAAGGGCCGGCGGTCAAGGACGGCGTGCAATACCGCTGGATGCGCGAGCTGCTCGACATCCTTGAACACACGTCCAACCCCGAGGAATTCCTCGAGCACACCAAGCTCGAGATGTATCAGGATCAGGTCTTCTGCTTCACGCCCAAGGGCGATCTGATCGCGTTGCCGCGCGGCGCGACGCCGGTGGATTTCGCCTACGCCGTCCACTCGGCGGTCGGCGACCATTGCGTCGGGGCCAAGATCAACGGCCGGATGATGCCGCTGCGCACCGCCTTGTCGAACGGCGACCAGGTCGAAATCGTCACCTCGAAGGCGCAGGTCCCGTCGCCGACTTGGGAGAGATTCGTCGTCACCGGCAAAGCGCGCGCGCGCATCCGGCGGTTCATCCGCTCCCAACAGCGCCAGCAATTCGTCGAACTCGGCCGCTCGATCCTGATGAAGGCGTTCAAGGCCGAAGGCTACGACTACGCCGACAAATCCCTGGAAGGCGCCGTCAAGCCCCTGAAGGCCGAAGGCGTCGAAGACTTGATCGCGGGCGTGGGGGCCGGGCAGTTTTCGGACCGCGAAATCCTGAACATCCTGTTCCCCGAAAGCCGTCCGCAAGCCAAGCCCGCGAACGTCGTTCCGATCCGCAAAAGCAAGGCGGCCGACGTCCCGCGCAACCGCATTCCGATCAAGGGCCTGATCCCGGGCATGGCGATCCATTACGCGGGATGCTGCCACCCGCTGCCCGGCGACCGGATCGTGGGCATCGTGACAACGGGGCGCGGCGTCACGATCCATACGATCGATTGCGACACCCTCGAACAATTCGCCGACCAGCCCGCGCGCTGGATCGATGTGGGCTGGGACGTGGAGGGCGAGGACGGCGCGGCCTTCGCCGGGCGCATCGCGATGGTGGTGCGCAACGAGGCGGGCAGTCTGGGCACGCTGTCCACCGTCATCGCCAAGAACGGCGGCAACATCACGAATCTCAAGATCGTCAATCGGACGACCGAGTTCTGGGAGATGATCATCGACGTCGAAGTGCGCGACGTGAAGCACCTGACCAACGTGATCGCGGCCTTGCGCGCGACGCCCGTGATCAATTCGGCCGAGCGCGCGCGCGGATGATCCTGGGGCTCGGTTCCGATCTGGTCGACATCCGGCGCGTGGAGAAGACCCTCGCGCGCTTCGGAACGCGTTTCACCGAACGGATATTCACCCCGGGCGAGCGCGCCAAGTCCGATCGCCGTGCGGCGCGGGCGGCGTCCTACGCGCGGCGTTTCGCGGCCAAGGAGGCGTGTTCGAAGGCCCTGGGCACCGGCTTCCGGCGGTCGGTCTATTGGCGGGATATGGAGGTCGTGAACCTGCCCGGGGGCAAGCCGACGATGCGCCTGACCAACGGCGCGGCGGCGCGGCTTGCCGAGATGGTTCCGCCGGGCATGCGCGCGCAGATCGACGTGAGCCTGACCGACGATCCGCCCATCGCCAGCGCCATCGTCATCATCACGGCCGTGCCCTCGACTTGACGGATCGCGCCGCCCGGGTCCATATCGCCCACCCCAACTTTTCCCGTCCCGCCATGCAATCCCGCTCCGGCCTCCTCGAAACGGTCAAAACGCTCGTCTACGCGGTCGCCATCGCGCTGGGCATCCGGACGTTCCTGTTCGAACCGTTCAACATCCCGTCCGCCTCGATGGTGCCGACGCTGCTGATCGGCGATTACCTGTTCGTCTCGAAGTTCACCTACGGGTATTCCTTCGCATCGCTGCCCTACGGGCTGAAGCTGTTCGACGGACGGATCGCGGGTTCGGCGCCCGAGCGCGGGGACGTCGTGGTCTTCAAACTGCCGCGCGACGACAAGACCGACTACATCAAGCGCGTCGTCGGCCTGCCCGGGGACCGCATCCGCGTGACAGGAGGCGTCCTGCACATCAACGGCGAGGCCGCCGGTCTGCGCCGTCTGCCGGATTTCGTCGACGACGACCGCGGCTTCGCGCTGCGCTACGCGCAATTCGTCGAGACGCTGCCCGGCGGCCGCGAACACCGGATCCTGAAGATGACCAACGAGGGTGCCTACAACAACACCCAGGAGTACGTTGTGCCGGCCGGCCATTTCTTCGCGATGGGCGACCATCGCGACAATTCGCAGGACAGCCGCGATCTGCAGGCGGTCGGCTTCGTGCCGTTCGAAAACATCGTCGGCCGCGCGCAGATCCTGTTCTTCTCGACCGACGGTTCGGCCAATCTTCTCCTGCCGTGGACGTGGTTCACGGCCGCGCGCTATTCGCGCTTGCTGGACGCGGTCCGGTGAGCGCGCGCGAAGCCCTCGAACAAGCGCTCGGCCACCGTTTCGCCGATCCGGATCTGCTGACCGCCGCCCTCGCGCATTCCTCGCTGGGCCGCAAAGGCGACATCAAGCGCTCGGGCGTCGGCTTCGAGCGGCTGGAGTTCCTCGGCGACCGCGTCGTCGGGTTGGTCGCGGCCGATCTGCTGACGCGCCGCTTCGCGGGCGAGCAGGAGGGGGATCTAACCAAACGCTTGGGGCAACTCGTGCGCCGCGACACGCTCGCGGCACTCGCCAAATCCCTCGGCGTGGGGGCCGCGTTGGAGCTTTCGCCCTCCGAGGAACGCGGCGGCGGGCGGGAGGCGGCAGGCGTGCTGGCCGACGCCTTCGAGGCGTGCGCGGGCGCGATCTATCGCGACGCCGGGTTCGAGCGCGCCTACGCCGTGGTGGCGCGGCTGTTTGAACCTTTGCTCGACGCGAGTCTGACGCCACCCCACGATCCCAAAAGCGCGCTGCAGGAATGGGCGCAAGCCCGCGGCTTGGGCCTGCCGCATTACGAATTGGTCGCGCAGAGCGGCGCCAGCCATGCGCCGGTCTTCACCGTGCGTGTGAGCGTGGAGGGCGCCGCGCCCGAGACGGCCGAAGGATCCAACAAGCGCGACGCCGAGCGCGCGGCGGCCGGCCGGCTTCTCGCGCGCGTGGCCGGAGGAAAGACATGACGCGGTGCGGTTTCGTCGCTTTGCTGGGCGTGCCCAACGCGGGCAAGTCGACCTTGGTCAACCGGCTGGTGGGGGCGAAGGTCGCCATCGTTTCGCCCAAGGTGCAGACCACGCGCGCGCGCGTGACGGGCATTCTGGTCGAGGACGGGGCGCAAGCGGTGTTCGTCGATTTGCCCGGCGTGTTCGCGCCCAAGCGCCGGCTGGATCGCGCGATGGTCGATACCGCCTGGCGCGGCGTCGAGGAGGCCGACGCGGTGCTGATGGTGGTCGATGCGCCCCGCGCGTTGAAGCGCGGCGCCGAGGACGAGGAGGAGCGGATCGTCCTGGAAGGTCTCGCCAAGCGCGGCCTCACCGCGCATGTGGCGCTCAACAAAATCGACCTTGTTTCGCCGCACGAACTGTTGGCGCTCGCCAAACGCTACGCCGACACGGGCCGGATCGGCGAAGTGTTCATGATCTCGGCGGCCACCGGCAGCGGTTGCGACGCGCTGAAAAGAAAATTGCTGGCCGCGTTGCCGGAAGGCCCGTTCCTGTATCCGGAGGACGAAGTCTCCGACATGCCGGCCCGGCTGCTGGCCGCCGAGGTCACGCGCGAGCAGGTGTTCCGCAAGCTGCACAAGGAATTGCCCTACGCGTCCTCCGTCGAGACCGTGAAGTTCGAGGAACGCGAGGACGGTTCGGCGCGCGTCGAGCAGACGATCCACGTCGCGCGCGAAGGCCAGCGCAAGATCGTGATCGGCGCCAAAGGGGCGATGCTCAAATCGATCGGCCAAAGCGCGCGGATCGAACTCGCCAAGCTGCTCGACCGGCCGGTGCACCTGTTCTTGCACGTGAAGGTCGATCCCAAATGGGACGAGCGGCGGGATTTCTTCTCCGCCTGGGGATTGGAATTCGATCCGAAATGATCCCCCAAACGCGAACGGCCCGCGCGTGCGGGCCGTTGCGTAACCGGGTAGCGGAAAGCGGCGCTTACAGGCGCACGTTCGTCTGCACGGCGTAACGGTCGGACGTCGACTGTTGGAACGCGCCGAGCACGAAATGGGCGCCGATGGCCATCACGACAGCGACCGCAAAACCGAGGAACATGGCTTTCATGGGGGGCTCTCCCGACCGGGTGTTTTCTTGGGGTCGGAGATTAGCCGAAGCCCCGGGAATATCAAGGTTTATCGCGTGGCTTGGCGCAGGTAGGCGATGACATCCGCCCGGTCCTGGTCGAGGGTCAGCCCACCATACATGCGTGTGCCCGGCACAAACCCCTCGGAATCCTTCAAATAGGCGTCCAGCGTGGTTTCGTCCCAAACGAGGCCGGAGGCCTTGAGGGCGTCGGAGTACCGGAAACCCTCCACCGCGCCCGCCCGGCGGCCGAACAGCCCATGAAGGCGCGGACCGACCCGGTTCCGTCCCCCCGACTCGACCGTATGGCAGGCCACGCATTTGCGGAAAACCTCGGCCCCGCGCACGGGATCGCCGTCGGCGCGGGCCGGCGCGGCGGGGGAGAGGGCGAGGACAAGGGCGAGCGACAGGGGGGCGAGAACGCGCATGGGGGGCGGATTTACCGGCCGCGCGGGCTCGCGCGCAAGAGGGCCGTGCGCAGGACGGCGGCGATTTCGTCCTCGCCGATATCCTCGGCCGCTTTGACCGCGTCCCAGCCGTCGTCGGCCTTCAGCGATGGATCCGCCCCGGCGGCAAGCAAACGTTCGACCGCGTCGCGGTGGCCGTTATTGGCCGCGAGCATAAGCGCCGTCACACCCGGCGGATCGGCCCGGCGGTTGGGGTCGGCGCCGAGGCGCAAGAACAGCTCGATCATCGAGACTTCGCCGAGGCGCGCCGCCGTCATCAACGCCGTTTCGCCGTCGCGGTCGGGCTGGTCGACTTGCGCGCCGGCTTCGATCGCCGCGCGGATCGTTTCGGCATCCAAGCTGCGCACCGCGCGGCCCAGAACGCCCGCCCCGTCGCGCGCGCGCGCATCGAGCTTGGCGCCCGCCGCCGCCAGCCGGCGCAGCGCCGCCGCCCGCCCGGCGGCGGCCGCGATCAACGCAGGCGTCGCCCCATCGGCGCGCGCGAGGTTGGGGTCGGCCCCGGCCTGCAGCAGCAGGTCGATCGTCGCCGTTTCGCCGCGCCGGGCGGCCAGGGTGAGCGCCGTTTCCCCGTCGCGGCCGGCGACGATCGGCCGCGCGCCGCGCGTCAGCAATTCGGCGACGAGTTCGGCCGAGCCCGCGCCCGCGGCCAGCGCCAATGCATCCAGGCCCGAACGGCGTTCGATATGCTCGATCCTGGCGCCCTTGCCCAACAGCCGCGCGGCGAGCGCGACCGAGCCGCGCCGGGCGGCGAGGGTCAGCGGCGAGAACGCGTTGTCCCGATCCGTCGCGTTCGGATCGGCCCCGCGATCCACCAAAATATTGGCGACGACATGATTGGCCGCCCAGGCGGCGTAGAGCAGCGCCGTCCAGCCGTCGCGCGTCGTCGCGTCGATACGCGCGCCGCGCGCGAGCAACAGATCGAGCACGGCCGCATGGCCTTCGCGGGCGGCGGCCATCAGGGCGGTATTGTCCTGGACCGGCTCGCGCGCTTCGACGTCGGCGCCCAGATCGAGCGCGCGCCGCACGAGATCGAGTTCGCCCGCGCGCGCGGCCTCCACGAGCGCGCGGTTCAACGCCTCGACGGGCGCCGGTTGGGCCAGGGCCGGGCACGCCGCAAACCAAGCGGCGAAGACGGCCGCAGCGAAGCGCTTCATGGCGTTTCGGAATCCGGATCGACGGGGTGCAATTCCACCGCCGCCGCATCGATCAGCAATTTGCCGGCATTCTCGAAATTGACCGTCACACGCGCGCCGATCGCCGATTGGACTTGGCCCAAGCCCCATTCGGGCTTGTCGGGATGGCGGACGTAACTGCCGGGCGCGTGGCGCGTCATGACCGGGAACATAGCCTCGCGCGGGCGAGGTTGCTAGGCTGCCCCTCATGGAAGACACCGATCTCAGGCTTCTCGAATTGATCGCCGCGCGCATGTGCCATGACCTCGTCGGACCGGTCGGCGCCGCGGTCAACGGCGCGGAACTGCTGGCCGAAGGCGAGGCGGCGGACGTCGAGGTGGTGCGTTTGATCGGCCAATCCGCGCGCCAAGCGAGCCGGCGGTTGCAGGTTTTCCGGGTGATCTACGGCACGCCGGGCGCTTTGTCGGGCGGCGCGCCGTTCGTCCAGGCGGGGCAGTTATTGGCGGGCATGCTCGAGGGCGAAAAGGCGGCGCTGGAGTGGCGCATCGAACCGGCGTGCGAGACGGCGGCGGGGCGGACAGGCGCACGCATCGCATTGTTGTTGGCGCTGGCGTGCATCGAGGCCCTGCCGCGCGGCGGGACCGTCCGGGCGACCGGCGGCATCGTCGGATCGCGTGTGACGTTGGAGGCGGCGGCGATCGGACAGGGCGCCAAATTTGCGGAGGAAGCGGTTGCCGCATTCGCCGGACGGACGGCACCCGCCCAATTGAACCCCAAAACCGCGCCGTGGGAGTTGTCGCGGCGGCTGGCGCGGGCGGCAGGCGGCGGGATCGACGTCGCGGTGGGCCAAGACGGTCCCCTCGCCAGGGCGATTCTACCCTCGATTTTGGGGGGATGACCGCTTAAGTCCCGACTCAGTCTCGCGCGCGATTGTGAAGCTCCGCGTTTGGCGCTGAGTGCGGGCCATGTGTATAGTCGAACAGAGCTCCGGCGGATTGCCGGGGCCGGAGTTGGGCGGATGAAGACTTTTCTGGTCGTGGACGATTCGCGCGTCATTCGCAACGTGGCGCGGCGCATCCTCGAAGCGCTGAATTTCAAGGTCGACGAAGCGGCCGACGGCCAGCAGGCGCTCGACGCCTGCTTGCGCGGCCTGCCGGACGCCATCCTGCTGGACTGGAACATGCCCGTGATGGATGGAATACAGTTCCTTCGCGCTTTGCGCGCATTGCCGGGCGGCGATGCGCCGATCGTGCTATTCTGCACGACCGAGACGGAACTGACGAAGATCCAAACCGCCATCGAAGCGGGCGCAAACGAATACATCATGAAGCCGTTCGACAGCGAGATCGTCGAGTCCAAACTTTCCCAGGTAGGCTTGCTGTAAATGACGAGCGGCGGCGACGTGAACTCCCCGGCGACGGCCGGCCCGACGGCTGTTCGGGTGATGGTGGTCGACGATTCCGCCGTGATCCGCGGGCTCATCACGCGTGCGCTGGAAACCGACGCGGGCGTGCAGGTTGTGGCGACGGTCGGCAACGGGCAGATCGCGGTGTCGCAGTTGGCGCGCACGGACGTCGATGTGATCGTCCTCGACATCGAAATGCCGGTAATGGACGGCATCACGGCGTTGCCGCTGCTGCTGAAGGCGGCACCCGACGTCAAGATCGTGATGGCCTCGACGCTGACCCAGCGCAACGCCCAGATCAGCATCGAGGCGCTGGAAAAAGGCGCCTCCGACTACATTCCCAAGCCGAGTTCGACGGGCGAAATCCACGGCTCGGCGGAGTTCAAGCGCGATCTGCTCGAAAAGGTGAAGGCGCTGGGCCGCGCGCGGCGCGACAGGCGCGACCGCAACAAGGGCGCGGGCGACGTCAAATCGCCGGCCCCGACGCGCGCGGTCGTCGGCGCGCCGGCACGCCAATCGTTGCTGTCGCCCGCGACCCCCCTTCAACTGCGGCCGTTCGGTCGCACGGCGCCGCAGATCGTGGGCATCGGTTCGTCCACCGGCGGTCCGCAGGCTTTGTTCACGGTGCTGGGCGCGTTGCCGACGGCGATGCGTCTGCCGATCGTCATCACCCAGCATATGCCCGCGACATTCACGACCATTTTGGCCGAGCATATCGGACGCACGGCGAAGCGGCCGACGGCCGAAGGCAAGGACGGCGAATCGCTCGAACCGGGACGCATCTATCTCGCCCCCGGCGACAACCACATGGTCGTCGCCGTCGAAGGGGGCCGCAAGATCCTTCGACTGAACAAGAACCCGCCCGAGAATTTCTGCCGCCCGGCGGTCGATCCGATGTTCCGCAGCCTCGCCGCCGCCTATGGCGCGGCCGTGCTCGGCGTCGTGCTGACGGGCATGGGCGCGGACGGCGCAAAAGGGGGCAAGGTTCTGGTCGAGGCCGGGGGCAGCGTGATCGCCCAGGACGAGGCCAGTTCGGTCGTCTGGGGCATGCCGGGTGCCGCCGCGCAGGCGGGCATTTGTTCCGCGGTCCTTCCGATCGACAAGATCGCCGCGGAAATCGCGCGCGTCGCCGGGGTGCGCTGATGAGACCCGACGATTTCGCCTATTTCACCAAGTTCATCTACGACCAGAGCGGCATCGTTCTGGGCACGGACAAGATGTATCTGATCGAAAGCCGCCTGGCCCCGGTGGCGCGCAAGTTCAACCTTTCCTCCATCGACGCGCTGGTGGGGCAGTTGCGCGGGGCCAAGGATCCCAATCTGCATCGCGACGTTGTCGATGCGATGACGACCAACGAGTCCTTCTTCTTCCGCGACGGCAAGCCCTTCGACCAGTTCAAGGCCGTGGTGCTGCCGCAATTGCTCGCCAACCGGGCGGCCAAGAAAAGCTTCCGCATCTGGTGCGCGGCCGCGTCGACGGGGCAGGAGCCCTACACGATCGCGATGATCCTCAAAGAGTCGGCCCACTTGCTCGCGGGCTGGCGCCACGAGATCGTGGGGACCGATCTCAGCACCGAGGCGCTCGACCGCGCGAAGAACGGCGTCTACACGCAGTTCGAGGTGCAACGCGGCCTGCCGATCCAACTGCTGGTGAAGTATTTCAAGCAGCAGGGCGACAAGTGGCAGATCGCGCCCGAAATCCGCGCGATGGTGCAATACAAGAACTACAATCTGCTGCACGATTTCGGCGCGCTGGGCGGATTCGATGTCGTGTTCTGCCGCAACGTGCTGATCTATTTCGATCAGAAGACCAAAGGCTCGATCCTCGACCGGATCGCCAAGCTGATGCCCGCCGACGGATTGCTTTATCTCGGCGGCGCCGAGACGGTGCTCGGCGTCACCGAGAAATTCCAGCCGATGCCCAACCAGCGGGGCATCTACCAGCTGACCGCCGCCAAGCCAGCGTGACGGCGCGGCGGCGTCAGGCCGCTTTGCCGCCCTTCGCCGGTTGCGGGTCGCGCAGGACGTAGCCGCGGCCCCAGACGGTTTCGATGTAGTTGTCCCCTTCGCACGCCGTCGTCAGCTTCTTGCGCAGCTTGCAGACGAACACGTCGATGATCTTGAGCTCGGGCTCGTCGATCCCGCCGTAGAGGTGGTTGAGGAACATCTCCTTCGTCAGCGTCGTGCCCTTGCGCAGCGACAGCAATTCGAGGATGGCGTATTCCTTGCCGGTGAGATGCAGCGGCTTGCCGCCCGCGTCGACCGTGCGCGCTTCGAGATTGACCGTAAGCCGCCCGGTCTTGATCGTCGATTGCGAATGGCCCTTGGCGCGGCGCACGATCGCATGGATGCGCGCGACCAGTTCGCGCTTGTCGAAGGGCTTGGTCAGGTAATCGTCGGCGCCGAAGCCCAGGCCTTTGATCTTCGCGTCGAGATCGGCGAGGCCGGAGAGGATGAGGATCGGCGTCTTCACCTTGGCGGCGCGGAAGCGCCGCAGCACCTCGTAGCCGTCCATATCGGGCAGCATGAGATCGAGCAGAATGATGTCGTAATCGTAAAGCTTGCCGACCTCCAACCCGTCTTCGCCCAGGTCGGAAATGTCGCAGACGAAGCCCTCCTGCTTGAGCATCAGCTCGATCGACTTGGCGGTCGTCGGATCGTCTTCGACCAACAAAACGCGCATGAGGGCCTCCCTTGAAGTTCGTTTACGTTAACATCCTGCCCTAATGGTTAACAGAAATAGTTAACGAACCGCGACGCGCGCGGGGTTTTTTTGTCGCAGGGCGATTCTGCCGATGAAATGAAATCATATACTTAGTGTGGATTTAGGGGTTCGTTAATCATCCGGGATTAAGCTCGAATTCTAGCCAAATTCGGATTAACCAAATGCCGGCGTCGGAACTCATCGCATCGGTCGGGAAGATTCCCGATTACCGCTATTACGGCTGCGTCACGGCCGTGCAGGGCATGCTCGTGGAGATCGGCGGCGTCGAGGACATGCTTGCCGTCGGGTCGCGCTGCGTGATCGCCGCGCGCGACCGGCGGCGTGTGCCGTGCGAGGTGGTCGGCTTCCGGCAGGGCAAAGCGCTGTTGATGGCGTTCGGTTCGGTCGACGGCATCGGCGTCGGCAGCCGTGCGGAAATCGTCGACGGCGATCCGGTCGTCTATCCGCATGCGGGCTGGTTGGGGCGCGTGGTCAATGCGCTGGGCGAGCCGGTGGACGGCAAGGGGCCATTGCCGATGGGGCCGGCGCCGTATCCGATCAAGGCCTCGCCGCCGCCCGCGCACAAGCGCCAGCGCGTGCGCGGCAAGATCGATCTGGGTATACGCGCGATCAACACCTTCTTGACCTGCTGCCGAGGCCAGCGCATGGGCATTTTCGCGGGCTCGGGCGTGGGCAAATCCTCGGTGATGTCGATGATGACGCGCTTCACCGCCGCGGACACCGTCGTGATCGGCCTGATCGGCGAGCGCGGCCGCGAAGTACAGGAATTCATCCAGGACGATCTCGGGCCAGAAGGCTTGGCGCGCTCGGTCGTCGTCGTCGCCACGGGCGACGAATCCCCGCTCATGCGCCGGCAGGCGGCCTATCTGACCCTGACCATCGCCGAGTACCTGCGCGACCACGACCGCGACGTGCTGTGCTTGATGGACTCGGTCACGCGCTTCGCCATGGCCCAGCGCGAAATCGGCCTTTCCGCCGGCGAGCCGCCGGCCTCCAAGGGCTACACGCCTTCGGTCTTCGCCGAGTTGCCGCGCTTGCTCGAACGCGCGGGACCCGGCATCGGCCACGGGTCGATCACCGGGTTGTTCACCGTGCTCGTGGAAGGCGACGACACCAACGAGCCGATCTCCGACGCGGTGCGCGGGATCGTGGACGGGCACATCGTGCTCGAGCGGGCGATCGGCGAGCGCGGCCGCTATCCGGCCATCAATGTGCTGCGCTCGGTCTCGCGCACCATGCCCGGCTGCAACACGCCGCCCGAGAACGCGGTCGTCCAGCGCGCGCGCCAGTTGATGAGCCAGTACGAAGACATGGCCGAAATGATCCGGCTCGGCGCCTATCGCCGCGGGTCCGACCCGCTGGTCGACGAGGCGATCCATTTCAATCCCGCGATCGAAGCGTTCCTGAAGCAAAGCAAGCGCGAACGCTCGGAACTGATCGACGGTTACCGTCAACTCGCCGAGATCCTGGGCATGGAGGATCCGACGACGGCCGGCGGCGACGCCGAAGAACCGGCGTTGGTCCGCTAACCCGCCATGGCCGGCAAGCACAAAGGTCTCGAATCGCTGATCCGGCTGTCGGACGCGGCGCTCAACGAGCGCCGGCGCGAACTCAACCAAATCGAGGCGCGCGAGGACGAGATCAAGCGGCTGCTGGACGAGTTGGAGGCGGAGAAACGCCGCGAGCAGGCGTTGTCGCGCGAACTGGAGGCGGGCGCCTACGCCTATTCCGGCTACGCGCGCGGAACGATCGAACGGCGCAAGGCGCTCGAACGCCAACTCGAGCAATTGCAGCCTCTGCTGGAGGAGGCGCGCGACGCGCTCGCGCAAGCCTTCCAGGAACTGAAGCGCTACGAAATCGCGCTCGATCTGCGCAAGAAGGCCGACAAGGCCGAAGCGGACCGCAAGGCGACCGAAGCGCTCGACGAAATCAGCCTCAACATGCACCGCCGCCGTCAGGCCGCCGCCGCGGCCGAATAGCGCTCACGCGGTCATGCCGCGGTCTCGTTTGGCGATTTCCTCGACCGGGTTGACCGGGAATTTCTTCATCGACTGGAACCAAATCGCGCCCGCGAGACCCGCAAGGGTGCAGCCTTCGAGGAAGACGACCTCGATTTCGTCGCGCATGTCGGCCGGGATGGCCGTATGGGTGCGCAAGATGAGCTCGAGTTTCGGTTTGCGCATCAGGCCGTCGACCTGAACGGCGCCGAACTCGCTGTAGTCCATCTCGACGACGAACCGCTCTGTCTTGCGGCCTTTGGCGTCCTTTTTCGTCTCGCGGCGCGAGAACAGCCGCATCTGCGAGAGGTTCTGCCCGTCCCATACCGGCACGTACGCCGCGCGCCAATCGCCCGGCGCGTTGGCTTGGCGCTGCATTTCCTTGAGGTCGGCGTCGAGACGCTGGAGCACGTCCGTCCGCCCCGCGCGATCCAGCGCACCGGCGATCTGCTCGCCCAGCAGCGCGCGCGCGTCGGTCCGTTCGCCGGCAAGGAAGGACAGGACTTGCGTGGCCAGGCGTGGACCCGGGCGCGGGAATCCCTCGTCGAGCACGCGCTTGGCGAGTCCGGGGTCGTGTTCGCCCAGCACCTTGATGGCGTCCTTCAGCGAGGGCCAGTCGCGCGACAAAGCCGCGCCCGACTTCAACGGCGGTTCCGCGCCGGCGGCGATTTTGGGCGCGCTCGGAAGCGCGAGTTCCAAGGTCAAGCGCGCGCCTTCGGCCGGCCGCGGCACACCCGCCGGCCAGGGCACGGCGAACTTGCCGATCGGCGTGTCGAGCATGGTTTGGCCGGCCGCCGTGTGGGCGACCACGCGAGCTTGGACGGTCTGACCGAAATTCGATGTCGGCGGCACGGCTGCCGGCGCCGGCGCGGCGACGGTCGCGGGTTTCGGCGGTTCGGCGAGCACGCGGACACTTACGCTTTGGCCGACTTGAACGGCTTGCGCGGGCGTGGCGCCCGGGGCGGGGGCCGCGACCAGCGTCGCTTTCGCGTCGATCGCGGGCTGGGCTTGGGTCGCGCTTGCGGCGATGCGTGTGGCGGGCGGGGGCGGTTGCGCCGGTGCCGCACCTTGCGGTGCCGGCATTTGGACTTGCTGGAGTTGGGCTTGGGGCGCTTGCGGAGTGCCGCCGAGGGCCAGCGTGACGGTGGCCCCTTGCGGCGGCGGTTGCGGCAGCTTGACGGCGACCTCGCCCTGCGGGGTTTTGATCAGCGTGGCGCCGCTTTGGTCCTGACCCATCACCTGACCTTTGACGGTCGGCATCTGGGCGAGGACGTTGGCGAGCGTGGTCTGCTGCGCCGCCGCCATGATCTGATTGCGCAATTCGGCGGGAAGTTGCGTTACCTGGGCGACGACGCGCGCGAACTCCTGCGCGGCCTGCCCGGGCAGGCCGCCGCCGGCGGAAGGCGTGATGGAGCCGCTCAAATCCCGTCGATCAGGCGCTGCGCGATGCCTTCGACGTCCACGGCCGCGTTGGCGCCGGGGTGGCGCACCGGCAGCGGCGTTTGGGCGTGGATGGCGTCGCGCACGCGCCCGTCCCGGCGGACGGTGCCGAGCAAGGCGGGTTCGAACTTCAGGAACTCGCGGCAGGCTTTGGCCAGGGTTTCATGGATGCGCGTGCCTTGCGTGGGATTGGCCGTGCAGTTGACGACCACGCGCAAATCGGTGCGCTGGCGGTTGACCGTCAGCACCTTGATGAAGGCATAGGCGTCGGTCAGCGACGTGGGCTCGTCGTTGGTCACGATCACGCATGTGCGCGACAACGCGGCGAGCCCGCGCGTGTGCGTTTCGATGCCCGCGCCCAGATCGACGATCGTCGCATCGTAGTCGGCCGACAATTCGTAGAGATCGCGGACGAGCTGGGCGAAACGCGGCTGGGGCAACGAGGCGAGATTTCCCGAACCCGAGCGGCCGGCAAGGATGTCGAAGCCGCCCGCGGCGTAGGGCGTCACGCATTCGCGTAACGGATGGGCGCCGGCGAAGTAGTGGCCGAGGTCGCGTTGGGGAAAAAGGCCCAGTTGGATGTCCACGTTGGCAAGGCCGAGATCGCCGTCGAACAGCAGCACGCGCAAGCCCTTGCGCGCGAGCGAGGCGGCCAGGGTGATCGAAAACCAAGTCTTGCCGACCCCGCCTTTGCCCGAGGCGACCGCGATGATGCCAAGGCCCCGGCTGGGGGCGGGGGCGGCCGCGAGGTTGTCGCGCGGCGCGAAATTCAAGGCGTGGACGGTGCTCACGATACGGCCTCCGTTTGGGACTCCCGCCGGATGGCTTCGGCGGAAGCGACGAGGATGCGGGCGAAGCGCTCGGCGTCGAGCGGCTCCAGGGAGTCGGCGGGCGAGGGCGAGAACGACGCCTCGGCGAACGCGTAGGTACCCGCGGCGGCGGCGGCCAGCAGGCCGCCCATGCGCCGCGAGCAGTCGAGGCGCGTGGGTACGATGGTCGTCGCACCGGCTTTGGCGAAGGCCTCGGCGACCTCGACGCTTTCGATGGGATCGAGTCCGGCGGGCAGCGCCAAGACCGTGCGTCCGCGCGCGGCGACGACCATGCGCGCCGCCGCCGTTATCTCGCTCTTCGAAAACGGATTGGCCGCGGCCGTGTCGACGACGAGCAGCGTTTCGCGTCCGGCGGCGGCGGCGAAGCGAGCGAGATCCTCGGCGGTTTCGGCGACGTCGAACGGGACGTCGAGAATGCCCGCGAAGGCGGCAAGGGCGGGCACGCCGCCGGCGGAATCCCGGTCGGAGCTGACCAGCCGCACGCGCCGGCCTTCGAGGGCGGCTTGCGCGGCGAGCTTGGCGACGACCAAGGTTTTGCCGGCGGCCGGCGGGCCGACGACGACCACGGGGACGTCGTTGTCCGGCCGCGCGATGGGGGCAAAGCGGTAGAGCCCGGCGAGACGCTTGGCGAGCGCCGCCCCCACGCTCGAGGATGCCGAGCGCCGGCCGATCGACGGCCCGTCGGTCACGCGCCGGCGCAGCATGGGCGGCACGTTGTGATAGGCGAGGATGCGTTCGATGGGGTCGGTTTCGGGCGGCCGCGGGCGCGCGGCGCCGAAGGCGGGCGCATCGCGGCGGACGATCTCCTCCAACTCCTCGACCGGGGCGGGCTCGAAGGCCGGTTCGGGCGCGTCCGGGCCGCTCTCCATCGCGGCGACGACCCGCACCATGTCGCCGTGCGCTTCGGTCGACACGACCAATGCGTCGTCGCCGAGTTCGGCGCGGATGCGCGCGATCGCGTCTTCGGCGGAGGCGGCGGTGTAGGTCTTCAGACGCATCGCCTATCCCCCTAGATGGTTCCGACCGTCTTGATCCGCGCGCGCGGATGGATCTCGTTCTGCGACATGACGACGGTCGCCGGACGGAAACGGTCGATGATCGAGCGCACGAAGGGCCGCGCGAGCGGACTGGTCAGCAGCACCGGACTTTCGCCCATCAGCGCGTGGCGTTCGAAGACGGTGCGCACCGACTGGATGAAGTCCTGCAGGCGCGAGGGCGGCATCGACAGTTGGCGTTCGTCGCCCTGGCCGACGATGGACTCGGCGAACGCCTGTTCCCATTCCGGCCCCAGCGTGACCAGCGGGATGAATTGGCCGTCGGCCGAATGCTGTTCGCAAAGTTGGCGGGCCAGACGCGCGCGCACGTGTTCGGTGATCGCGGTGATGTTGCGGGTGTGGCCGGCGCTTTCCGAAACGGCTTCGAGGATGGCGGGAAGATCGCGGATCGACACGCGCTCGGCGAGCAGGTTGCCGAGGACGCGCTGCAAGCCGCCCACGGTGATCTGCGAGGGGATGAGTTCCTCGACCAGCTTCTTGTGCTCCTTGCCCAGATCGTCGAGCAGCTTTTGCGTCTCGGCGTGGCTGAGCAGATCGGCCATGTGGTCCTTGACGATCTCGGTCAGGTGCGTGGTGATCACGGTCTGCGGATCGACGACCGTGAGGCCCTTGAACATCGCCTCCTCGCGCAAGGATTCGTCGATCCACATCGCGGGCAGGCCGAAGGTCGGTTCCTTCGTCGGTTCGCCGGCCATCGGAATGGCTTCGCCGCGCGGATCCATGACCAGCAGCTGGCCCGGGCGCAGGTCGCCGCGTCCGGCGGCGATCTCCTTGACCCGGATGCAGTACTCGGTCGACGGGAGCTGCATGTTGTCCTGGATGCGGACCGACGGCATGACGAAGCCCTGATCGGCGGCGAGCTGGCGACGCAGCGCCTTGATCTGGTCGGTGAGCTTCTGGCCCTTGTCGGCGTTGATGAGCGGCAGCAGGCCATAGCCGAGCTCGAGACGGATGAGATCGATGTGCAGGCTCGCCTGGATCGGCTCCTCGGGCGGCGGGGGCGGCGTCTCCTCGATCTTCTTGCGGACCGCGGCCTCCTCGGCGTTCTTCTTCTCCTGTTCGAACATCAGATAGCCGGCATAGCCCGAACCCGCCGCGAGGATCGCGAAGGGCAAAAAGGGCAAGCCCGGGATGAGCGCGAGCGCGCCGGTCAGGAACGAGCACAGCACCAGCGCCTTGGGATAGCCGCCGAGCTGGCCGATCAGCGCCTTGTCGGCCGAGCCGCGCACGCCCGACTTCGTGACGAGCAGACCCGAGGCGATCGAGGTGATGAGGGCGGGGACCTGGCTGACCAGACCGTCGCCGACGGTCAGCAGCGTGTAGTACTGCGCGGCTTGGGCGAAGGTCAGGCCGTGCATGGTCGTGCCGATGATGAGGCCCGCGACGATGTTGATCGCGGTGATGAGCAAGCCCGCCACCGCATCGCCGCGCACGAATTTGGCGGCGCCGTCCATCGAGCCGTAGAACTGGCTCTCGTCCTCCAATTCCTGGCGACGCTTGCGCGCCGTGGCCTCGTCGATCAGGCCGGCCGAAAGATCGGCGTCGATCGCCATCTGCTTGCCGGGCATGGCGTCCAACGAAAAGCGCGCGGACACTTCCGCGATGCGGCCCGAACCCTTGGTGATCACGACGAAGTTCACGATCACCAGGATCGCGAACACGATCACGCCGATGATGAAGCTGCCGCCCATCAGCAGGCCGCCGAAGGCCTGAATGACCGCGCCGGCCGCCGCCGGCCCTTCGTGGCCGTGGCTGAGGATGAGGCGTGTGGTCGCGAGGTTCAGCGCCAAGCGCATCAGCGTGGCGATCAGCAGCACGGTGGGGAAGGAGCTGAAATCCAACGGCCGCTGGATGAACAGCGACACCAGCAGGATCAGCACCGAAAAGGTGATCGACAGCGCGAGGAGGATGTCCAGCAGCCAGGTGGGCAGCGGGATCAGAAGGACGACGAGAATCCCGAAGACGCCCAGCGCGAGCATGACGTCGCTCTGCCGCCCGAGCTGGCGCAGTCTGTCGAGGAGTCCGGGTCCTTGCGCGCCCGCTTCGGCGGCGGGCGGGGCTTCGGTGGCGGCGGGATCGGCCATCGACTATCCGTTCAAATCGCCGGCCGCGGCTCGCCGCCTTGGGGCGGCGGCGGCGCGAAGCCTTGGTCGCTGTAGATCTTGAGTTTGTTGCGCAGCGTCCGGATCGAAATGCCCAGGATGTTCGCCGCGTGCGTGCGGTTGCCCAGGCAATGGGTCAGCGTGTCGAGGATCAACTCGCGTTCGACATCCTCCACCGTCCGGCCGACGAGCGCCGGTTTGGCGCCGCCGCCCGCGCCGCCGGTCGAAGCCGGCGCGACATTCGGTCGGTCGTCGGCGCGCGTGGCCCCCTGCAGGACGATCGCCTCGGGGCCGACCATCGGACCCTTGGCGAGCAGGACCGCGCGATGGATCGTGTTTTCCAGTTCGCGGACGTTGCCGCGCCAAGCGTGGGCGCGCAGCATCGCCTGCGCTTCGGGCGTCAGCGCGCGCGCGTCGGTGCCGTTGGCTTCGGCGTATTTGCGCAGGAAGTGGTCGGCCAGAACCTCGATGTCCAGCGGGCGCGCGCGCAACGGCGGCAGGCGCAGCGTGACGACGTTGAGGCGGAAATAGAGGTCCTCGCGGAAACGGCCCGCGCGCACTTCGGCTTCGAGGTCGCGGTTGGTGGACGCGAGGATGCGGATGTCCACCTTGATGGGCGCGGTGCCGCCCACGCGGTCGATGACGCGCTCTTGGATCGCGCGCAGCAGCTTGGCCTGCAGGCGCAGGTCCATCTCGCCCAATTCGTCGAGGAACAGCGTGCCGCCGTCGGCCTCCTCGAATTTGCCCACGCGGCGCGCGACCGCGCCGGTGAAGGCGCCCTTCTCGTGGCCGAACAATTCGCTTTCGAGCAGATTCTCGGGGATCGCAGCGCAGTTGACGCAGATGATCGAGGCGCCCGAACGCTTGGACTTCGCGTGGACGTAGCGCGCCATCAATTCCTTGCCCGTGCCGCTTTCACCGGTGATCAGGATCGAGGCGTCGGACGCGGCGACCCGGTCGGCCAGACGCAGCGTGTCGGCCATCGCGGGATCCTTGAAGACGATCGCCGCGCTCTCCTCGGTGACCGCGGCGAGGACGGCGGCGATCAGTTCGGGCTCGGGGGGCAGGGGAATGTATTCCTTGGCCCCCGCCTTGATCGCGCGCACGGCGGCGGCCGAATCGGTGCCGATGCCGCAGGCGACGACCGGCACGTGGATCCGTTCGGCGCGCAGTCCGTCGACCAGTGCGCCGACGTCGAGGCCGACGTCGACCATCACGAGGTCCGCCCCTTTGCCGCCGCGCAGCATTTCCATGCCGCGTTCGACGGTGTCCACCTGGCTCACCTTCGCGCCGCGCGCGATGGCGATCTTGGCGGCCGTGGAGACCTGTCCCGATAGCGTGCCGACGATCAACAGACGCATGTCAACGGTGCCCTTTGCGGCTTACGAGCGGTCGACCTTCACGATTTCGGTCATGGTCACGCCCAAGCGTTCGTCCACGACCACGACTTCGCCGCGTGCGACGAGACGGTTGTTGACGTAGATGTCGATCGCTTCGCCGACCTTGCGGTCGAGTTCCACGACCGCGCCGCGGCCCAGCTTCAGCAGCTGGTTGACCTGCATCGTCGCCTTGCCGAGCACGGCCGAAACCGTGACCGGAATGTCGTAGACGGCTTCGAGTTCCTTCGCCGTCCGCGCCTGACGTTCGGCGCCGGCGTTGCCGCCGCCGCCGAGGCTGGGTTCGCCCGCCATGGCCTTGGCCATGTCGAGTTCGTCGAGGTTCACTTTTTCGTCGGCCATGATTCTCTCCTCTCGTTGGGGTTCAGGACGCGCCGCCGCCCGGCTTCATCGCCAGAAAGCGTTCGATCGCGTCCTCGATTTCCTTCCAGGTGTCGGCGACGTTGCGTTCGGCCCCGCCGTCGGCCCACTCGATTCGCGTGTCGGTGACCGGCAGGGCCGGGTCGGGCATGACCACGAGGCGTCCCGCGAAGCCATACTGCACGCCCAGCGTTTCGAGCTTGGCGCGGACGGCGTCGGCCATGTCGGGGGCGGTCTTGACCACGATGCGCGGTTCCTCGGCCAGGCGCGCGAGGCAATCGCGGGCCAAGGCTTCGATCTCGTCGATCGCGCGCGCTTCGGCCATGGCGGGCAGCAGCTTGCGCGCAATGGCGCCCATTGCCGTGACGGCGGCGGCGATCGCCTCCTCGCGCGCGCGATGCACGGATTCGAGTGCGGCGGGCAGGCTCGCGTCGATGTTTGCGAGCGCGGCGGCCGTCAGCGTGGCTGCGTCGGCCAACGCCTCGGCCTTGCCCTGTTCGTAGCCCGTCAGCTTGCCTTCTTCGAACGCGTTCTTCTTGAACAGCTCGACTTCGGCCTCCGAGAAGCTTTTCGGCTTGCGGCGGACGAGCGGCGCCGAGGGTTGGCCGTCCTCGGGACGGACGAACTCCTCGTCGAACAGGAATTTGCTGATGGCGGGCATGGGGTTCGTCTCAGGCTGCCCGGCGCGCGGCCGAGGTTTCGGTCGCGAAGCGCTCCATCAGCGCTTCGAGTTCGGGTGCGGCGAGGGGCTCGAGTTCCTCCATCGCGCGGGCGATGGCGGCGAGTTCGCTCACGTCGAGGCCGGCGGTCAGCTTGCCCGCCGCCGTTTCGTCGAGCGCGAGCAGCAAGGCCGCCGCACGCTTCGCGCCGGCCAAAGCGGCGCGACTGTTCAAGGGCGCTACCGCTTCGCGACGAGGCTCGATGTCCATGATGACGGGCTCCATCGCTTAGGTTTCCTGATACATCCAGGTGCGGAGGATGGCGACGGCCTCCTCCGGATGCTTCTCGACGATCTCGCCGATCTTCTTGATCGAGGAGGCGCGGACGCGGCCTTCGACCTGGGCGATGTCGATCATCTGTTCGATTTCGCTGGGGCCTTCCATGCCCGGGGCGGGGCCCATGCCGGGAAGCGCCCCCGGGCCGCCGGCACCGGGCAGCATTTGGGCCTGCTCGGCGGCGGCCTCGGCGGCCGCGCGTTCGGCTTCGCGCTTCTCGGTTGCGGTCTTGAGGACGTGGTTGATGATCGGGCGGGCCACCAGCAGGATCACCAGCAGCGCGACGATCGCCATCACGAAGACCTCGGCGATGCGCATGATGTCTTGCTTGGAGAAGTCGAACAGCCCCGGCTCGGTCGTGTCGACGGGCAGTTCTTCGGGCGCGTAGAAGCGCAGATTGGCGACTTCGATCGTGTCGCCCCGGCGCTGGTCGAACCCGATCGCGTTGCGCACGAGGGCGGTGAGGCGCTGCAACTCCTCCTCCGAACGCGGTTGCCATTGGCGCTCGGCGCCCGCGCCGGTCGTGTTGCCGTCGACCAGCACCGCCACGGTCATGCGCCGGATGACGCCTTGTTCGCGCACGTGCTGGGTGATCGTCTTGGCGATCTCGAAATTGGTCGTTTCCTCGGTCCGGTTGCCGCGGCTCGTGGTGCGCGGACCGCCGGCTTCCTGACCGCTGTCGGGCAGATTGTTCTGCACCGACACTTGCGCGGCGCTTTCGGAGGATTCGTTCTGCTCGGTCACCGTCTGGGTCGAGCGCACCACCTGCCGGTCGGGATCGAAATCCTCCTTGTTGGTGACGATGCGGTCGAAATCCAGATCCACGGCCACTTCCGCGCGCGCCTTGCCCGGCCCGACGACGCGCTCGAGCACGGTTTCGATGGTGCGCGACAGGCGTTGTTCGTAGCCGCGGCGCAATTCCTCGACCGAATTGTTGATGGCGCTCGGCTCGTCGCCCTCGGCCTGGCCGCGGGCGAGCAGATTGCCGCGGTCGTCGACGACCGACACGCGGACCGGGCGCATGCCCGGCACGGCGGCGGCGACGAGCGACTGCACGGCTTGGACTTGCTGGCGGGGCAGGCGGTTCGACGGATCGCGCATGCGCACGATGACCGAGGCGGTCGGTTCCTGGCGCTCCCGGTTGAACAGATCGCGGCGCGGAATGACAAGGTGCACGCGTGCGCTCTGCACGGGCTGCAGCGCGCTGATCGTGCGCGCGAGTTCGCCTTCGAGCGCGCGCACGTGGTTGAGCTGCTGCATGAAATTGGTCTGGCCGAGCGCTTCGCCCTTGTCGAAGATCTCGTAGCCGATCGAACCGCCGCGCGGGATGCCGGCCTCGGCGAAGCTCAAACGCAGGCGCAAGACGCGGTCTTCGGGGACGAAGATCGTGTTGCCGTTGTTGCGCAGATCGAAGGGGATTTGCTGCTGTTCGAGCCGCGCGGTGATCGCGGCCGCGTCCTGGGTCGAAAGTTCGCTATAGAGCAGCCCCATCGGCGGCTGGGAAAGCCGCATCGAAAAGAAGAAGAAAAACCCCAACAAACCCACCGCGACCGCGCCCAGAAGCGACAGCCGCATCGGCCCCAATTGCCGCAGTGTCTCGGCGAAACCGCCCACGTGAAACCTCTTCCCTTGGGGCCCCTCGTTCGGTCCGGCCGGACCGATGCGCGAGGCCTGAAAAACCATCCGAAGTTTGGATAATCGGGTGCCGCAATTGGCACAATTTTATCCAAACTTTGATAAGTATCGTAGGGAAGAGGCGTGAACAGAAGGTTAAGACCCGGCAGAATTTTCCCACTTTCTGGGAAATTTTTGCCGATTCACAAGACTCTAGCGTCTCTTTCTAGAGTCGGATCAGAGGGTTAACCTTTGATTTGACTCAAGTTTTGGGCTCGATAATCCTTCAAACGGGTAACCCGCAACCCTCGGGTCCCGTGGTTTTCGAGCAGGCGCTGCCAGCCTTGCAGCTCCTCGGCGGTAATCCCGTACACGCGACACGCGTCCTCCAACGCCAATTGGCCGGTCTTCACGGCTTCGACGACGGCGGCTTTGCGCCGGACCACCCAGCGCTGGGTGCCGGGGGCGGGCAGCGGGATTTTGCGCGCCGACCGCGCTGCGGCGCGCGGATCGCGGGGCCGTTCGGCCGGTGCCGTCGGTGCCGTGAATGCGGTGTCGTCCATAGCGCCGGACTCTAGCCGCGGCCGGCTTAAGCTTTGGTTGACGTGCGCGAACGGGATCATGGCCAAGTCCCCGGTTTGAGACATTCGAAACGACAGAAGAAAAGCGGCAGTGCGAAATCATTGCGGCCCAGCGCGTGCCGCTGGCACCGCCCGCAGTTTTCCGCGAAGCCGGCATGCCCGCGCGGACGAACCGGATCGAGCGCGCCCATCGCCGCCCAAGGCGCGGCACGGCAGCGGGCGACGGCATCGGGTTCGTGGGCGGGATCGGGCCGCCAGCCTTGGCCGGCCCATAACCGCCACGCGAAAGCGTATTCGGCGCGCAGGCCATCGGAATCGAAGACCGCAAGACCGGTGCCAACCGGTTCGGGCCCGCGCGGTTCGACGGCCGGCAGGATTTCCGCCCACGCCCCGGCGACGTGCCGCAAGGCGACGGGCGTGGCCACCATCGGTTTGGCGGCCGCTTGCGCGCGCCAGACGAGCGCGTGCGCGTCGATGTGGCGGGGCAGATGGATGCGATAGGTCCCATCCACTCGCCATAAACCGATCGGCGTTTCGCGCGCGTCGTCGGGTTCGTGCCATCGGCCGCTCGCGGCGTCGAGCAAACCCGCGAACGCGCGCGCAGCGGTCGTATGTGCGTCTTCCGCGCGCGACGGGTGGGCGAGGGCCGAGGGGGGCGCCGTCTGCGATATCCATCCCGCCATGGCCACCTGCGCGCACGCGCTCAAGTCGTCTTCGTATCGCGCACGGCGGTGAGCTGGCTGAGCGGAAGGCTGACCCCGCCGATGGTAAGCAGGGTTGCGCCGCTGACGAAGCGCACGTCGGTGACGACGCCTGTGAGCATCGTATTCGCTTTGATCGCTTGGCCGGCGGAGTTGGAAGCCACGACCTCGACCTTGTAATCGCCATCGGGGAGTTGTGCGCCCGTGTCGGAGCGGCCGTTCCAAGCGACCGAGTTTTGGCCGCTCTTGTTCGTGCCTTCCATTTTCTTAACGAGCTTGCCGTCGGCGTTGTAAATGTTGATGACCGTTCGGTTGGCTGCTTCAGGCAGGCTGTAGGTAATTGTGCCCTCGCCGCCGACGACGCCGACCTTATCGCCCGACATTTCGACGGTCTTGCCGATATACCCGACAGCGCTTGCCGATTGGGAGTTCTGCTGGAACGCGATCAGCGTTTCGAGATTCTGGTTCTGGCGGATCGCCTGCTCGACCGACGAGTACTGGACGAGCTGTTGGGTGAACTGCGTCGAGTCCATCGGCGAAAGCGGATTCTGGTTCTGCAGCTGCGTGGTCAGCAGCTTGAGGAACGTGTCGAAGTTCTTGCCGAACGTCGCGGCGGCGGCGTTGGCCGAACCCTTCGCGCCGGAGGTGGCCGTCGTGTTGCCGCCGGAGGCGGCGGAAGAGATGGACGATGTCATGGTCGTTTCTCCGAAGGGTCAGACGGCGAGATCGAGACCGCCGGCGGACCGGCGGGCGCCGCGATATGCGGCAGGCGGAGCGGCGAGGGCGGTGTCGCGGGTGCCGGGTGCGCCGTCCTCGGCGTCGCCGCCGCGGCGGCCGCGGAATTCGCCGCCGAGATCGGCGAAGGCTTGCGCGTTTTCGCGATTGTCGCCGCGCATGGAGAAGTTCAATCCGCCCGCATCGGGCTTGAGACCGGCTTCCTGCAGCGCGCGTTCGAGTTGGCGCGAGTCGTTCTTGAGCGCTTCGAGCGTTTGCGCGCGCTCGGCGGCGAACGACGCGCGCAGCGTGCCGTCCTGGCCGACGTCGAGCTTGATCTCGATGCGGCCGAGTTCGACCGGGTTGAGGCGGATGACGATCTGATCCTGACCCTCGGCGACCGCCTTCTTCACGTGCACGGCGACTTGCTCGTGCGGCGGAACGACGATCGGTCGGGCCTTGGCCTCGGCGGCCGGAGCCGCCGCTTGCGCATTCTGCGCGCGCTCCATGGTTTGGGCGAAGAGCGGGGCGTTCTCGCTCGGCTTGGCGGTCTGTTTGATCGTGTCGTCCTTGGTCGCGGCGCCGTCGGCACCGACCGCAAGCTCGGTCGCGCTCGCGGCCTTTTGCGCGCTCGCTTGAACCGCGATCGCGGCCACCGGGGCCACGGGGGCGGCCACGGCCATCGGTTGGGCGACGGTGACAATAAGCTGGCCCTTCGCCTCGGCTTTGGCGTCCGCTTTGGCGTCGGCTTCGGCGCCGGCGTCCTCGGCCGACGCGGCCGCGGTGGCCGCGAGGGCGGCGGGTGTCGCGGCGGTGCGCAACACGAAGTCTGCGAAGGTCTCGGCGGCCGCCGCATCGGTTCCGTTTTGCGCGCCCGCTTGGGCGGGCAACGGCAGCGGCGCAACTGCCCGCTCGCCCTTTCCGGCGGCGCCCGGGATCGCGTCCGCATCGGCGCCGTCGGCGTCCGATCCGGCATGGGCTTGGGCAAGCAGCAGGCCGACGTGATGGGCGAGGGCGAGCGCCGACATCTTCACGAGTTCGGGCGATGTCGTCGCTTCGGTCGGTTGGGAATCGGGTGCGGTCTCGTCGCGCGCCGGCGCGTCGGCGGCGACGGCCTCGACCGGCGTTTCGGCGGTCCGCTCGACGGGCGCGTCTTCGGAGGGAGCGTCGTCCGCGGCTTTGCCGTTCGTCGGCTTTTCCGCGCGCGCGGCATGCGCCGGACGTTCGGCCCGCTCGGCCCGCTCGGCCCGTTCGGGGCGATCCGGGCGTTCGGGCCGCTCTGGGCGTTCCGGGCGATCGTTCTTTGCGGCGCGTTCGGGACGCTCGGGCCGTTCGGGACGTTCCGGACGTTCGGCCTTCGCCGCGCGCTCGGGCTTGTCGTTGCGCGCGGGACGTTGTTCCGAACGGTCGAGCAATCGCGCGAAGCGCTCGCCCGAAGCGTCGCCGAAGCGGCGCGGCTGATTGGAAGACGAGGCGTCGGCGCGAAGCAGGGAGTCGAGAGCGGAAACGTCCATGGGGCGAACTCGCGTCCTGGGTTGGGTCGCGGAGATCTCAGCAAGCCCGGGGCCAGTCGCCAAATCCTTGTAAATCGTGTGTTTTCAACGTTCGCTGAGGTGACGAAAAAGGTCCGGCGGAAAAATTCACCCGGCAGTTTTTGCCGCCGTCATCGCCGCGAACGCGCCGTCCAACGCCGCCGCGAAACGCTTCGCATCGCCCACCGGCGAGGCCAGCAACGCCGATCGCAAGCGCATACGCAGCGTATCGCGCCCGGCGGCGTCGCCCGCGAGGGCGACCGCGATGCGGATATAGTCTGCCCGATCGCGCGCGATCCATTCCGGATGGCCTGCGCGGGTCAGCAACGCCACGCCCATACGCCCCGCCGGCCGGACTCCGGCCAAAGTGACCACCGGCACACCCATCGCCAGCGCCTCGCATGTCGTCGTCACGCCGTTATAGGGGAAGGGATCCAGCGCCACGTCGATTCCGGCATAGGCGGCGAGGTGCGCGCGTGGGTCGTCGAGCCGGGCGCGCAGTTCCAAACGTGTGCCCGCAACCCCGGCGCGTTCGAATCGCGCCAGTGCCCCATCGCGCACGGCCGCGTCGGCGAAGGCCCGGCTTTTGAGGACCAGACGCGACCCCGGGACCGCGCGCAGGATTTCCGCCCACAAATCGAGGCATGGCCCGGAATGCTTCGGCCAGTTGTTGAACGAGCCGAATACGACGCCCTCGGTGCGATCCAGCCTTGCGACCGGCTCGGGCGCGCCGGGCGGGAGGGCAAAACAATGGATCCCGTCGGCCAGACGCCACGGCGCTTCCGGGCCCTTCGCGGGCCCCTCCTCGGGCTCCGCCAACGCGTCGGTCAGACGCCAATCGATGGTGGCGAGGCCCGTGGGATCGGGATAACCCAGCCAACTCGCTTGGACCGCGGCCGGGCGGCGCGCGAACACGTCCAAACGATTGCCCGCCGTATGGCCCGCAAGATCGACGAGCACGTCGATCCGGTCCTGGGCGATCCGCCGCGCGATCTCGTCGGCAGACCGTCCCGTCGTTTCGAACCATGCGTCGAACCCGGGTTTGAGCCGGGCGGTGACCGCGTCTTCGGCGGCGAGCTCTGCGTAGGCGAAAAGCTCGATCCCGTCGCGCGCGCGCGCGGCGAGGTAAGGCAGCAGAAACCAAGCGACCGAGTGCGAGCGCAAATCGGGCGATACGAAGCCGACGCGCAAGCGCCCGCCCGTGCCGCGCGGCGCGGGCACCCCGGTTGGGGCGGGGCAATGGCGCGCGGCCCATGCGCGGGCGGCGGCCAGCGCCGTCGGCCCATCGATCGCGGGTTCGAACAGTCGGGCGTAAAGCGCGTTGGAGCCGGCGACGGGATCGTCGGGCAGTGCGTCCCATTCCGCACGCGCTTGCGCGACCGCGCCGGTATCGAACAACGCGGCTGCCAGGTTCGAACGCGCCGGCGCGTGCGCGGGATCGGCGGCGAGGGCGGCGCGGCACGCGGCGATCGCCTCGCCGAGCCGGCCCGCCTCGCTCAGCGCGGCGCCGAGATTGGCTTGCGTGGCCGCGTTGGCGGGTTCGAGTTCGGCCGCGCGCCGAAGCGCCAAAATCGCCCCCTCGAGATCGCCGGTCGCCCGCCGCGCGTTGCCGAGATTGGCCTGCAACGGGCCCCAAGCGCGATCGCCCGCGCTTTCCAAAAGCGCGCGCGCGGCCTGGGCCGCACCAGTATCGAGCAGGGCCGCACCCAGGCCGTTGATCGCGGCGGTGTCGCCGGGGGCGAGGGCCAGCGCCTGGCGATAGGCCGGGATGGCCGCGTGCGCGTCGCCCAGCGCGTGCCCGGCGAGCGCATAGCCCAGCCAGGCTTGCGCGTCCGCGTCCGGCGCTTGGATCATCGCCGCCGCACGCGCGCGCGCGTCTTCGTAGGCGCCGCGGGCGAGCGCCTCGCTCAGCAAGAACGCCGCCGCCGGCCGCAACGTTGGATCGAGCGCGAGCGCATGTTCGGCCGCCGCGCGCGCCGCGTCGGCCCGCCCGAGCCCGATCAGCACGTTCGCGCGGTTGAAATGGTAGGGGGCGATTAAGGGCGCCATCGCGATCGCACGGTCGATCGCGGCCAGTCCTTCGATACCGCGTCCCGTCTGATGCAGCAAAACCCCGCGCAAATGGGGTATCGCCGGATCGTCCGGGGACAGGCGCTCGGCGCTTTCGTAAAGCGCGTGCGCGGCCCCGAAATCGCCCGCGCGATGACGGTCCATCGCTTGGGCGAGGAGTGTTTCGGCCGTCGAAGGCGTATTGGACGAGTGCAAAATTTGACACCTTGGCTTAAGGTATTCGTTAACTTCATCGGGCAAGCTAACATTTCGCTCGAGTCGGGGGGCGGGTTCCCCCTCTTGGAAAGAGGTTCATTATGAGCGGCTACCAGGCCTATGGCCGAGTTCAGAACGCCACCGAGAATCCGCGCTCGTTGGAGTATCGCCTGCTCGGTCAGGTGACCGCAGCGCTTGCCAAAGCGCGCGACGGCCAGCGCGGCACGGCGGAATTCGTCGACGCGATGCTGTGGAACAAGAAGGTGTGGGACGCCTTCATCGTCGACTTGTCCAGCGAGGGCAATCGCCTGCCCAAGGAATTGCGCGCCCAAATCATCGGGATCGGCCTGTGGGTCGGCCGGGAGACCATCCAGGTCCTGGATGGCACCGGCGACATCGACGCGCTGATCAACGTGAACAAGACCATCATGGAAGGCTTGGCGCCTCAACCCGGCCAAACGGGCACGAGCGCGCCGGCTTCGGCCGCGGCGCCTGCGGGCCGTCCGGTTGCGGGCATGGGGTCCGTGCGCGCCTAAGCCGCGCGCGAAAATCCTCGCACCGAACAAACCGCCGGGCTCACGCCCGGCGGTTTTTCTTTTGGCCGACGGGCGGGGACGTGCGCAGTCGTTGCCGCCCACCGGCAAAACCTGCCGGGTCGAACCTGCCGCCAAGGCGAGAGGGGGACTCAAGGGGGTGTCCCGGAATCTTTTGTTTTCAATGTGTTGAGCGACAAAAACGACTGGCACGGCGGTTGCGAAACGATGTCGGACCCCCGCGATGGGGGTGTTGGAGAACCGAAATGTCGTTGTCCGCCGCCTTGAATTCCTCGCTGAGCTCGCTGCTGACCGTGCAGCAGCAAACGCGCGTGTCTTCGGCCAACGTCGCCAACGCCCAGCAGCAGGATTACACGCGCAAGAAGGTCAACCTTACGACCCCGGTGATCGAAGGCCTACCGACCGGCGTCCAGGTCGCTTCGGTTACGCGCACGGTCGCCACTTCCTTGCAAGCGGACCTCGTTTCCCGGACGGCCACCGCCGCAGCCGACGACGTGCGCCGCCAGTATCTCGAACGGATCGGCGAGTTCCTGAACGTCGAGGACGGATCGCCGACGATCACCACGCGCTTCCAAGCGTTCCAGCAATCGTGGAAGGATTTCGAGGCCAATCCCAGCAACGCGACGCTGGGCCAGAACATCGTCATCCAGGGCACGCTGATGGCGAGCGAGATCAACAGGCTCTCCGCCCGGCCCGCCCAAATCGACTCGCTGTTGCAAAGCGACATCGCCTCGAACGTGACGCAGCTCAACCAGCTCGTCCAAACCGCGTACAGCCTGAACGCCCAGCTCGTGAACCAGAGTTCGTCCGGCCAACCGATCGGCGAACTGCAGGATCAACTCGACGCGACGGTCCGGCAGATGTCCAAGATCGTCCAGGTTCAGACCCTCGGCACCGGCACGAACGCCTTGCAGATCCTGACGACCGGCGGCCAAACCCTGGTCAGCGCCGCGTCGCCGCCCACCTTCAGCTTCAACCCGAATTCCAACCGGATCGAGGCCACCGTCAACGGCGTGACCCAGCCCGTGCAGAGCACGGCGTTCCAGGGCGGGCAGATCGACGCGCTGATCCGCTTGCGCGCGGGCTACGAGGTCAACGCGTCGACCTCGGCGTTCTCGCAGTCGGTCATGGCGTCCAACACGCCCGGCGACGGCGCGCTGCGCAAGTACGTGAACCAGATCGACGCGATCGCCAATCAGGTCGCGCACATCGTCAACTCGGCCTACAACCGCAGCATCTCCTTCGGTACCGAACTCGCGGCCAACTTCTTCACCTTCTCGACGTTGACGGTGCCCGCCACGGCGACCACCGCGACGACGACGAACACCGGCACGGCGACCGCCACGACCGGCGCCAACGGTTTGACCGACGCGGGTGCGGCCTTCGGCGCGCTGACGCCGACGGCGACCCACTACTTCCGCGTGACGATCACCAGCGGCCTCGGCCAGGGGTCGTCGGCGATCATCACGGCCAACACCGCGACGTCGATCACGGCGCCCGGCCTCGCGGCGACCGACGCGACGTCGCGCTACTCCATCCAGCAGGTGACCGGCCCGCTGCTGTCCAATTCGGCGACGGCGGCGACGACCACGACCCTGACCGACACGACCAACACCTGGGCGGTCAACCAGTTCCAGCCGACGGGCACGGGCGTTTCGTATCAGGTCCGCATCATCTCGGGCACCGGGGCGGGGCAGGTGGCGACGATCCAGTCGAACACCGCCAACGTTCTGACGGTCAATCCGGCCTTTTCGACGGCGCCGGGCGCGGGCAGCGTTTACGTGATCGAGCCGGCCTACGGCAGCAATCCGTCGCCCGCCTCGATGCTGCAGGTCAACCCGACGCTCGCGAACGGCAGCGCCTCGATCAAGAAGGGCGCCACGGTGGACGTCAGCCAGGCGCTCAATCTGAACACGGCGACGACCTTCGACCCCAGCCCGATCCCCACCGGGCAGGCGGCCTTGGGCAACACCGGCATCGTTTCCGGCCCGCTGACGATCGCCAACGCGATCGCGGCGGCGGTCTCCAGCACCGCGCAGTCGATCGCTACGACGCGCAAGAACGCGACCGACAGCGAAACGTTGCGCCACCAGACCGATCAATCCTTCCGCAACACGGTCGGCGTCTCGGTCGACAAGGAGATGGCCGATCTGGTGGTCCTGCAGAACGCCTACCAGGCGTCGGCGCAGGTCCTACAGACCGTGCGCACGATGCTCGACACGCTCATCAATCTCGGGAGGAACTAAGCCATGACCGGCGGTTTTTCCGGCGTCGCCAACTACGCCCAGCTCCTCGATACGCAGCGCTCGCTTTCGCGCCAGCAGATCGAACTGAACTTCCTGCAACGCGAACTCTCCACCGGTCGCAAGCGCGACGGGTTGATCGGCGTTGCGATGGAAAGCCTGCAGAACCAGGGCTTGGGGTCGGACACGATCCGCGCCCAGCAGTACCGGCAGACGTCGGTGCAGTCGAACATCTATCTGCGTTCGATCGACGCCACGCAATACCGGACGGAGCTCTACAACAAGTCGCTGCTGTCCCTGCAGTCGATCGTCAACGACATGAACTCCGAGCTGCTGAAGGCCCAGTCCACGCAGCCAAGCGTCTATTCCGTGCAGCAGGGTCTGGTGAACGGCGCGCTGTCGCGCGTCGAATCGATCCTGAACACGACCGACGGCCAGCGCTTCATCTTCGCGGGCAGCGCCTACGCGACGAAGCCGGTCAGGACCCTGTCCGGGCTCGACAACGCGGCGCTGGCCGCGGGCACCAACGGGTTCGCCGCAGCCAACAACTCCCCGCCGCGCAACGCCACCTACGCCAACGCGATCCAAACGATCCCGTTCACGGCGCCGGTCAACACCGCGCAGTTCGCCGGCGACGGCAACACGAACGTGCCCGGTTACATCGACCCCGCCCTGGACCAAGCGGCGCCCGCCGCCGCCAGCGGCGAGTGGATCTATTCTGAGGTCGGCCTGTCGATCGACGACAGCTTGAACCTGCGGTTCGGCATCAACGCCTCGCACGGCGCCTTCCAGAACCTGATCAACGGGCTGCGCAACTTCAAGATGGCGCTGCGGTGGGCGCAGAATACGCCCAACACCTATCTGCAGAACGATCCCACCAACAACGCGCAGCAGTACTACGCCCAGGCCCAGGCGCAGCTCCAGCAGGCGGTCCGCGATTTGGCCAGCCTGTCGGGCGCGAACGGCGCCAACCAGGCACTGCTCGCCAGCGTCCGCGTCAATCACGAGACGATCTCGGACACCGCGGTCGCCTCGGCCGACAAGATCGTCGCCGTCGATATCGGCAAGGTCGGCACGAGCATCAAAGGCGTGCAGGCCTCGCTCGAGGCCAGCTACATCACGACCCGAGATCTGTTGAACCTCAATCTCGCGAAATTCCTTCGATAATCCGGAATAGGAGACCGAAACATGGCAACCGTAGCGATGAATTCCGCGATCAGCGGTCTGAACGCCTTCCAGACCGCGATCAACTATATTTCCGACAACGTCGCCAATTCGCAGACGATCGGCTTCAAGCGCATCGACTCGAATTTCTCGAGCTACGTCTCGGCGTCGTCGCAGCGCTTCTTCAATCCCGGCGGCGCCACCAACCGCCCGGATTTCGTTAACTCGCTGCAGGGCACGATCATCCAGGACGCCTCGCCGACCTCGATCGCGGTCGCCGGCGCGGGCTGGCTGCCCGTCGAAGACGGCGCCACCTCGGCGTCCGGCTTCACGGGCAACAACGTCCGCCAGTTCACCCGCCGCGGCGATTTCACGCTCGACCAGAACAGCTACATGGTGAACGGCGCGGGCAAGTATCTGTTCGCCCGCTCGGTGCCGCGCCCGACGACGGCCACGCCGAACCCGCAACCCAACCAGGGCGCGCTGGTGCCCGTGCAGATGAACACCTCCCAGCTGCCGGCTCTGGCGACGTCGAACGCGGCCTATGCGGCCAACGTTCCCTCCAACGCGGCCTTCGGCACCACGTTCAACGGCGGCACGATCACGCTGACCGACTCCAACGGCGCCGCGCAGCCCGTGTCCGTGACCTGGTACAACCGCACGGCGGCGGGCGGCGCCTATCCGACCATCGCGGCCAGCACGTCGATCGGTACGGCCGCGAACATCGCCAACATCAACGCGGCGGCGACGGCCGGCAGCCAATGGCGCGCGATCCTGACGGTGCCCACGAGCTCGGGCAACGGCAACGAATCCATGGCGCTCGATTTCACCTTCGGCACCACGACCACGACGGCGGGTCTGCTTTCGGCCATCACCTACGTGGGCTCGACGGGGACGGCCAACGAGTGGAGCGCCACGACCAGCGCGACCACCGGCCGCGTCGTGCTCAGCTACGGCGCGCCCAACCTGACGACGCCGGCCGCGCAGTCGATCAACCTCGAATTCGGCGCACCGAACGCCACGCAAGGCGCGGCTTCGCAGCTCAACGTGGCGGG
>JADCGK010000035.1 GCA_020249045.1 Azospirillum sp. | reverse complement strand
CTTGCCGCGTGCGCGCCCCGTGGCCAGGCGCCGGCGGCGCCGCCGCCGGCGCCCGCAACCGTCGCGACCGGGGTGGCGTGCCGTGCCGTCGACGGCGACACGATCGACTGCGGTGCTGGGCCCGTGCGCCTCGTCAACGTGGACACGCCCGAGCTGCGCGGGGCGTGCGCGGCCGAGATCGCGCTGGCCCGGCGCGCCCAAGCGTTCACGGCGGCGGCGTTGCGCGCGGCCCGCGCGATCGAGATCAAGCCCGATCCCCGCCGCCCCCGCGACCGTTACGGTCGGACGCTTGCCTGGGTCGTTCTCGACGGCCGCGACCTGGGCGATTCGCTGGTCGCCGCCCGCCTGGCCCGGCCGTGGGACGGCCGCCGGCGCAGCTGGTGCCCCTGAAACGCGAAAAGGCCCCGCCCCGAATTCCGCGAGGAACCGGGACGGGGCCTGTTAACTTTCGCGACCATCCGGGATGGTCGCGAATCTTAGCGAACGGCGTTCGCGGGTCAGCAGGCGCGCGCCACGCCGTCGACCAGGAAACCGTGCCAGCACCTTTTTGCGTTAACGCTTGGCGAAAGCGTCGGTGCCTCGCGCGTGCCCGAAAGCGTCCACGAAGCACCGATAGGATTACGATGCGGGGCGATCGCCGCTGACAACGGGCACTTGGAGTCGTGCGGCCAAAAGTGAAGCCAGCGCGGCACGCCGTCGACCAGATCGCCATAGCAGAACTCGCCCCGCTCGATATCGCAAGGGCACCCAGCGTCAGGCCGATAAGCCAGCGGCGCGCTCATCGCCCGGCCCCCGTCGCCTTTTTGGCGATGTCGCCCAGGGCCGCACCGGCCGCCTGGGCGTTGGCGCGCGCCGAAACCGAACTGCCGAAGAAGAACCCGTAGACCTGCTCGGCCTTCGAGTTGATGAAGCCCGCCAGCAGCCCGACCGCGTTGGCGATCGCGATGACGAGTTCGGGGTTCTTGATCTGCACGCCCTGCGTCAGCAGCGCGTAATAGCCCCACAGCATCGCGCCGTTGATCACGAAGAACGCCGCGACCGTGACGTAGGCGAGATTGCTCGCCACCCCCTGCCCGCCGCTCTTGAACATCTCCCGCGCGTTCTCGACGCCCTTAAGCTCGGCCATCCGCTCGTCGTGCTCGCGCTGGCCTTCCCGATCGCGTAGATCGAGCAGCTTCTCCTTGAACGCCCAGGCGAGCTTCGGATCGGCCGCGATCGCCTTCTCGATCTTGTCCTTGTCGTCGGTGCCGAACACGGCTTGCGCCGCCTCGCCGACCGACGCCGCGACGGATTCCGCGTTCTTGCCGAACGCCGCCCCGACCAGGCCGGGCACGAATTGAAGTGCGAGCGGGATCAAAGCCTGCAGCATCTAAACCTCCAGCATTTCGGGGAAGGGGCCGAGCGCTTCGCGCGCGGCGTCGTAGCGGCGGCGGCGGTCGTCGAGCCCGTGCAGGCCGCCGTTGATGCGGCGCGTGATGTCCTTGAGCGCGTCGGGCCCGCCATCGGCCAAGCGATTGAGGCTGTTCTCCCACCAGAACCACCCGGCGATCAAAGAACCCACCCACGGATCGAGGGCGCGCTCGGGCTCGGACTCGAGCGGGATATCGAGTGCGCGCGCGGCCGCGCGGTAGTTCGCCCGGCCGGTCAACTGGATCGGCCCGCGCCCGCGATAGCGCCAGCCGTCGCCCGAGGCGATCGGGCCGTTGCCGTTGCGGTTCGAGTAGACGAGGTTCGCGAGCGCTTCGGGGTTGCCGACGAAGGGCCGCGCATCGGCCTCGGTCGCGAAGCGGCTGGGCCACACCGCGCACAGCCGACCGGCCGTGGCGTAGCGCAGATTTTCCTCGAGGCGCGTCAAGCCGCCGCTCTCGTGGCCGAGCTGGGCGAGGAAATGGGCGACGCGTTCGCGGCGCACGATCTCGAACCGCCTTGCGGCCGCGGCGAGCGGGCCGAGCCATCGGGCATGGCGCACAGGATCCGCGCAGCCGGCGGCAGTCAACGCCGGGCCGAACGGATGCACGAATTCGGGCGGCGGCGCCCCGCGAAGGGCGCCGGTCGGGATGGTCATCGATGTCTCCGGGGTTGACGTTTCGGCCGTTCCGGTTGCGGAAACGGCCGGGCGCGGTTTACTTCCGCGCGTCGAGGCGGTTGCGCGCGGCGTCGCGCGCGGTGACGAACACTTCGTCGATCGCGTGCGGGCCGAGATAGGCCACGGCCGCGATGAACCCGGCGCGCAAGCCGTTGTCGAGCTGCAGCCAGTTCGCGAGCGCGTCGCCGATCAAGCCCATGCCGACGGCGACGGGCAGCTCCCACGCCAGATGCCAAGACCAGAAGCGCCGCGTGCCGCGCTGGGCGGCGCGCGCGTGGAACATCAAGCGGCCGAGCAGCGAGGCGACGAACGTCACCGCCATGCCCTTGACGAAGGCGATCGCCTCCGCACTCCAAGCGAACGGATCGCCCATCACGGCCACCCGGTCGTGACGTCGTAGGCTTGCACCGCTTCTGTCGTCGCGAGCGCTTCGATCGCTTCGGCATGCGCGCGTTCGTTCGAGAAACACGCCTGGACATGCGCGCGCACCGCTTGCGCCGCGTCGAGCAATTGCGTGGCGTTCAACGCGACCCAGCCCGCTTCGCCCTTCCAATCGACGCTGTATCCCGCATCGAGCGTCGCGGCGAGCGCCGCCCCGGTCAGCAACGCCTGGCTTTCGCGATCGGTGCGGAACCCGGCGATGCCGCCGGTTTCGCGGGCGTAGCGCAGCGCCGCCAGGGCCGCGAGTTTCGCCGCCTTCGCTTCGGCCAGCGTCGGCGGGGGCGGGAGCGCGGCCAGCTCCGCAGCGACATAGGGCCGCGTCGTCTCTGCGCCGGTCATGACGTCGATTTCGCGCACTTGGGTCATCGCATCCCCTCAATCGTAGACGAT
>JADCGK010000034.1 GCA_020249045.1 Azospirillum sp. | reverse complement strand
GGTCGGCACCCGCCGAGTTGATCGCGGAGCGCTGCCTTTTGGCGCTCGCACAAATGGCGGCGCAGGGGGCACGGCGGTAAGCCCCGGGCGGATTGTCCGGGATTTATCGGAATTTTAACCGAATCGCGGTACGTTCGGCGGCGATGTCGATCGGACCTTTTCGGGGTGTGGGCCAGGCGCCGCCGGCCACACGCGGCGAAGTCGTGGACGCGATCCGCGAGGCGAGCACGCGCGCCGGCGTCGACTTCAAATTCATGCTCGCCAAGGCGCAAACCGAATCGAGCCTCGATCCCGCCTCGCGCGCGCGCACGTCGTCGGCCTCCGGGCTCTATCAGTTCATCGAAAGCACGTGGCTGCGCACGGTGCGCCAACACGGCGCCAAATACGGCCTCGCCGACTACGCTGGGGCGATCGAGGACGAGGCCGGCATGGCGCGCGTGCGCGACCCGGCGACGCGGCGCGCGATCCTCGATCTGCGCTTCGATCCGAAGATCGCTTCCTCGATGGCGGCGGAATTCGCCAAATCCAACCACGCCCAACTCGAAGGCGCTTTGGGAACGGGCGTGAATTCGACCGATCTCTATCTCGCGCATTTTCTGGGCGCGAACGGGGCCACGCGCTTTCTCGCCCAGCACCGCAACGATCCGCAGCGTGTGGCCGCATCGCTGTTTCCCGAGGCGGCGGCGGCGAACAAGAACGTGTTCTACGACCCGAGTTCGGGCCGCGCACGCACGCTTGGCCAGGTCTACGATTTCTTCGCGCGCAAGATGGGCGAGGAAGTTGCGCTGGTCGAACGCGCCGAAGCCGCGACCCTTCCCGCACCGCCGGGCCTCGCACCGCGACGCCCGCCGAGTGCGCCCGAATTGCCCCCGCAGCTGCAAGCCCTCGCGGCCCAATTCGGCCTGCGCGGGAACAATCTTCGCGCCGAAACCGTCATGGCCTTCGCGTTGCTCGCCGAACCGCTGGTGTCCTCGATCCGCGGTCTGCCCATCGGCGGCGCCGGGACAGGTGCGCAAAATGCGCGCGCGCGCCTCAACCCGCTCGCTTTGGCGCCCAGCACGACGACCACCCGCACGGGCCCCGGCCTATTCGGATTTTGGGAGAGTTGACGCGCTTGATCGGCAGCCGCCTTTGTTCGACTATGGGCTGCAGGGGTGTTCGATCGTTCGGGGGGATCGTCATGCAGAAGATTTTCGATAGCGCCGCCATGGCCGCGCTTGCGTTGGCGGCATTGGTGGTTTGCGCGCTGGCATTGTTCGTGGGCACGACGGCGGCCCGCGCCCAGGAATTGACGATCGAAACCGGCTTGATCGATGTGACCGTTCAAGGGTCGGCGGCGAAGCTCGACACGATCGTAATCAAGCGCAGCGATCTCACCGGGCGCCTGCCCGTTGCGATGATCACGCATGGCGTGGCGCGGAATGCGCAGGAGAATGCGGCACTGACCACCAATGTGTTTCGCAGCCAAGCGATCGACATGGCATTGCGCGGCTATTTGGCCGTCGGCGTGATCCGGCGCGGTTTCGGCCAGTCTTCCCAGTTTTCGCCGCCGCCCAACGGCTGCGCCAGTTCACGGCCGGGTTTTCTGCCCACGTTCCAGAACGCGGCGGCCGAGATCGACGCGGCGAAGCGCGTCGTCGTCCAGCGGCCGGACGCCGACCCCGCCAAAATCGTCGGCATCGGCGTATCCGTCGGCGGCGGCACGATGCTGGCATGGGCGGCCATGAAGCCCGAAGGTCTGCTGGCGGTCGTCAACGTGTCCGGCGGATCGGGGTCGCAGGCGACCAATTCGCATTGCGACGAACCCGCTTTGGTCTCGGCGTTCGGAACCTTCGGCGCGGCCGCCGTCGTCCCGACGATTTGGTTCTATGCCGCGAATGACGGATTTTTCTTCCCCAGCTTGGTCGATCGGATGCACGCGGCCTATACCGGGCGCGGCGGCAAGGCCGAACGCCATGCTCTCGGCGCGATCGGGAACGAAGGCCATTTCATCTGGTCCTTGAGCGACGGCCGCCAGATTTGGCTGCCCTTGATGGACAAGTTCCTGGTCGCCAACGGGCTGCCGACCTTCGACGCCGAGCCCGTGCGCCGCGCGACGTCGAACTTGAACGCCGAGGCCCAAGCGGCCCTGCAGCGCTACATCGAAGCGCCGTCCAACAAGGTGTTCATGGTCTCCAACGCCAAGGGCGCGCCGTCGATGTGGCGCGGAGCGAACGAGCTCGACGCCGCGCGCAAATCGGGATTGGAAAACTGCGAGAAGATCCACGGCGAACCTTGCCGCGTGGTGTTCGAAAACTTCCGCCCGGTGGCGCGCTGAGCGCTCAGTTCTCGACCCCGACGACGTCGACCAGGCCCTCGCGGATGGCTTGGGTCAGCGCGTCGATGCCTTGTTCGAGTTCCTCGTGCGCTTTGCGCAATTCGGCGAGTTCGGCGACATTGGCGCGCGACAGCGGCGTGCGGTTGGCGCCGAGGTCGACCACGCAAGCGAGATAACGCGCGCGCGTTTTCGCGGCGTGCTGGATTGCGAGTTCGACCTCGCGGGCGCGCACGCGGGCGACGGCCGCACCGATCGCCTTGGCTTCCTCGGTCTTCGCGAAATGCTCGATCGTCTTCAGAAACCGGCCGCGGCTGATCGGTTCGCCGCTGGCTTGAATGCGCCGCGGTGCCGCTTCGGGCTTGGGCTGGACTTGCGCGTTGCCGCCGGGCAGGGCGACCGATTTTGGGGCGACGGCGGCGAGGCTGAGGGCGGGCCGAAGTGGCGGAGCGGCAGGCTTCGGGGCCGCCGGTGCTGCGTTCGAGGCGACCAGGCGCGGCTCGATTCGCGGCGCAGCGGGTCGCGGCGCGGCGGGCTGTGCCGGGGCGGACGGGCTCGCCGGTCCGCGCGACGCGGCGGCCG
>JADCGK010000033.1 GCA_020249045.1 Azospirillum sp. | reverse complement strand
GGCCCGGCGGACGGCGCTGAGGCAAGTTTGCAGATCGCCGAGGAAGCGTTCGCCCGCGCAGGAAACGCCGAGCGCCGCATAGCGGCCAGACTCAGCGTCGCGAACCAGCGACGCGGTCGTCGCGCCGGCGTCGAATTTGCTCTCCCAGCCCGAGCGGCGGAAATGCTCGGCCACCATCGCGGGGCCGAATACATGGGTTTCGCCCGGATTGGCCGCGATCAACACGCGCCGTCCGGTCCGGCGCCCGCCTGCGCCGTGGCGCCGGCCCATCGCGTGCAAAAGCAGATGCAGACGGCCCATGCCGACGGTGACGGCGGCGAAGTCGAGCGTGTCGTCCTCCCACAGCGCGCCCAATCGGCGGGCGACAGGCGTCAGCAACGAGACGCAGATGTCGTCGACGGACACGCCCGAGTCGAGCAGCCCGTCGATCGCGCGGGACGCTTGCGCGTCGCTGGGCGCGATCGCGAAGCCCACGAAGGTTTCGATGTCGGCTGCGGCGAAGCGCGCGTCCGGCGCGCGACGCGCGCGCGCATCGGCCTCGCGGCGATGGGCGAGCGCCAGCCGCGGAATGACCACTTGCTCGACCAGGGATTCGATCGGTCCGTTGAAGGGGCGCGCGCGCCCCGCACGACCTTGCGGCATACGAACGCCGATTTCGCCGTCGGAAGCCGATTCCGGCTCCGTCGCCCGCGCCAACGATCGCATGATGTCCCCCCTTGGCTCAGTCCGGAAAACACGCCGCATACGTCCCCCGACGAATGCGCATCCGATACCGAATGGCGGACAGCGTCGTCTGCACATCGGAAGATGTCAAGGCGCCTTGACACACGATTAGAACCAGCACTGAGGCCTCAGGGCACCGCACGCCCGATGCGATCCGCAACGCCGCGTCGATTGCGCGCATGAATCCATGAGCTTGCCCGCAGGCGGGCGCGCGTACCGCGCAGCCGATATCGCGGTGCAACCTGAAATAAATTTTCGCCGAATGTACCGCGCGCGGGTCCGAACGACTATCCCGCTACCCTTTTGCGCGGTTTACGCGCCGCATGCGGGCGGATTCGGGTGCCGCGGCGGTCACGCGAAATGGCCGATCGCGATCGCGCACACGAGCATGCCGAGGACATAGAGCGTCGTGCCGGTCGCGTTGTACCAAGGGGCGAGCGCCTTGGGCGCACGCAAAAGCCTGACCATCAAGATGCCTTGCGCGGCGAGTAGCGCGGCGATCGCGGCCGCGGCGAGTGCGAAGCCCCAAAGCCACATCGCCGCGATCACCGCGATCTGCGGTGCTACCATGAAAGCGCACGCCACACGCGCGGCGCGCGCGACGCCGAGCTTGGCGGGCAGGGATCCGATGCCCATGCGCAGATCGCCTTCCACCGATTTGAAGTCGTTGAGCGTCATGATGCCGTGCGCGCCGAAACTGTAGAGGCCGGCGAGCAGCAGAATGCGCGCGTCGGGCATGTCGGTGCCCATCACGGCGGCGCCGGTGATCCAGGGCAGGCCTTCGTAGCAGACCGCAACGGCCGAATTGCCCAGCCAACCGTCGCGTTTGAGTCGGAACGGCGGCGCGCTGTAGGCCCATGCGAGGGCGAGACCGACGATGGTCGCGCCGAAGCCCCATGCGCCGAGCATCGCGCCCACCGCCAATGAAATCGCCGTCCACGCAATGGCGACGTAAAGCCCCCAAGCGCCGGGCAAGCGGCCCGAGGGGATCGGGCGATGCGGTTCGTTGATCGCATCGACGTGGCGGTCGAACCAATCGTTCACCGCCTGGCTCGTCGCGCACACCAGCGGGCCGGCGAGCACGACGCCGAGCAGCGCGGGCACGGGATCGTCGAACACCGACCTGCCGGAGGAGATCACGCCGCAGGCATATGCCCACATCGGCGCGAACCACGTGATCGGCTTGAGCAGTTCGAGAATCGCGGAGAGCTGCGGCCCGCGCCCGGGGCCGGGATCGACGGAGACGCCCGGATCAGCCATCGTCGCCTTCGTCGCCGGTGGCCAAGCCGTACCGGTGGAGTTTCACGTAAAGCGACTGCCGGCTGAGTCCCAGCATTTCGGCGGCCGAGGCGCGGTTGTCGCCGGTCAATTCGAGCGCCGCTTCGATGCACATGCGTTCGATCGCGTCGGTGGATTCGCGGACCAGTTCCTTGAGCGGGACGCGCCCGATCAGTTCGGCGAGCTGCTCGGGCGTGCGCCCGCCCTCGCGCCCGCGGTCGTTCTGCGCAGTCGCGATGCGGCCTTCGATCGCGCGCAGCGCGAACAGATGCACCGCGCCGGCCCCCGTGCCGCGCGCGGCCGCGTTCACCTCCACGTCGCGCGAAAGCCCGCGTTCGCCGCGGATCTGCGAGGGATAATGGCGCACGGCACCGCGCTGGCGCAGATTGGCGATCAGCACGTCCAGATCGATGCCATCGCGGCCCAGCCAGCGGTCGATCGGTTCGCCCACCGCCTGTTCGGGCGCCGCCAATTGGGCGAGTTCGGCGAAGGCACGGTTGGCGCGGCGGATGCGGCCGTCGGGGCCGACGGCGACGAGCCCATCGGGGGCCGCGTCGGCCAGATCGTCGGCACCGCCGCCTGCCGTTTCATGGCCCGCGCGGGCCGCACGCAGGAAAACCGTGGCGTCGGGCGCTTGTCCGGCTGCGAGAACGGCGAGGTGCAGGGGCGTCTTGCGGCCGGCGGGGGCGGCTTCGAGCGTCTCCTCGCGGCCCGTGCTGCGTGCGGCGGAGATCGCCGCTTCCAGCGCTTTGCGCGCGTTGGGCGCCATGAATTCGGCGACCGGCTTGGGGCCGGCGCGCAAGGCGGAGATGTCGTAGACCGTCTGCGCCGCAGGATTGGCGTCGGCCACCCGCGCGGGCCGCCCTTCCAAAATCAGTACCGGTTCGGGCAGCGACTGGAACAGCGCGCGATAGCGCCGCTCGGCCGTGCGCACGCGCTCCATTTCGTTCTCGAAGGCGAATTGCGCGTCGGTCAGGCGTTGCTGAAGACCCGCCATCGCGCGCAAATCGCGCCCGAAAACGATCGCGAGCCCGTCGGCGGCGAGCGCGGCGCCGGCATGGTGGATCGGAATGTCGGGGCCGCGTTTGCGCGCGGGATAATTGAGGTGACGCCATTTGGGCGGACCGGCGGCCGCGGCCTCGCGCAGCAAGGCGGCGACCTTGGGGCGGCCGTCGGCGACGACGAGGTCGGACCATTTTTTGCCGATCCACTTGGCGCCCGCGCCGAGAACGGCCATCAAATCCGCGTTCGCCGCCGCCACATCGCGGATCGTGCCGTCGCGATCGACGACGAGGGCGATGTCGCAGGCGGCCACCACGAGCCGCATCGCGGCATCGCCGGACAGCGTTCCAAACAGCTTTTTCGCGGCCGCCAACTCGAACATACCCACGATCCCCAACTGCATCGGCGTTCGGAAGATCGCGAGCCGTTGCCGCAGTTCCCGCGCCCTCGCGCGGTTTGTCGGCGATCCGACCGCTCCGAGTCGGACTCGCCATGCCCGACTATCTCCGACTCGTGCCGAACATACAATCGCCGCGCACACGGCCGCCGCGCGCACGGCGCCGCCTGTCGCCGGAGGGAGGGAAGGGTCGCGGGCGGAGTTTCGGCGTGGTCGCGGTATCCGTACCGCTCCGTCCCGGATGCATGGCGTCGCCGCCGGGGCGAAGTGGGTCTCGCGGAAAAAAGCTTGCCTGCGCCCCGACCAATGTGTCAAGTTGAATTGACGTTCGGGTTGACTGACAGTTCGAACGTCTTGCGCGCCGCCTCCCGCGGCGCGCGCTCGGCAAGAGGGAGCACATCGATGCATACCCTTCCGACGTCGACACCGGGGCTCCAGCGGCCCCGCCGCGCGTCGCGCGTCATCCAAGCAAGGATATCGTCATGATCGGACGTTTGATCGTCGATCGCATCGTCGATCGATTCGATCTCTGCCCTTGGTCCACCGTTTCGGGTCGCGCGATCGCACCCGGCCCGGTGCGCTCCCCGCTCTACACGCCGGAGGAACGCCGGCGCCGCGACCAAACGCCGTGGACGACCGTCCAGGGCGTGCTCGCGCCGCTGCAGTTCGTGGTGTTCCTGATCAGTCTCGTCCTCGTCCTGCGCTTCCTGGGCACCGGCGAGGGCCACGCGGCCGCGGCGGCCTCGGTCGTCGTCAAGACCGGCGCGCTCTACGCGATCATGATCACGGGCGCGATCTGGGAGAAGATCGTCTTCGGCCGCTACCTGTTCGCGCGCGCCTTCTTCTGGGAGGACGTCTTCAGCATCCTGGTGCTGGCGCTGCACACGGCCTATCTCGTGGCGCTGTTCGCGGGCTTCGGCACGGCGCAGGACCAGATGCTGCTCGCACTGGCCGCCTACGCCGCCTACGCCATCAACGCAGCGCAGTTCCTGTTGAAGTTGCGTGAAGCGCGGATGGAAGCCCAATGGCCGCGCGCGCGCTCGGGCGCCGCCGGACTCGCCCAATGAACGACGCGCCCGCCTTTCCCGCGGCGCCGGCGGCCGATTGCGCGGTTCCGCCCGGCGTCGGCCCATCGGAAGCGGCGGGCCGCGGCCAGCGCGAGGTGTTCTGCGGGCTGACCGGGATCGTGTGGCTGCATCGCAAGATCCAGGATGCGTTCTTCCTCGTCGTGGGCTCGCGCACATGCGCGCATCTGCTTCAGTCGGCGGCCGGCGTGATGATCTTCGCCGAGCCGCGGTTCGCGACCGCGATCCTGGGCGAGCGCGATTTGGCTGGGCTCGCCGACGCGAACGAGGAACTCGACCGCGTCGTCGGTCGGTTGCTCGAGCGACGGCCGGAAATCCGGCTGCTGTTCCTTGTGGGCTCCTGCCCGTCGGAGGTGATCAAACTCGATCTGGCGCGCGCGGCCCAGCGTTTGGGGCGCGTCCATAGCCCGCGCGTGCGCGTGCTCAGTTATTCGGGCAGCGGCATCGAAACGACCTTCACCCAGGGCGAGGACGCTTGCCTTGCCGCGCTCGTGCCCGACATGCCGGCGGCGAGCGACCGTTCGCTGCTCGTCGTCGGCGCCCTCGCCGAGATCGTGGAAGACCAGATGCGCCGGCTGTTCGCACGCATCGGCGTGGGGCCGGTCGCATTCCTGCCGCCGCGCAAGGCAAGCGAGCTACCCGCCGTCGGCAAGGCCACGCGCTACATCCTCGCCCAACCTTTCCTGGCCGACACCGCGATGGCGCTCGAACGCCGCGGGGCGACCCGGATCGCGGCGCCGTTCCCGCTCGGCGTCGAAGGCACGACATTGTGGCTGCGCGCCGCCGCCGCCGCATGGGGCATCGCCGCCGACAAGGTCGATGCGGTCGTCGCCCCCGATCGGGCGCGCGCCGAAGCCGTGCTCGCCGCCAAGGCGGCCGATCTGGCGGGCAAGCGCGTTTTCTTCTTCCCCGACTCGCAGCTGGAATTGCCGCTCGCGCGGTTCCTGGCCCGCGAGCTCGGCATGGTGCCGTTGGAAGTCGGCACGCCTTACCTGCATCGCGGCTTGATGGCCGACGAATTGGCGCTGCTGCCCGCAGGCACGGAAGCCGTCGAGGCGCAGGATGTCGATGCCGGGCTCGATCGCGTGCGCGCGCTGCGGCCCGATCTCACCGTCTGCGGTTTGGGCCTCGCCAATCCGCTGGAGGCCGAAGGCCTCGCCACCAAATGGTCGATCGAGCTCCTGTTCTCGCCCATTCAAGGCTACGAACAGGCCGGCGATCTGGCCGAGCTTTTCCGCCGTCCGCTGACGCGGCGCGCGCGGTTGGCGGCCTAGCGCCATGGAACTCACGCTCTGGACATACGAGGGCCCCCCGCATGTCGGCGCGATGCGCGTTGCGGCCTCGATGCGCGACGTGCATTTCGTCCTGCACGCGCCCCAGGGCGACACCTACGCCGATCTGCTGTTCACGATGATCGAGCGCAACGACCGGCGCCCGCCGGTCACCTACACGACCTTCCAGGCGCGCGACCTGGGCGGGGACACGGCGGAACTGTTCAAGGACGCCGTCGCGGCCGCGCGTGCGCGCTTCGCGCCGAAGGCGATGCTCGTCGGCGCCTCGTGCACGGCCGAGTTGCTGCAGGACGATCCCGGCGGGCTCGCGCGCACCCTGGGCCTCGACGTGCCGACCATCCCGCTCGAATTGCCTTCCTACAGCAAGAAGGAAAACTGGGGTGCGGCGGAAACCTTCTATCGGATCGTGCGCGCGCTTGCCGGTCCGGCGCGACCGCGCGGAGCCCGCACGCGGACGTGCAACATCCTCGGGGCCACATCCCTCGGCTTCCGCAATCGCGACGACGTCGTCGAAATCCGCCGCCTGATCGAATCCCTGGGCATCGCCGTCGGCGTGGCCGCACCCGCAGGTGCGGCACCCGAGGACATCGCGCGCCTGGGCGACGCGGATTTCAACGTCGTTCTCTATCCGGAAATCGCACTGCCGGCCGCCAAATACCTCGAAAAGCATTTCGGCCAGCCCTACACCCGCACGATCCCGATCGGCGCGCGCGCGACGCGCGATTTCGTGGCGGAAATCAGCGCGCTGGCCGGCATCGATCCGGTTCCCGATATGGGTCCGTCGCGCGCCGATTGGTACGCGCGTTCGGTCGACTCGAACTATCTGACCGGCAAGCGCGTCTTCATCTTCGGCGACGCGACCCATGCGCTGGGCGCCGCCCGGGTCGCCGCGACCGAGATCGGCTTCGACGTGGTGGGTTTGGGCACCTATTCGCGCGAATTCGCGCGCGAGGTGCGCGCGGCCGCCGCCGGCTACGGCATTGAGGCATTGATCGCCGACGACTATCTCGAGGTCGAGGCCGCGATCACCAAAGCCCAGCCGGAATTAGTGCTCGGCACGCAGATGGAGCGGCACATCGCCAAGCGACTGGGCGTGCCGTGCGCGGTCATCTCGGCCCCCGTCCACGTTCAGGATTTCCCCGCGCGCTATTCCCCGCAGATGGGCTTCGAAGGGGCCAACGTGCTGTTCGACACTTGGATCCATCCTCTGACGATGGGTCTGGAGGAACATCTGCTGTCGATGTTCCGCGAGGATTTCGAATTCCACGGCGACGCGGCGCCCTCGCATCTGGGGGCCGGCCCCGGAACGCTGGCCGCCGCCGGCAAGCCCATCGTGATCGCCACACCGCCCGCCGCGGCCAACGGTTCCCCGGCCTGGACGGCCGAAGCCGAAAGCGAACTCAAGAAAATCCCGTTCTTCGTGCGCGGCAAGGCGCGGCGCAACTGCGAGCGCTTCGCCGCCGAACGCGGCGTATCGTCCATCACCGTGGAGACGCTTTACGATGCCAAAGCGCACTTCTCCCGCTGACGCGACGCCGATCCGCGTCGTTCTGGTCACGATGGACAGCCATCTGACCGGGGCGGCGATGGCCGCCGGCGCCGCCTTGCGCAAGGAGTTGCCCGGTTTGGAGATCGCCGTGCACGCGGCCGACCGGTGGGGTTCGGACGCCGAGCGGCTGGCGCAGTGCAAGGCCGACATCGCGCGCGCGAACATCGTCGTGGCGACGATGCTGTTCCTCGACGAGCATATCCGCGCCGTGTTCGACGACCTGAAAGCGCGCCGGGACGACTGCGACGCGATCGTGTGCTGCATGTCGGCGGGCGAGGTCGTGAAGCTGACGCGCATGGGCCGGTTCAACATGTCGGCCGAGGCCTTGGGCGTGATCGGCTGGCTCAAGCGCCTGCGCGGCGCCAAATCCGGCTCGGGCGAAAGCAGCGGCGAGCGCCAGATGCGCATGCTGCGCCGCCTGCCCAAATTTCTGCGCTTCGTGCCGGGCACGGCGCAGGATCTGCGGGCCTACTTCCTGGCGTTGCAGTACTGGCTTGCGGGCTCGCGCGAGAACTTCGCCAATCTGATCCGCATGCTCGTCGAGCGCTATGCCGATGGCGCGCGCAAGGGCTTGCGCGCCGCGGTCAAGGCCGCACCGCCCGTCGATTATCCCGACGTCGGCGTCTACCACCCGGCGATGCCCGGCCGCATCGCCGAAACGGCCGGCAAATTGCCCGCCGGTCCGGCCGATCCGGCCGGGACGGTCGGCGTGCTGGTGATGCGGTCCTATCTGCTGGCAGGCAACGCCGCGCATTACGACGGCGCCATCGCGGCGATCGAGGCGGCGGGTCTGCGCGCGGTGCCGGTCTTTGCCGCCGGGCTCGACGCGCGCCCGGCGATCGAGAAATTCTTCCTGCGCGACGGCCGGCCGTGCGTCGACGCGGTCGTTTCGTTGACCGGGTTCTCGCTCGTCGGCGGACCGGCCTACAACGACTCGCGCGCGGCCGAGGATGTGCTCGCCAAGCTCGATGTGCCCTACGTTTCGGCGCACCCGCTCGAATTCCAGACCTTGGAGGAGTGGGGCGCTTCGGCGCGCGGCCTGATGCCGGTCGAAAGCACCATCATGGTGGCGCTGCCCGAACTCGACGGCGCGGGCGCGCCGCAGGTCTTCGGCGGCCGGTCGAGCGGTGCGGGCCAGCCTTGCACCGGCTGCGCGGAACGGTGCGTCTTTCCCGAACGCGGCGGCGGGCTGGACATGCGCGTGTGCAAGGAACGCGCGGGCGCATTGGCGGCACGCGTGCGCAAACTTGTCGAATTGCGCCGGGCGCGCGCGGCCGACCGCAAGGTCGCGGTCGTGCTGTTCAATTTCCCGCCCAACGCGGGCAACGCGGGCACGGCGGCGCATCTGTCGGTCTTCGAATCGCTGCACCGGACGATGAAGGCGATGGCGCGCGAGGGTTACGCGATCGACGTGCCCGCCTCGGCCGAGGCGTTGCGCAAACGTCTGCTCGAAGGCAATGCCGCGCGCTTCGGCACCATCGCCAACGTGCACGCGCGCGTAGCGGCCGACGATCACGTGCGCCGGGAGACCTGGCTTGGCGAGATCGAAGCCGTGTGGGGTCCCGCGCCGGGCAAACATCTGACCGACGGCGGCGCGCTGTTCGTGCTGGGCGAGCGGTTCGGCAACATGTTCGTCGGGCTGCAACCCGGGTTCGGGTTCGAGGGCGACCCGATGCGGCTGATGTTCGAGAAGGGCCGCGCGCCGACGCACGCGTTTTCGGCCTTCTACCGGTGGATCCGCGAGGATTTCGGCGCCGCCGCCTTGCTTCATTTCGGCACGCACGGCGCGTTGGAGTTCATGCCGGGCAAGCAGACCGGCATGTCGGGCGCATGCTGGCCAAGCCGTCTGGCGGGTGATCTGCCGCATGTCTACCTCTACGCCGCCAACAATCCGTCCGAGGGCACGATCGCCAAGCGCCGGTCCGGTGCCACGCTCGTGACGTACCTGACCCCGCCGCTCGCCCATGCGGGGCTTTATCGCGAGCTTTCCGCGTTGCGCGCGTCGATCGACCGCTGGCGCGGCCTGCCGCCCGAAAACGCCAACGAGCGCGCCGATCTCGCCGGGATGATCCAAGCCCAAGCCGCGACGATCGATCTTGCGGACGCCGAGCCGCAATGGCCCGCGGGCGGCGAAGCCGAAATCCCCGCGCTGGCATCGAAGCTCGCGGAAGTCGAATCGACGCTGATCCCGCAGGGCTTGCATGTGTTCGGTTCGCCGCCCGATGCGGACAAGCGCATCGAAACCTTGGCCGTCCTGGCCGGCGCGTCGCCCGGCGGGCCCTCGCGCGCGGCGATCGAAGCGCTGGTCCACGGCGAGCGCGTGCCCGAGGGCGACTGGGCGCCCGAACGCTTCGCGGAGATCGCGCGGATCGACCGCCTGCTCGCCGACAATCGCGAAATGGACGGGCTGCTCAAAGCCCTTGCGGGGCGCTACGTCCGGCCGGTCGCGGGCGGCGATCTGCTGTCCAACCCGGACATCCTGCCGACCGGGCGGAACATGCATGGTTTCGATCCGTTCCGGATCCCCAGCGCCTTCGCGCTGAGCCGCGGCGCCCGACAGGCGCGCAAGCTGCTCGAACGGCACGTCGCCGAAACCGGCGCGACGCCCGAGTCGGTCGCGATCGTGCTGTGGGGCACGGACAATCTGAAAAGCGAAGGCGGGCCGATCGCTCAGGCCTTGGCCCTGATGGGGGCGGCACCGCGCTTCGACTCCTACGGGCGCCTGGCCGGCGCGCGCTTGCTGCCGCTCGCCGAACTGCCGGGTCCGCGCATCGACGTGGTGATGACGCTGTCGGGCATCTTCCGCGACCTGCTGCCGCTGCAAAGCAAATTGCTGGCCGAGGCCGCATGGCTCGCCGCTTCGGCCGACGAGCCGGAGGACCGGAACTTCGTGCGCAAGCACGCGCTCGCCTACGCGCGCGAAACCGGCTGCGATCTTGCCGCCGCGGCCTTGCGCGTGTTCGGCAACGCCGAAGGGGCCTACGGGGCCAACGTCAACATGCTGGTCGACAACGGCGCCTGGCAGGACGCGGACGAACTGGGCGAGACCTTCGTGCGCCGCAAAAGCTTCGCCTACGCGCCCGACGGGCGGACCGTCGCCAGCCCCGCGCTGATGACCCGCGCGCTCGCCGACGTCGGCGCCGCATTCCAGAATCTCGACTCGGTCGAACTCGGCATCACGACGATCTCGCATTACTTCGACACGCTCGGGGGCATCAGCAAGGCCGCCGAACGCGCGCGCGGCGGCGCGGCGCCGGCGGTCTATATCGGCGACCAGACGCGCGGCGAAGGCACTGTGCGCACGCTCGGCGAACAGGTGGCGTTGGAGGCGCGCACGCGCATCCTCAATCCCGCCTGGTACGAAAGCATGCTCGAGCACGGCTACGAAGGCGCCCGCCAACTCGACGAGCACATCACCAACGCGATGGGCTGGTCGGCGACGACCGGCAAGGTCCCGGCGTGGGTCTACCGGCGCGTGACGGAAACGTTCGTGCTGGACCGCGCGATGCGCGACCGGCTCGCCGCCCTGAATCCCGCGGCGTCGGCGAAGCTCGCCAGCCGCCTGCTCGAAGCCGAACAACGCCGCTATTGGCAAGCGGACAGCGAGACCCTCGACGCGCTGCGCCGCGCGGGCGACGAGCTCGAAGAAAAACTCGAAGGCGTAACCGGAGGAGTGGCCGCATGAACGTCGCGACGCCCGTGAGGCCGCGCGTCGGCCGGGGAGACGGCGAGGGATCGCTGCAAGTGCATCAGGACGCCGCGATGAAGATCGAGGGCGCGAAGGTCTTCGCCGTGTACGGCAAGGGCGGGATCGGGAAAAGCACGACGTCCTCGAACCTGTCAGTGGCGTTCTCGAAGATCGGCAAGCGCGTGCTGCAGATCGGCTGCGATCCCAAGCACGATTCGACCTTCACGCTGACCAAGCGGCTGATGCCCACGGTCATCGACGTGCTCGAAAGCGTGAACTTCCACGCCGAGGAGCTGCGCGTCGAGGACTTCGTCTACGAAGGCTACAACGGCGTGATGTGCGTGGAGGCCGGCGGTCCCCCTGCGGGCACCGGTTGCGGCGGCTACGTGGTCGGCCAGACGGTCAAGCTGCTCAAGGAACACCGTCTGCTCGACGATACGGACGTCGTCGTCTTCGACGTGCTGGGCGACGTGGTGTGCGGCGGCTTCGCCTCGCCGCTGCAGCACGCCGATCGCGGCATCATCGTCGCGGCCAACGATTTCGACTCGATCTTCGCGATGAACCGCATCGTCGCGGCGATCGGCGCCAAGGCCAAGAATTACGATGTGCGCCTGGGCGGGGTCATCGCCAACCGCAGCGCGGGCGTGGATCAGATCGAACGCTACAACGCGGCTTCGGGCATGCGCACGCTCGCGCACTTCCCGGATCTCGACGCGATCCGGCGCAGCCGGCTCAAGAAATCCACGCTGTTCGAAATGGAGCGTTCGCCCGAGCTGGACCGCGTGCTCGAGGGCTACATCGCACTCGCCGAATCGCTTTGGAAGGGCGTCGATCCGCTGCCCGCCAAGCCGCTCAAGGACCGCGAGATCTTCGACCTGTTGGGGTACGACTGATGCACACCACGACCTATCGCGAATCGCGCACGCGGATCGAAACCTATTTCGACCGCACCGCCGTACAGGCGTGGACGCGCCTGACCTCGGATGCGCCCGTGGGCCGCATCCGCGCGACCGTGCGCGCGGGCCGCGATCGGATGCGGACGACGCTGCTCGATTGGCTGCCGCACGATCTGCGCGGCGCGCGGGTGCTCGATGCGGGCTGCGGCACGGGCGCCTTCGCCGTCGAAGCCGCCCGGCGCGGCGCCGATGTGGTCGCCATCGACCTGTCGCCGACCCTTGTGGGGCTCGCGCGCGAGCGGCTGCCCGCCGATTTGGGCGCCGGACGGATCGATTTCCGCGTCGGGGATATGTCCGACGCCGCCGCGGCGGGGCCCTTCGACCATGTCGTCGCGATGGATTCGCTGATCCATTACCGGTTGGCGGACTCGGTGCGCGTGCTGGGCGCCTTCGCGGCCAACTGCACGGGGTCGATCGCCTTCACTTTCGCACCGCGCACCAAGCTTCTGGCCGCCATGCACGCTGTCGGGCGGCTGTTCCCGCGCGGCGATCGGGCGCCGGCCATCGAACCGGTCCGTCCCGAGGCGTTGCGCGCGGAGCTGGCGCGCGAAGCGGGCCTTGCGCGCTGGGCGCCCGCGCGCACGTTGCACGTGGCCAGCGGCTTCTACCAATCCCAAGCGTTGGAGCTGGTCCGCCGATGACCCGTTCGCGCGCCCGCATCGCGACGTTCTGGCTGGCGCTGGGTCCGCGCTTCCTGCCGTTCGCCGACGCCGCGAGCGCGGAGTTTCCGCTCGGCCGTTTGTTGCGTCTGTCGCTGTTCCAGGTCACGGCGGGAATGGCGGTCGTGCTGCTCAACGGCACGCTCAACCGGGTGATGATCGTCGAATTGGGCATGTCGGCGGCATTGGTCGCCGCGATGGTCGCGTTGCCCATGGTCTTCGCGCCGTTCCGCGCGCTGATCGGCCATCGCTCGGATACGCACCGGTCCTATCTCGGCTGGCGGCGCGTGCCGTTCATCTGGATGGGCACGCTGCTGCAATTCGGCGGCTTCGCGATCATGCCCTTCGCGCTGCTGTTGCTCTCGGGGACGGGCGAAGGGCCGGTTTGGGCCGGCAAGCTCGGCGCCGCCTTTGCTTTCCTGCTGGTGGGGGCGGGCCTTGCGACCGCGCAGACCGCGGGCCTGGCGCTCGCGGGCGATCTCGCCCCGAAGGCCAAGCGGCCGCGCGTGATCGCGCTGCTCTACGTGATGCTGCTGATCGGCACGGTGGCCAGCGGGTTGCTGTTCGGCCGTCTGCTCGGCGAGTTCGATCCGATGCGCCTGATCCAGGTCGTGCAGGGTGCGGCTTTGGCGACGGTCGTGCTGAACGTGATCGCGCTTTGGAAGCAGGAGGCGCGCGACCCCGCGCGCACGCGTCACGACACGGTCCACCCCACGTTCGCCCAGGCCTGGGCCGCTCTCGCCGGGCGCAAAGGCGCGCGGCGCCTGCTGGCCGCCAGCGCACTGGGCACTTTCGGCTTCGGCATGCAGGATATCCTGCTCGAACCCTACGGCGGACAGGTCCTGGGTCTGTCGGTGGGCGATACGACGCAGCTGACGGCGCTTGCCGCGATGGGCGCGCTTGTCGCCTTCGCGATCGCCGCGCGGTTGCTCGAGCGCCGCTTCGACCCGCACCGGCTGGCCGCGATCGGTTTGCTCGCGGGCATCGCGTCGTTCTCGGCCGTGATCTTCTCGGCGCCGATGGCGGCGCCGGCCTTGTTCCGCATCGGCGTGGCCGGCATCGGCTTCGGCGGCGGTCTTTTCATGCTCGCCACGCTGGCGGCGGCGATGGATCTCGGCACGTCCGACGATCTGGGCACGGCGCTGGGCGGCTGGGGGGCGGTGCAAGCCACCGCCGCCGGCGCCGCGATCGCGGCGGGCGCGTTCTTGGGCGACGCGGTGGGGTCCGTTGCGGGCGTCATCGCGGGGTATTCGTTCGTCTATCACCTGGAGATCCTGTTGCTCTTCGCGACGCTCGCGGTCCTCGGACCGCTGGCGGCCCATTCGCGGCGGGCGGCCGGATCGAATTCGACGCGCTTCGGAATGGCCGAATTCCCCGGCTGACCCGAAGGCAAGGAGGATGAAATGGAACAGGGATCTCTCGGCAGTTACATGGACGTCGCGCAAGTCGCGCTTTACGTCTTCTGGGCGTTCTTCGCGGCGCTGATCTACTACCTTCACCGCGAGAACAAGCGCGAGGGCTATCCGCTCGAATCCGACCGTTCGCCCTACGTGACGGTGCAAGGGTTCCCGCCGATCCCCGAACCCAAGACCTTCCATCTGCACGACGGCAGCACCGTGCTGGCGCCGCGCAAGGAAGCGCCCGAGACGGTGAACGGCACGCCGGTCGGCCGCTTCCCCGGCGCGCCCATCGAGCCCAATGGCGATCCGATGACCGCCGGCGTCGGCCCGGGGGCGTGGGCCCGGCGCGCGGACAAGCCCGACCTGACCGCCGACGGGCGGGTGAAGATCGTGCCCTTGCGCGCCGATCCGGAATTCACGGTCGCGGGCGAGGATCCCGATCCGCGCGGGTTCGCGGTCATCGGCGCCGACGGCAACGTGGCCGGCAAGGTGACCGACGCGTGGGTCGACCGTTCGGAAGTGCTGTTCCGCTATTTCGAGGTGGATGTCGGCGGGCGCAGCGTGCTGCTGCCGGTGAATTTCTCGCGCGTCGACGCCGAGGGCAAGCGCATCAAGGTCGCCTCGATCCTCGCCGCGCAGTTCGCGGGCGTGCCCGGCACCAAAGCGAAGGACTCGATCACCATGCTCGAGGAGGAAAAAGTCATGGCCTACTTCGGCGCGGGCACGCTCTACGCCACGCCGCAACGCGCGGAGCCGTTGCTGTGAGCCACGACGACTTCGACTTCGAGCCGATCCGGGGGCTGCCCAAGCGGTTGCCGCCGGGCGAGCGGATCCTGTGGCAAGGCGCGCCGGACGCGAGCGCCTTCGCCTACCGCTTCCTGCGCTTGCCGCATCTGACGGGCTACTTCATCGCGCTCGTCGCATGGGTGGTCGCATCGACGCTTCTCGACGGCGGATCCGCGCGCGAAGCCGTGGCCGCCGCCGCTTCCTTCGGCGGGCTGTCGCTGGTCGCGCTCGGGATCGTGCGCGGCTACGCCGAACTCGTGGCGCGCACGACGGTCTACACGATGACCGACAAGCGCTTCGTGCTTCGGGTGGGGTTGGCGTTGCCGATCTCGATCAATCTGCCGTTCTCGCGGATCGATGCGGCAGCGGTGCGCGCCACGGCGGACGGCGTGGGGGAAATCGCGCTGACCCTGCGCCCGGGCGACCGGATCGCATATCTGGCGTTGTGGCCGCACGCGCGCGGCTGGCGCATGGCGCGGCCCGAGCCCGTGCTGCGCGCGGTTCCCGAAGTGCGGGCGGTCGCCGCCACGCTCGCCCGCGCGTTGGGCGGCACGCCGCCCGCCCAAACGGCGCCGGCCCAGGCCGTCGGCGATGCCCAGGACGCTGGCCCGCGTCCCGTCCGCACCCTGACCCCGAGCGCCGCATGACCGCCCGCCCGCTGCCGCACGAAGATCGCGTCCTGCCGCGCCCGCTGCTGATCGCCGCCGCCGTCACGCTCGCGGTGTCGCTGCTCGGCGCCGGGCTCGGCCGGTTCGCCGATCTGGGGCGCTCGGGCGACGGGATCGCGCCGGTCGAAGCCCCGATCGCCGCGCGCGAGATGCGTTTCGTCGATCGCGCCGACGGCGGCATCGACGTGCTCGACGCGGCGGACGGGCGCGTCTTTCTGACGATGGCGCCGGGCGAGGACGGCTTCGCGCGCGCCACGCTGCGCGGGCTGGTGCGCGACCGCAAGAAGGCCGATCTCGGCCCCGAAACGCCGTTCCGCCTGTCGCTGTGGCGCGACGGCAGCCTCGTTCTCGACGATCCGGCCACCGGCCGGCGCGTCGATTTGCGCGCCTTCGGCGCGACCAACCGCGATGCCTTCGCGCGGCTTTTGCCGCGGTCGGGCGTCGCGCTCGCAGGAGAAACCCGATGACCGACATCGCCGCCGGCCCCGCCCTGAACGAATCGACCGCCCGCGCCAAGCAAAGCACGGTGCTGACGCCCAATTTCTATACGACCGACTATGCGGCGATGGACCGGATCGATCTGTCGGCCGTCGACGGCGAGTGGGAAGCGATGATGGACGAGTTCCGCAAGGACGCGAACGTCGAACACTTCGAGCGCGACCGCGATTTCCGCGCCGAGATCGCCAAGCTGTCGCCCGAACTGCGCGAGGAGTTCCTCGACTTCCTGGTCAGCTCGTGCACGGCCGAATACTCGGGTTGCGTCCTCTACGCCGAGATCATGAAGCGCTCGAAGAACCCGCGCATGCGCGAGCTGTTCGGCCTGATGAGCCGCGACGAATCCCGCCACGCGAACTTCCTGAACCAATCGCTGCGCGATTTCGATCTGGCGGTCGATCTGAAGCTTCTGCGCGAGGTGAAGAAGTACAAGTACTTCTCCCCGAAATTCATCATGTACACGGTCTATCTGTCCGAAAAGATCGGCTACGCGCGCTACATCTCGATCTTCCGCCAGTTGGAGCGCAACCCGCATCTGCGCTTCCATCCGATCTTCCTGTGGTTCCACCAGTGGTGCAACGACGAGTTCCGCCACGGCGAAGCGTTCGCGTTGATGATGCGCGCCCAGCCCGAATTGCTGCGCGGCCGCAACCGGCTGTGGGTCCGTTTCTTCCAGCTTGCGGTCTACGCCACCATGTACGTGCGCGACCACATGCGCCCGCACATGAACAAGGCCCTCGGCCTCGATCCGACCGAATACGACTTCCAGGTCTTCCGCATCACCAACGAGTGCTGCAAGCAGATCTTCCCGCTGGTGCTCGACATCGACGATCCGCGCTTCAAGGCGAATCTCGACCGTCTGTGCCGCATCTCGAACGCCAACGAGGCGGCGAAGGCGCGCGGCGGCGTGATGGGGGCTTTGACGCGGGTGGGCTGCGCGGCGGCGGCCGCGTTCACCATCGGCCGGATGTTCCTGCTGCCGACGGTCGAAGTGGCGCCGCGCGAGAACGTGCGCATGGCGCCGGCTTGGTGAGGAGACGATCGCCGTGGAAACAGCCCTCGCCTTCCTGTCGCCCGCCGGTGCGGTGATCGCCGCCTGGTGGATCGGCACGGCGGCGATCATGCGGCTCGACCGGCTGCCGCGGCGGACATTTCCGGTGAGTCTCGCGGCCGGCGGCGTCCTGGCGATCCTGGGGCTGATCGCGGTCATCGCGTTCGCCGACCAGGCGAGCGCCACGGGCGCCTATGTCGGCTTCGGGGGCGCGCTGTTGCTGTGGGCGTGGGTCGAACTCGCGTTTCTGACCGGTGCGGTCGTCGGCCCGCGGCGCGCGCCGTGCCCGCCGGGGACCGGTCGTGCGCGGCTGTTCTTCGCGGTCCAAGCGGTGCTCTATCACGAACTCGCGCTGCTCGCGGTCGGGGCGGCGCTGCTGGCCGCCACTTGGGGTGCGGCGAACATGACCGCGCTGTGGGTCTTCGCCGTGCTGTGGTGCATGCGCGCGTCGGCCAAGCTCAACCTGCATTTCGGCGTGCCCAATCTCGGCGACGAGTTGCTGCCCGAACATCTGCGCTATCTCGGCAGTTATTTCTCGCGCGGGCCGGCGACGCCGCTGTTTCCGGTCACGGTGGGGCTCGCCGTGCTGGTCGCCATGCCGTTGTGGAAATCCGCCTACGCGCACGGCGCGGCGGGTTTCGAGGGGACGCAAATGGCCATCGTCGCGACGCTGCTGTCGCTGGCGATCGCCGAGCACCTGTTGATGGTGCTGCCGATACCGCAATCGCTGCTCTGGGGGAGCGGCGAGGCGGCGCGGGCGCGGGGCGCCGGCGCGCAAGGACCAGGGGAGGGGACGCCGTCATGAACTACGAGGAATTCTTCGCCGATAAGCTCGATGGCCTGCGCCGCGAGGGGCGCTACCGCGTGTTCGCCGATCTCGAACGCAAGCGCGGCGAGTTTCCCAGCGCCGTCAGCCACGCGTCCGGCGGCCCCGCCAAGGTCACCGTCTGGTGCTCGAACGACTATCTCGGCATGGGCCAGAACCCGAAGGTTCTCGCGGCCATGCACGAGGCGCTCGACAAATGCGGCGCCGGCGCCGGCGGCACGCGCAACATTTCGGGCAACAACCACTATCACGTGCTGCTCGAACGCGAACTCGCCCGCCTGCACGACAAGCCGGCGGCGCTGCTGTTCACGTCGGGCTACGTGTCGAATTGGGCTTCTTTGTCCACGCTCGCCTCGCGCCTGCCCAATTGCGTCGTTCTGTCCGATGCGGGCAACCACGCCTCCATGATCGAAGGCATCCGGCATTCGGGCGCGCCGCGACGCATCTTCGCGCACAACGATCCGCGCGATCTGGACCGCAAGCTCGCCGATCTGCCGCGCGACTGCGCCAAACTGGTGGCGTTCGAATCGGTCTATTCGATGGACGGCGACATCGCCCCCATCGCCGAATTGTGCGACGTCGCCGACCGTCACGGCGCCATGACCTATCTCGACGAGGTGCACGCGGTCGGCCTTTACGGCCCGCGCGGCGGCGGGATCGCCCAGCGCGAGAACATTTCGCACCGGCTGACGGTGATCGAGGGCACCCTCGGCAAGGCCTTCGGCGTGGTCGGCGGCTACATCGCCGCCAGCGCGGCGCTGTGCGATTTCGTGCGCAGCTTCGCCTCGGGGTTCATCTTCACGACCTCGTTGCCGCCGGCGGTGGCCGCGGGCGCGCTTGCCAGCGTGCGGCATCTGCAGGAAAGCGCCGAGGAGCGCCGCCGCCAGCAGGCGGCCGTCGCCGAGGTGCGCAAGCGCCTGACGGAGGCGGGCATTCCGTTGATGGCCAACGACAGCCACATCGTGCCGGTGATGGTCGGCGATCCGGTTCTGTGCAAGCGGATCAGCGACGAGTTGATGTCGGATTACGGCATCTACGTGCAGCCGATCAACTATCCGACCGTGCCGCGCGGGACCGAGCGCCTGCGCATCACGCCCACGCCGCTGCACGGACCCGACGACATCCGGCATCTCGTCGATTCGCTGACGGCGATCTGGTCACGGCTGTCCCTGCAACGCGCGGCTTGAACCGGACTTCGGTCCGGAGGAGGCGAAAATGAGCGCCACACCGATTCTCGACGCCGTGACGACCCCCGAAGACCTCCGCCGGTTGCCGGATTCGGATCTCGCGGTCCTCGCGGAGGAATTGCGGCGCGAAACCGTGGCGGCCGTTTCGGTCACCGGGGGACATCTGGGCGCGAGCCTGGGCGTGGTCGAACTGACCGTCGCGCTGCATAGCGTCTTCGACACGCCGCACGACCGGTTGATCTGGGACGTGGGCCATCAAGCCTATCCGCACAAGATTCTGACCGGGCGGCGCGACCGGATCCGCACGCTGCGCCAAGGCGGCGGGCTGTCCGGCTTCACCAAGCGCGCGGAAAGCGACTACGACCCGTTCGGCGCCGCGCATTCCTCCACGTCGATCTCGGCCGGGCTCGGCATGGCGGTGGCGCGCGACATGGATGGCCGCGCCAACAATGTGGTCTGCGTCATCGGCGACGGGGCGATGTCCGCGGGCATGGCCTACGAGGCGATGAACAACGCGGGCGCCATGAAGTCGCGCCTGATCGTCATCCTCAACGACAACGACATGTCCATCGCCCGGCCCGTGGGCGCGATGAGCGCCTATCTTTCGCGCCTGCTGTCCTCGCCCGCCTTCGTGCATCTGCGCGAGATCGGAAAGCGCCTGTCCGGGCAATTGCCGCGTCCGATGCACGAGGCCGCACGCAAGCTCGACACCTACACGCGCGGCATGGCGATCGGCGGCACGTTGTTCGAGGAACTCGGATTCTACTATCTGGGGCCCATCGACGGGCACGATCTGGACCATCTGCTCCCCATCCTGCGCAACGCGCGCGACAGCGAACGCCAGGGACCGACGCTGATCCACGTCGTCACGCAGAAGGGCAAAGGCTACGCCCCCGCCGAAGCCGCCGCCGACAAATATCACGGCGTGGCGAAGTTCGACGTCGTGACCGGCGCGCAAGTCAAGGCCAAGGCCGCCGCGCCCGCCTATACCAAGGTGTTCGCCGACTCCCTGATCGCCGCTGCCGACCGCGATCCCAAGATCGTCGCGATCACCGCCGCGATGCCCTCGGGCACGGGGCTCGACCATTTCCAGGCGCGCCATCCCAAACGCTGTTTCGACGTCGGCATCGCCGAACAGCACGCCGTCACCTTCGCCGCCGGGCTGGCGTGCGAAGGCTACAAGCCGTTCGCGGCGATCTACTCGACCTTCCTGCAGCGCGGCTACGACCAGGTCGTGCATGACGTCGCTCTGCAAAGCCTGCCGGTGCGCTTCGCGATCGACCGCGCGGGCTTGGTCGGCGCCGACGGCCCCACGCATGCCGGCGCTTTCGACCTCGGCTATCTCGGCGCGTTGCCCGGCTTCACGATCATGGCGCCGTCCGACGAAGCGGAGTTGGTGCGGATGATCGCCACGGCCGCGGCGATCGACGATGGTCCCAGCGCCGTGCGGTTTCCGCGCGGCGAGGGCACGGGTGCGGCGTTGCCCGCCTATGGCGAGACGGTGCCGATCGGCAAGGGCCGGATCGTGCGCGAGGGCAGTCGCGTCGCGCTTCTGTCGCTCGGCACGCGGTTGGGCGAATGTCTGAAGGCCGCCGAGGAGTTGGCCGCGCGCGGCCTGTCGACGACCGTCGCGGATGCGCGCTTCGCCAAGCCCCTCGACGCCGATCTGATCGCGCGTTTGGCGCGCGAGCACGAAATGCTGATCACGGTCGAGGAGGGAGCGCTAGGCGGCTTCGGCGCGTTCGTTCTCCAGCATCTCGCCGGGATCGGGGCGCTCGACCGGGGGCTGCGCGTGCGCACGCTGGCGCTGCCCGATCGCTTCATCGATCAGGACGCGCCCGACCGGATGTACGCGGCCGCCGGCTTGGACGCCGCGTCGATCGTCGGCGCGGCGATGGGCGCGCTCGGCGGGACGCAAGCCCGCCTGCGGCCCATCCGCGCCTGAGGGTCACTTCAGCGTCTGCAGATAGGCGATCACGTTCGCCCGATCGGCGTCGTTGCGGATCCCTGCGAACGCCATCGTTGTGCCCGGCACGACCTCGCGCGGGTTGGTCAGGTACTTGTCCAGAACCTCGGGCGTCCACACGAGGTTGGCGTTCTGGTTGGCGGTCGAGTACCGGAAGCCATCGACCGATCCCGATTTCCGTCCGACGACACCGAACAGCGTGGGACCGACGCCGCGCCGGCCTTCGGCGGTCGCGATATGGCACGCCGTGCACAGGCGACGGAAGACCTGTTCGCCCGCGGCCGCGTCGGCGGCGGCGGCCGGTTGGGCCAAGAGGAGAAACGCGAAGGCGGCGGCGAGGGCGGCAAGCGTCGATTTCATCGGGGTGCCTTTCGGATGGATGACGCGAACGTCGTAGGGATATGACGCCGCCGCATCGGAAATCAACACCGGGAAACAGTAATATAATCACGACGGCCAATCGGAGCGGTATGTCGATATTGTAAGGTCGCGTCCTACTCGCCGCGGGTTGGTGAGGTTCGGCGCGCGAGGTTGGGAGGTCGGGGTGATGTCGCGCGAAGTTCGGGGCTTGCTTTGGGGATTGATCGGCGTCGCGTCGTTCAGTCTCACCTTGCCGGCGACGCGATCGGCCGTGCCCCATCTCGGCGTCGATTTCGTCGTCGTCGGCCGCGCCGCGGGCGCCGCGATCCTCGCCGCCGCCGTTTTGGCGCTGACCCGCCAGCCCATCCCGCGGCGCGAGGATTTCGCGGCCCTTCTCGTCATCGCCGGCGGCGTGGTGATCGGCTTTCCGCTGCTGACGACGTTCGCCATGTCGCATGTTTCCGCCTCGCACGGATCTATCGTGGTGGGGCTGCTTCCTTTGTCGACGGCCGTGGCGGCCGTTCTGCTCGCGGGCGAACGCCCGAGCCGCGCGTTTTGGGCGGTGAGTCTGATCGGTACGGGCATCTTGCTTGCGTTCGTTCTCGACCGCTCGGGCGGGCGGTTTGTCGTCGCCGATCTCGCCCTGCTCGGCGCAGTCGCGGCGGCGGCGGTCGGATACGCCAAAGGCGGCCAGCTTGCCGCCCGCTTGGGTGGCTGGCAGACCATTTGCTGGGCGCTCGTCGTCGCGACGCCGCTCGTGGCGGTCGCCGCGGTCTTGCGCGTCGAATGGCCGACGCAAGCGGTCCCGCCCTCGGCGTGGATCGGGTTCGCCTATGTCACGCTGGTCAGTCAGTTCGCCGGATTTTTCGCCTGGTATCACGGCTTGTCGCTGGGCGGCATCGCGCGTGTGAGCCAGACCCAGCTTCTGCAGCTGTTTCTGACGCTCTTCGCTTCGGCGCTGCTGTTGGACGAGGCGATCGACGCCGAAATGCTCCTTTACGCCGTCGCGATCGTCGGCGTGGTCGCCGTCGGCAGCCGCTTGCGTGTCGCCAAACCTGCGGCCGCGCGCGAGCCCACCGACGCGACGTGATGCGCGACCTTGCTCGCGTTCCCCGTTCGTGCCGCCGTGGACTCGCTTTTTCCCCGGTTCGAGGCTTTACTGGGTTCGCCGGAAAGCGATTTCGAAACGGGGGAGAAGCCTCATGAAAAGCGCGCGGATTGCGGCGGTGATTTGTATGTCGGGGCTCCTCGCGGGCTGCGGCGCCCTTGAGAACGTCTCCCGGCGCGATCTGTTCACGGGCGGCGGCGCCGTGGCCGGCGGCGCGCTCGGCGTGGCGGTCGTGAGCGGGGCGCCGGGTGCCACGACGGCGATGATCGCCGGGGCCACCGTCGGCGCCGGCGTGGGGTATGCGGTCGAGTACTTCACGCGGCCGGCACCGCCGGGCTCGGCCCCGCGTTGAACGGCCCGGCTTGATCGCGGTTCCGAATTGACCTACGCACCCGGCATGAAACCGAGAAAAGGAATCGTGCTGGCCGGCGGCGCGGGCACGCGCTTGCATCCGTCGACGCTGGCGGTCAGCAAGCAATTGCTGCCGGTCTACGACAAGCCGATGGTCTATTACCCGCTGAGCACGCTGATGCTCGCGGGTATTCGCGAAATTCTTCTGATTTCCACGCCGCAGGATCTGCCGGCGTTCGAGCGCGTGCTGGGCGACGGTTCGGCGTTCGGCGTCGATCTGCGCTATGCCGTTCAGCCGCGGCCCGAAGGGCTGGCGCAAGCGCTCATCATCGCCGAAGCGTTCCTCGACGGCGCGCCCAGCGCGCTGATTCTGGGCGACAATCTTTTCTACGGCGAAGGGCTCTCCCGGCGCTTGCAGGCGATCGCCGCCGCCGCCGCGCCCGGCGCCACGGTTTTCGCCTATCCGGTGCGCGACCCCGAACGCTACGGCGTGGTCGAACTCGACGCCGCTGGCGCCCCCCGCGCCATCGTCGAGAAGCCCGCCGCGCCGCGCTCGAATCTCGCCGTCACGGGGCTTTATTTCTACGATCCGACCGCATCCGCGCGCGCCAAGCGCCAGAAGCCCTCCCCGCGCGGGGAACTCGAGATCACCGATCTTAACGCGGGCTATCTCGCCGAGGGCGCGTTGCGCGTGGAGACGTTGAGCCGGGGCACGGCGTGGCTCGATACGGGCACGCAAGACTCGCTGCTCGACGCGGCGAATTTCATCGCCGCCGTCGAACGCCGCCAGGGGCTGAAGATCGGCTGCCCCGAGGAGGTCGCCTGGCGTCAGGGTTGGATCGACGCGAGCCGCCTTGCCGCCTTGGCGGCGCCGCTGCGCAAATCCGGATACGGCGATTATCTGCTTCGCCTGATCGGCCGCGCATGACCGCGCCGATCCTCGTCACCGGGGGCTGCGGCTTCATCGGCTCGGCCTATATCCGGCGCGCGCTGCGCTCGGCCCGGCGGCCCGTCGTGAACGTCGACAAGTTGGGCTACGCCGCCAATCCCGAAGCGCTGGAGGACGCGCGGACCGATCCGCTGTACGCGTTCCACAAGGCCGATATCGGCGAACGCGGCGCGATGCGCGACATCCTCGCCCGGCACAAACCCGCCGCGGTCGTGAACTTCGCCGCCGAAACCCATGTCGACCGGTCGATCGACGGGCCGCTCGCCTTCGTCGAAACCAATGTCGGCGCCACCGCGCGGCTGTTGGTCGAAACGCTGGACTACTGGCGCGGGCTCGACGCGGCGGCGCAAGCCGTCTTCCGCTTCCACCACGTCTCGACCGACGAGGTGTTCGGCGCGCTGGGGCCCGACGATCCGCCGTTCACCGAAGCCACGCCCTATGCGCCCAACAGCCCCTATGCCGCCAGCAAGGCCGCGTCCGATCATCTGGTCCGCGCGTGGCATGCGACCTATGGCTTGCCCACGCTCGTCACCAATTGCTCGAACAACTACGGGCCTTGGCAGTTTCCCGAAAAGCTGATTCCGCTGATGATCGCCAAGGCCGCGGCGGGTGAAGCCCTGCCGGTCTACGGCGATGGGCGGCAAGTCCGCGACTGGCTGCACGTGGACGATCACGCGCATGGCCTTGCCTTGGCGCTCGAACGCGGCCGGCCGGGCGAGGTCTATGCGTTCGGCGGCGACGCGGAAGTCGCGAATATCGACGTCGTGCGCGCGATCTGCGCCCGCGTGGACGCGAAGCTCGGTCCGCGCGCCGAAGGTCCGCGCACGGATTTGATCGCCCACGTCGCCGACCGGCCCGGCCACGATCGGCGCTACGCGATCGACGCGGCCAAGGCCCAGCGCGCGCTCGGTTGGCGGCCGGCCCACGCTTTCGCTACCGGACTCGACGCCACGGTCGACTGGTATCTTGCGGCCGGGGATTGGCTCGCGCGCATCAAGGCCGAGCGATACGCGCTCGGCCGCCTCGGCGCGGGCTAGCCGATGCGCGTACTCGTGCTCGGCGGCGGCGGGCAAGTCGGCCGCGCGCTCGATGCCCGCGCGGGCGCGATGGGCCACGACGTCTACGCCTTCCCGCGCGACGGGCTCGATGCGACCGACGAAGCCATGCTGCGCGCGGCCCTCGAAACGACGGGCGCGCAAGCACTGGTCAACGCCGCCGCCTACACCGCGGTGGACAGGGCCGAAAGCGAACCCGAGGCCGCGCACGCGCTCAACGCCGACGCGCCCGGCATGCACGCGCGCGTGGCCGCCGATTTGGGCCTCGCCTATCTGCACGTTTCGACCGACTACGTCTTCGCCGGCGACGGACGCGTACCGCACAAGGAAAGCGATCCGTGCGCGCCGCGTTCGGTCTATGGCAGCACGAAGCGCGCGGGCGAGGTCGCAGCCTGGCGCGCGGGCGGCCGCGTGGCGATCCTGCGCACGTCCTGGGTCTTCGCCCCGTGGGGCAACAACTTCGTGCGCACGATGCTGCGTCTGGCCGCCGCCCGGCCCGAATTGCGCGTCGTGGACGACCAGCGCGGCGGCCCGACGTCGGCGCTCGACATCGCCGACGCGATCTTCCGGATGCTGCCCAAACTCGCCGATCCCGCCGAAGCGGAGGCGACGGGCCTGTTCCATTTCCAGGGCCGGCCCGCGGTCACATGGGCCGCGTTCGCCGATGCGATCCTCGACGAAGGCGCAAAGCACGGCCATCCGCGCCCGCCGGTCGTGCGGATCGCGACGGTCGATTACCCGACGCCGGCCGTGCGGCCCGCGAACTCCGTGCTCGATTGCGCGCGCTATGCGCGCGTTTTCGATGCCGCACCCCCCGATTGGCGCTTGGCGCTGCCCGGCGCGGTCGCTGCCCTCCTCGGGGAATCGAAGGCTTAGCGCCGCGTTCGAGTTTACGTGTAGATTCGCCCCCGTCATGAACGCCGACTCCCCCGCCGCTTTCCTCGCCGACGCACGCCGGGCCGCCGCCGCCGCCGACGCGCTGCTCGCCGACGCCAAGCTGGCCCTGGCCGCGAACGCCGGCGAACCCGCCGATTTGCGCCAACGCGCCACCCACGGCTTTGCCTGGTTCGCGACCTATGCCGAGGCGATCCGCGCGATCGCCGCCCATGTGGAAGACTTGGCCCATGCCGGCGCGCTCGACGGGTTCGAGATCGATCTGGCCGGCGTCGCGTTGGGCGAATATCTCGCCCAGATGGCCGGCGGCATAGCGATGAGCCCGGGCGAGATCGTCCGGCCCACCGACCTCGGCCTCGATCCGGCGGCGGTGGCGGCCCGGCTGGATGCCCCGTTGCTCGCCTTCGCCGCCGCGCGCAACGCGCCGGGGCCGCGCGCGCGCCTTGCCGCCGCGTTGGCCGAAGGGCGCGAACCCGCCGAAGGCGAGGATGCCGATCTCGCCGCGATGCGCCGCACGATGCGCGATTTCGCCGCGCGCGAATTGGCCGAACAGGGCCATCGCTGGCATCTGGACGACGCCTACATCCCGATGGCGGTCGTCGACCGTCTGGCGGAACTGGGCGTGTTCGGGTTGACGGTGCCCGAGGCGTACGGCGGAGCGGGGCTGGGCAAGGCCGCGATGTGCGCCGTATCGGACGAATTGTCGCGCGGGTATCTCGGCGCGGGCTCGCTGGGCACGCGCGCGGAAATCGCGGCCGAGTTGATCCTCGGATCGGGCACCGAGGCGCAGAAAAGCCGCTTCCTGCCCGGTCTCGCGTCGGGCGCCATCCTGCCGACAGCCGTGTTCACCGAGCCGGATATCGGCTCGGATCTCGCTTCGCTGCGCACGCGCGCGGTGCGCGAGGGCGACGTCTATCGCGTGTACGGCGCGAAAACCTGGATCACCCACGCCGCGCGCGCGGATCTGATGACGCTGCTGGTGCGCACCGATCCGACGGCGCGCGGCCACGAGGGGCTATCGATGCTGCTGGCCGAGAAGCCGCGCGGCTCCGACGCCGATCCGTTTCCGGTCGCGGGCTTGCGCGGAACCGAGATCGGCACGCTCGGCTATCGCGGCATGAAGGAATACGAACTCGCTTTCGACGGCTTTGCGGTGAAGGCCGAGAACCTGCTGGGCGGCGTCGAAGGGCAGGGGTTCCGCCAGTTGATGCGGACGTTCGAATCGGCGCGCATCCAGACGGCCGCGCGCGCGGTCGGCGTGGCGCGCGCGGCGCTCGATGCGTCCGTCGCCTACGCGCGCACGCGCGTGCAGTTCGGCAAGCCGATCCTCGGCTTCGCGCGCGTCGCGGATAAGATCGCGATGATGGCGGCCGAGATCCTGGCCGCGCGCCTGCTCGCGCGCCACGCCGCCCGGCGCAAGGATGCCGGCGGCCGATGCGATCTGGAGGCGGGCATGTCCAAGCTGCTGGCCGCCCGCGTGGCGTGGGCGTGCGCGGACAATGCCGTGCAGATCCATGGCGGCAACGGCTACGCGCTCGAGTATCCCGTCTCGCGTCTTTTGGTCGACGCGCGCATTCTCGCGATCTTCGAAGGCGCCGCCGAAATCCAAGCCGAAGTCATCGCGCGGCGCCTGATGGCGGGCGCGAACTGACGGTGGGCGCCATGCCCGGCTCCGTCCCGTGCCCGCGCCGGTCGGGGTCTGCGCTCACGCCTCGTCGTAATCGTTCCGCCGACCGGCTTTGACCGCGCCGCGCTTGATCTTGCTCGCCACGCGCCGGCGCTGGGATCCCTTGGTGGGCTTGGTCGCCTTGCGCGGCCGCGGGCGTTCCATCGCCCGGCGCAGCAGTCCCGCCAGCTTCGCCAGCGCGGATTTGCGGTTGTCGTCCTGGGCGCGATGCTCCTGCGCTTCGACCAGCAGCATGTCTTCGTTCGAGACCCGCCGCCCCGCGATCGCGCGCAAGCGCGCCAGAATTTCGGGCGACAGGCGGCACGCCTTCAGATCGACGCGCAGTTCCACCGCGCTCGATACTTTGTTGACGTTCTGCCCGCCGGGCCCCGAGGCGCGCACGAAGCGCCAAGTCAGGTCGCGGTCGTCGAGATCCAGTTCGGGAATCACGCGCGGCATACCCCGTTCATGCCCCGCTTGCGCGGCGCCCGCAAGCCGGTAAAACCCTTCCCATGTCGGGCGTCACCCTTCTTTGCACCGTCTACAACAAGGAACGCTTCCTGCCGGAAGTGATCGCGGCGATCTGGCGGCAGTCGCCGGACCGGCCGCGCGAGTTCCTGTTCGTGGACGACGGCAGCCGCGACCGGTCGGTCGCGATCGTCCGCGAATTGACCCGCGATTGGCCCAATTGCCGGATCGTCGAACGCAAGAACGGCGGACCGTCGGCCGCGACGAACACCGGCATCGAGCTTGCGACCATGCCGTGGCTCAAACTCGTCGGCTCGGACGACGTGTTGGCACCCTACGCATGCGACCGGCTGATCCAGGTCGCCGAAACGACCGGCGCGCAAGCCGTATTCGGGCGCATCGGTTTCTACAAGGATCCGTCCGAGATCGTCTTCGACGCGCAAGCGGCGGCGAGGACCGTCGCGACGGTGCCCGCCGACCCGGTCGCCGAGGTGATCCGGCGCGGCGTGTCTGGCACGTCGCCGACGATTTTCCGCACCGAAACGGTCAAGCGCGCGGGCATGTGCGATCCGGACGTTTTCGTCGAGGATTTCTCGCTGGCGTTGCGCGTGGCGCGGTTGGGCAAGATCGCGCGCTGGGAGCACGTCGTCACCTGGGGCCCTGCGGCGGACGAAACGCGGATCATGGTCGGCCAAGGCCATCAGGCGCATCACGACTACGCGCTGGCGATCGTCCACTTCCTGCGCGCGCATCCCGAATTGGAGGCGGCATACGGCAAGCTCGCCTTCCGCCGCGCGGCCGGCCGGGCGTGGAAATACGCGCGTCGCGCCGCCGGTCTGGGATGGACCAGCAAGTATCCGTGGCTCAATCTGCGCGCCTATCTGGGACCGCCGGGTGCGGCCGCCGACGCGATCGCCCGCACGATGGACGTCTACGCGCTCGGCGAAGGTCCGAAGATCAAGCCGATCCTGCGCGTGGGGGCGTACGCGTGAGCCGGCGGCGGATCGAGCCGCCGTGGACAATCTCGGCCGCCGCCGCGGTCGTGATCCTCAATCAGCTTGTTTCCTCGGGCGATTTCATCGAAGCGCCGATCCAAATCCTGCCCTCGGCGGTCGCGCTCGAATTGGTCGGCGCGCTCGCACTGCTCGGCCTTGCGGCCCTGCTCGGCGCGCGCAAGGCCGGGGCGTTGTGCTGGTTGCTGGCGCTCGTATTCGTCGCCGGCTTCTGCGTGCGCGCGTTGGGACTCGCCGTGCCGTGGTTCTTCGGCCGCGATCTCAACGTCGCCATCGACGCGCGCTTCGTGCCGGTATTCGCAAAGCTGCTGGCCGACGCCATGCCGGCCGTCGAATTCGGGCTGCTCGTCGCAAGCGCGATCCTCGTCGCGTGCGCCGTTCTCTGGCTCGTGCGCGCGATGTTCGGTGTTGCGTTCCGCGCGCTCGCCGCCGGCGCACCCGGACGCCTCTTGCCCGGGTTCGCCGTCGTGATCGCGTCCGCCTTCGCGCTGCCGCCGGCGCCTTCGGCGCCGGGCCCGCGCCCGTTCCTGTCCGCCGACGCCGCGGCGACGGTCGCGCGCAATGTCGACAACGTGCTGGCCGCCGAAGGCTTGCGCGGCGCGCATCGCGCGCGCATCGACGCCGCGCAGGCCGCCTTGCCGGCGGATGCCGATCTCGCCGCGCTGCGCGGCAAGCATGTCGTGCTCATCTTCGTCGAATCCTACGGCCGGATCACGGCGACGAACCCCGATTTCGCGCGGACGCTCGATCCCGCGCGCGCCAAACTCGCCGACCGTCTCGCGGCGGCCGGCTACACAGCCGCCTCGGCCGCGCTGGTTTCGCCGATCACCGGCGGCGGGTCGTGGATGGCGCACGGCACGCTGTTGACCGGCGCCAAACTCGCCGCCCAAGACGCCTACGAAGTGATGCTCGTCTCCGGCGCCAAGACGCTCGCCCATCGCTTCGCCGCCGCCGGCTGGCGCAGCGCGGCCGTGATGCCGCGCATCGATCAGCCCTGGCCCGAGGGGCGCCTGCTCGGCTTCGAAACGATCCGCATCCAACCCGATCTGGGCTATCGCGGTCCGCGCTTCGCATGGGAATCCCTACCCGACCAATGGGTGCTGGAACGGGTCGCCGCGCTCGATCTGGCCGGCGCGCCGACCTTCGCGAAGCTCGTGCTCGCCTCCAGCCATACGCCGTTCGAGCGCGTGCCCGCGATCGTCGAAGATTGGGACGCCTTGGGCGACGGCTCGGTTTACGCCGGGTTGCCGGTCAGGGAATTCCCGGTCCGCGCGGGCCGCGTATTCGATCAGGACGAGGCCTATGTCGCGGCGATCGACTACGTGCTCGACGCGGTGGGCCGCTTCGCCGATCGCGTCGCCGACAAGGACGTGCTGTTCGTCGTGCTCGGCGACCATCAGCCGCCGCTGACGACCGCGCGGCGGACGGGGGATTTCGCCGTGCCGATCCATGTCTTCGCGCGCGACGAAGCGGCCGTGGAGCCGTTCCTGAGGCGCGGTTATGCGGCCGGTATCGCCGTGCCCGACGCGGCGGCGCCGATGGAGGATTTCCTGAGCGCGTTCCTCGCCGATTTCTCGACGCCGAAATGAGCCGCACGACCGATCTGCGGAACTTCGCGATCCTTGCGGCCGCGTGCTTCGCCCCGGCTCCTTTGGTGCTTGCCTCGGTCGAAGGTATGGGGCTTTACGCGCTGGCTTGCGTCGCGTTGTGGGCCGGCGCGCGCTGGGGCCTGGCCGACCATCCTTTCGCGCGGTTCGGCGCGGCGAACGCCGTGACCTACGCGCGCGGCGTGGGCTTGGCGACGATCTGCGCGTTTTTGACCGCGCCGATGACCGAGACCGCGCGCGTCGCACTGGCGGTGTTCGCGGGCGCGTTGATCGCGGCCGACGGTTTCGACGGATGGCTCGCGCGGCGCAATCGGACGGCCTCGGCGTTCGGCGCGCGCTTCGATATGGAGGTCGACTCCGCGTTGATGCTGGCCCTGGCCGTCCTCGCCGCGCGCGTCGAAGGAATTTGGGCGCTGGCGCTCGGTTTGCCGCGCTACATCTTTATCGGGGCCGCGTTCGCCTGGCCGTTCCTGTCGGCCCCATTGCCGCCCAGCGAGCGGCGACGGATCGTTTGCGTCGTCCAGGGTCTCGGCTTGATCGCCATCCTCGTCCCCTGGCCCGCGGGGCCATGGCTGGGGGCGGCGGCATTGGTCGCTCTGCTGTGGTCCTTCGCGGTCGATGTCCGCTGGCTGTGGCGCACGGCGCCGACGCGCGCGATGGAGAACGGCCTGGCGCCTTATCTTGGCCTCTTGCGGTCGATCGCGATCTATTGGTTCGTGCCGGGCCGGGCCGGGCAGCTCGACCGGTTTTACGCGCGCTGGGTCAAGCCGGGCGGTCTCGCTTTCGACATCGGCAGCCATGCCGGTAACCGGGCCGCGAGTTGGCGGCGTTTGGGGGCCGCGGTCGTCGCGGTCGAACCGCAGCCGATTTTCGCCGATTTCCTCGCGCGGTTGTTCGTCGACGATGCGAACGTGGCCCTCGAACGGACCGCCGTGGGCCGCCGCGAGGGCACGCTCGTGCTGCGCGTCAGCGACCGGCATCCGACCGTGACCAGCGCTTCGCCCGATTTCGTCGCCGCGGCCGGTGCCGCGCCCGGCTATGAGGCCGTCGTCTGGAACCGCGCGGTCGAGGTGCCGATGACCACGCTCGAGGCGTTGATCGCGCGTCATGGCAGGCCCGACTTCGTGAAGATCGACGTCGAGGGCGCCGAGGCCGACGTGCTCGCGGGGTTGTCGACGGCCGTTCCGGCGCTGTCGTTCGAGTACTCTTGGGCGAGCCGGGAGGTCGCGCGCGCCTGCGTGCGACGGCTCGCGGGCTATCGCTTCAGCCGCGCGGTCGGAGAGGATCTGCGCCTCGTCGGCGACGCGTGGCTGGACGGGCCGGCGATGCTGGCGTTTCTCGACGGGCTCACGCCCGACTCGCCGTCCGGCGACATCTATGCGGAAGCAGCAGAACATCCGCATGCCCCACGGTGAGGCCGCGCCCGACGGGCCACGCCGCCGTCAAGCCGGGCTGCACCTCGCGCGCCGCGTGCGCGATCCCTTCGAGCGTCGCGCGCGCAAGATCGCCCGCGGGTAGCACCCAGTCCGAGCGGCGCGCGTGGACCGTCCAACCGAGCCGCCGGGCTTCGCGCGCGAGCGCCAGCGGCGCGTCGGGCCCGAGTGCCGCCCCGAGGCCCTTCCAGCGGCGCTGATGGCGCGCGAAAGCCGCGAAGAACGCCGGATCGCGCGGGTGCGCCGGCCGCGCGCCGTGCCGTCCGTCGACGGCGAGGCACATCAAAACCGGCCGTCCGCGCGCGGCGCGCAGCAGCTTGCGCAACCAGCCGACGGAGACGAGATCGATGAGCGCGCTGGAGACGTAGGCGTCGGCGCGCGGGATCGCCGCCCCCAACGAGCGGCGCAAGCGCGGCGGCGCCGAATGGACCAGCAGCGCCGCATCGCCGTCGACCGAAAACAGCCGCGCGTCCTTCGGCAGGAAGGGGGCGAGCCAGCGTCCCATCGAGCCCGCACCCGCGCCCAAATCGGCGATGCGCGCCTTTCGGGGCAGAGCGCGGGCGAACCGTCCGGCCAGATCGGCCGCGCGCGCTTGCGCGTCGGCCGGTTCGCGCAAGGCGAGCCAATCGGCGGAAAACCCGCTCATGCCAGGGCCGCGCGCAAGGCGCGGGCTTGTTCGGCCCAATCGGGAAAGCGCAGCCGTGCGGCGTTGGCGGCATAGCGGCGCTTGGCGGGGCCCAGCAACGCCGCGAGGGCGCGGGCGAGCGCCCGCGCATCGCCCGGCCGCACCAGAATGCCCGCTTTGCGCGGGACGACCGAAGGAACGGCACCGGCCGCGACACCCGCGACCGGCAGACGGTGGGCGAGCGCCTCGGCGAACGCCATGCCGTAACCTTCATGACGCGACGGCAGGGCGAAGATATGCGCGCGCGCATAGGCCCGCGCGAGATCCGCCTCGCCGCGCTCGCCCGCCAGCACGATCCGCCGCCCCAACCGCAAGGCCGCGATCGTCGCGCGAACCTTGCGCGTCTGCGCGGGATCGCGGTCGAGTGGCCCGACGAAGACCGCGCGCCATCGGGCGCCGCGCACGCGCGCGAGCGCGCGCAGCAGCGTCGGGTGGTCCTTGCGGGGCGTGAGGGTCGCCACGCAAAGAATTCGGGGCAGGCCGCGACGCGCGCACGCCGCACGGGCGCCTTGCGTGCCCGGTTCGACGACGCGGATCTTCGCCGCATCGACACCCATCGCGATCAGATCGCGCCGCGTGGGTTCGCTGGTGGTGACGATCCGCGCGACTTTGCCGAGTGCTGCGGCCTCCGCCGCCAGCAGCGCGCGGGCGCGCGCGGGCGCGAGGCCCGTTTCGAGGCCGAGCGGATGGTGGATCAACGCCGCGCAATCGGGCAGCGGAAGCCGGTCGTAGAGTGCGGGAAGCGCGAGCCCGTCGATCAGCAGGGTTTCGCCCGCGCGACGGCGCGCAAGGCAGGTGGCCGGCTCGCCATCGACGATCGGCAGGGGGCCGTCGCCCCAGGCCCCGAGAATCCGCTTGGCGTAGCGATAGCCGCCGGTGGCCTGGTCGATCGAACCCGGAATGACCAGGCGCAGCCTCACGAAAGCGGGCCCTCGAACGCCGCCCAGGCGACCGGCGATTCGCGCAGCGTGATCTTCATCGCGGCGAAATCGGCCGCCTGCAATTCGCCCTTCGCCACGCGCGCCTTCAGCAATTCGAAAATGAGGCCGCACAGGAACTCGGTCGTCGTGTTGGCGTCCTTGAGGGCCTCGATCTCGTCGAGATTGCGGTAGTCGATCTCGTCCAGCGCCGCGCGCAGCGCCTTCTTCATGAGGCCGATATCCGCGATCAGGCCGTATTGGTCGAGCCGCGGGCGGCGCAATTCCCATTCGACGACGAAGGTCGCGCCGTGCACGCGCTGCGCGGGCCCGAAGATCTCGCCCTTGAACGAATGGGCGATCATGATGTGGTCCTGGACGGTGAGGCTGTACATGGCGGTCCTTCAATCGTAGGCGACGAGGGGCAAAGGCGAGGGATGCGCGTCGAGCGCCTCGGCGTAGCGCGCGGGCAGATCGGCGAAGGCCAGGGCGGGCCCCAGATCGGGACGAAGCGAAGGTTCGGCGAGCAAGGCGAGCGCGAGCGCCAGACGGCCGAGATGATCGCGCGTGGCGCGGCGCGACGGCGAAACGGCGCCGACTTGGCTCGCGGCCAGGGTCAGCCGCTTGGCGTGGAACGCGCCGCCCAAAGGGGCCGCCACGGTGCCTTCGCCGTACCAGGAAAGCTCGACGATCGTGGCCTCGAACCCGGCCGCGGCGATCGCGGCGGCCAGTCCGGCGGCGGTGCCGCTGGCATGGAAGACCAAATCGCAACCTTCGGCGGCCTCTGCGATGCGCAAGCCTGCGGCGCGTGCGCGGGCGCGCGCGGCCGGGGCGGGATCGATCGCGACCAGATCGACGCCGGGTACGCGCGCGGCGAGTTGCGCCACGCACAGGCCGACCGCCCCCAATCCCACCACCGCCACCCGGTCGCTCACGCGCACCGGATGGTCCCACAGCGCGTTGACCGCGGTTTCCATATGCGCGGCGAGGGGGGCGGCCTCGTCCGGCACGCCGTCGGGGATGGGAAGCGCCATGGCGTCGGGCACGTCGAAGAGATCCTGATGCGGATGCAGCGCGAAGACCCGCGCGCCTGCGCGCGGGCCCTCGACGATGCGTCCCACGGCGCAATAGCCGTATTTGACCGGGTAGGGGAAGGCACCGTCCTGGAAGGGCGCGCGCATGCGTTCGTATTCGGCGGGCGGCACGCGACCGTTCCAAACCAGTCTTTCGGTACCCCGGCTGATGCCCGAATAGCGGGTCTTCACGCGCACATGGCCGGGTGCCAGCGCACCCAGCGCCGCCGCACGCAATTCCCCGCGCGCGGGCCCCGCGATCCAGAAACTAGTCGCCAAGACGGCACTCGAACAGCGTGTCCGCGCCCAGTGCGGCACGCCGCGTGGGCGGGCGCAGCGCGTCGGCCAGCGTTTCGATAGGCGGCAGCGCGATCGACGGCCGGCCCGACCCGATCACCATCGGTGCGACGGCCAATTGCAGGCGGTCCACGCGCTTGGCTTCGAGGAAGCGGGAGACCGTACGCCCGCCGCCTTCGACGAGCAAAAGCTTGCAGCCATGCGCGGCCAGCGCGTCGAGCGCCTGGGGGATCGAAATCCCGCCGTCGGCGTCGCGCGCCACTTCGATGACCGTCGCCTCGCCGGCGGGTGCCGCGCAAGCCCCCGTCGCGCGCAGGACGACCGTGGGTGCCGCCCGGTCGCGGAATACGTTGCGCTCGGCCGGCGCGCGCCCGTCGGGATCGAGGACAGCCCGCAACGGCGATGCGCCTTCGCAGCGCCTCACGGTCAGGCGCGGATCGTCGAGCGCGACCGTGCCGGCACCCACAAGCACCGCGTCGCATAGCGCGCGCATCCGGTGCAGGTGCACGAGCGCCGCGTCGCAATTGACGAAATGCGAGTGGCCCGAAAGCGTGGCGATCCGTCCGTCCAAGCTTTGCCCCAACAACGCCACCACGAACGGGCGCTTGGCGCGCGCGCGCGCGGTCAACAGCGGCAGGTAGAGCTCGAACACCGCCTCGGCCTCGGCCGACAACGGTCCCGCGCATTGCCAGCCGCCGTCGTCGGCCAGCGCCAAAGGACCGTGCCTGCCCGGCCCGCCGGCGCGCGCGGCCAGAACCAAGCGCCAGGCTTGCGCCTCGTCCAACCGACGCGGCGCCGCGCGAATTTCGACTTGTGGTATCGGGATCATGGGGTGGCCGCCGAACGCATCGAAACCTATTGCGCCGGGGTCCGATAGCCCCATTTGAGTAACGCCACGGCGACCGGCACCCACGCGAAGCCCGCGGCGAGATAAAAGACCAGATCGGCCGCCCAATGCTCGGGCAGAAGATCCCCGAGCGTGGCCACGGCGACGGCATACGCGATCAGGAACAAAATCAACGCGGCGAAGGCGAGGCTGGAGCGGGCGGTGGGCATACCGCTATAGATGGCGGCGAACCCGCCGATGTCCAGCCCCAATCCCGCTCTTGCCGCCTATTACGACCGTTTGGCGCGCTATACGCGCCTCGCGCGGCGTTTCGGTTGGGGCGGCGGGGACGACGTCGCGGCCGTCCGACGCGCGCTGATCGGACCCGACGGCCGCGCGAGCCCCCGCACGGCCGAGTTGCTGGTCGCCGAGGCGGCAGGCGCGATGCACGCACCGCGCATCTTGGACGCGGGCTGCGGCTTGGGCGGGCTCGGGCTCGCACTGCTTCAACGGTTCGGGGGCGCGTTGACCGGTATTGCGCTGTCGCCCGTGCAGATCGCGCGCGCGCGCGCCGAAGCGGCGGCGCGCGGTCTCGCCGCGCAAGCGCGGTTCGAGGTCGCAAGTTACGACGCGCCGCCGGGCGGACCTTACGACCTGATCGTCGCGGTCGAATCGCTGGCCCATTCGCCCGATTTGGGCGCGAGTCTCGGCGCTCTCGCCGGGACGCTGGCCCCGGGCGGCAAAATCGTCGCGATCGACGATGTGCGCGTCTGCGCGCCCGACGATCCGGACGCGGCGATCTTCGTCGCGGGCTGGCAGACGCCCGGCTTCGTCGACGAAGCGGCCTGGCGCGCGGGCTTTGCGGCGGCGGACTTGCGGCTCGAGCGCGCCGACGATCTGTCCGCCCGGCTGGTGCATCGCGATCCGCGCACGCGCGCGCGCCTCGAACGCTGGAACGCCCGCGCGCGGCGTTTTTTGCCGCCGTTGCGCGCGTTGATGCGCTCGCACGAAGGTGGCCTCGCCCTCGAACGGCTGCATGCGCGCGGCGGTGCCCGCTACATGCTGTTCGCCGCCTCGCTATAGTCCTCGCATGCCGATTCGCGAACGTCCCGAACGCCCGAACGACACGGCCGAAACCGCCGCGTTGCAGGCGCTTGGCTTCGTGGCGGGCGACGCCGATCGCCTCGCGCGGTTCATGGCGCTTGCGGGCGTGTCGGTCGACGAACTCAAGGCGCGCGCGGGCGATCCGGCCTTCCTGGGCGGCGTGCTCGACTTCGTCCTCGAGGACGAGGCATTGCTGCTCGAATTCTGCGCGGCGAGCGGCTTGAAGCCCGCCAGCGTGGCGCGTCTGCGCGCGGACTTGCCCGGCGCCCCGGTCTGGGAATGACGGCGTCCCTGCCCATCGAAACGGCCTTGCCCGAATTGCTCGCGGCACTCGCCGCGCGTCCCAATGCCGTGCTCGAGGCGCCGCCGGGGGCCGGGAAAACAACGCGCGTGCCGCTCGCGCTGCTCGGCGCGGACTGGGCGAAAGACGGCAAAATCCTGGTCCTCGAACCGCGCCGGATCGCCGCGCGCGCGGCGGCACGGCGCATGGCCCAGACGTTGGGCGAAAACGTCGCCGAGACGGTCGGCTATCGCGTGCGCCTGGATTCGCGCGTCGGCCCGAACACGCGCGTGGAGGTCGTCACCGACGGTCTGTTCGTCCGGCGCATCCAGAACGATCCCGCTTTGGAGGGCGTGGCGGCGTTGCTGTTCGACGAGTTCCACGAGCGCGGCCTCGAAAGCGACATGGGGTTGGCGCTCGCCCTTGAAGCGCAGAAAGCCCTGCGGCCGGATCTGCGCATCCTCGTGATGTCCGCGACGCTCGATGGGGTCGCGGTCGCCAAGTTGCTCGGCGATGCCGCGGTCGTGCGCTCGCCCGGCCGGGCTTTTCCCGTGGCCGTCGAATGGCAGGATCGGCCCGACGATCGCGCGTGGCTCGACGTTCTGGCGCGCACCGTGCGCCGGGCGGTGGCGACGCATCCGGGCGACGCGCTCGTCTTCCTGCCCGGGGTGGCGGAAATCCGGCGCGCGGCCGAACGGCTCGACGGCCTCGGACCCGGTACCGATGTGGTGCCGCTTTACGGCGATTTGAGCGCCGAGCAGCAGGATCGAGCGATCCGCCCGAGTCCACCCGGCCGGCGCAAAGTGGTTCTCGCCACGTCGATCGCCGAAACGAGCCTGACGATCGACGGCACGACCGTCGTCGTCGACGGCGGCTTGAAGCGCGCGCCGCGCTTCGATCCGCGCACGGGCATGTCGAAGCTCGAGACGCTGCGCGTCAGCCAAGCCTCGGCCGAGCAGCGCGCGGGCCGCGCGGGCCGCACGGCGCCGGGCGTGTGCTACCGGCTGTGGAGCGAGGCCGAGCACCGGCAACTCGCGCGCTACGACAGGCCGGAGATTGCCGATGCCGATCTGGCGCCGCTCGCGCTCGAACTCGCCGCCTGGGGGAACGCCGAGCCCGCATCGCTCGCCCTTCTCGATCCGCCGCCTGCGGCCGCCTATGCCCAAGCGCGCGGGCTGCTCGTCGAACTCGGCGCGCTCGACGCCGATGGGCGCGCGACCGCGCATGGCCGTGCGATGGCCGAACTCGCCGCCCATCCGCGCCTTGCGCATATGATGATCGCGGCCCAGCCGCGCGGGCTCGCGGCCTTGGCCGCCGACATCGCCGCGTTGATCGAGGAGCGCGACGTGATCCGCGGCGTTCGCGAGGCCGATCTGCGTCCCCGGCTCGAGCTTCTGCGCCGCGACGCGAGCGGCATCGGCGGCGCCAGCGTGGACAAGGGCGCTTTGATGCGCGCACGCGAGGCCGCGAAGGTGTGGCGGCGTCGTTTGCGGGCGGCGGCGGACGGCGAAGGCTTGGCGCGCGCGGGCGAAGCGCTCGCCCTCGCCTATCCCGACCGGGTGGCCAAGCGCCGGGGCGGGGCGGGGCGCAGCTATCTTCTCGCCTCGGGCCGGGGGGCGGCGTTCGTCGAACCCGAGCCGCTGTCGGCCGAGGAATACGTCGCGATCGGCGATCTGGACGCGGGCGAGCGCGAGGCGCGGATCTACTCGGCGCTGCCGCTGACCCGCGCGGACATCGAGGATCTTTTCGCCGCGCGCATCGTCGAGGAACGGCGCGTGGCGTGGGACGCGCGCGCCGAGGCGGTCGTCGCCGTCCGCCGCCGTCGCCTTGGCGCACTGACGTTGGAGGAGAAGCCGGCCGCCGATCTCGCTCCCGGCGAGACGACGGCCGCGATGCTCGAGGGCGTGCGCGCGATGGGGTTGGGCTGTCTGCCGTGGACGAAGGCGTCGATCCAGTTGCGCGCGCGCGTCGGTTTCCTGCGCCGCGAGATGGGCGACGAATGGCCGGACTGGTCGGATCTCGCGTTGCTCGCCGACCTCGATGCGTGGCTCGGCCCGTTTCTCGACGGGCGGACGCGGCGCGCGCATCTGGCCGATCTGGATCTGTACGAAGCCCTGCTGGCGCGGCTCGACTGGCCGATGCGCCAAGCCCTCGACCGCGAAGCGCCTACGCATCTCGATGTGCCCTCCGGCTCGCGCATCGCGGTCGATTACGAGCAGGGCGACATTCCCGTTCTGGCCGTCCGGCTGCAGGAGATGTTCGGCTGCGTCGATACGCCCGCGCTCGCCGGCGGAAGGGTCAAGGCGCTGTTGCATCTTCTCAGCCCCGCCCGGCGTCCGGTTCAGGTCACCCGCGATCTCGCCGGGTTCTGGGCGGGTACCTACAAGGACGTGAAACGCGATCTCAAAGGCCAGTACCCCAAGCACGCGTGGCCCGACGATCCGCTGCGCGCGCCGCCGACCGCGCGCGCCAAGCCCCGGGGAACCTGATGCTGGCGGAATGGATTCTCTACGGCCTCACGCGCGCCGAACCCTGGGCGCGGACGATGGGCTATCGCGAGGGGGCCGTCCGGCTGTGGTCGCGCGCGCGGCGCTGCGCGCGCGCCTGGCGTCCGCATCTCGAACGGACGAGGGCCGAAGTGATCGCGGGCGCGCAAGCCTGCGCGCGGCGGCGCACCGCGTTGGTCCTTGGGTCGGGCGTGCTCGCCGACGTGCCGCTGGCCGAATTGTCGCGGCTGTTCGCGCGCGTGGTGCTGGTCGACGCGGCGCATCTGCCGCAGGTGCGCTGGCGCGCGAAGCGCTTCGCGAATGTCGCGTGCGCGAGCGTGGATCTCACGGGCGTCGCCGCGCGCTTGACCGGTTCGGTCGAACGCCCATGGCCCGCGCCGGGCAGCCGCTACGGGCTCGATGACCCGACCGTCGATTACGTCGTCTCGCTCAATCTCGTGTCGCAACTGCCGCTCGCGCCGTGCGATTGCATCGAAACGCGGCTGGGTCTCGGCGAAGGGGCCGCCGATCCCTACGGCAAGGCGATCGTTGAAGCCCATCTTGCGCATCTCGCGGCGTTCGATGCGCGCGTGCTCGCGCTCGGCGACCGCGTGCGCT
>JADCGK010000032.1 GCA_020249045.1 Azospirillum sp. | reverse complement strand
CTTCAGCCGCATGTGCCGCGTTTCATTGACAAGCGCGTCCGACGGCGCAAAGAGCCGGAAATCACCCTTACGCAGCCACCACTGCCTGTCTCACGGTTCCCAACAGGGGACAGTCAATACGATCTGCCTGCCGGAAAGCTCGCAGCAAAAAAAGACGGGAACTCAACGGGTGGCCAGGGTCAGTGACGCTCGGCAAAACCGGGCTAATCGGCCCAGTTGCCGCGAAGAAGTAATAGCGAACTTAGCGATGTTCAAAAATAGGTCAGGTCAGGACTATGGGCGGCCGCATTTAGCCGCCCGGGCGCAGAACAATCTTCGGCGAGGCGACTTTGCCCGCGGCGAGTTCGGCGAAAGCCTCGGCGCCCGCCTCGATCGGGCGTTCCTCGACCCAGTCGAGCGCGCCGAACCCGCCCGATCCGAGCAACGCGATGGCCGCCCCCAGATCAGCGTTCGTGTAGGTATAGCAGCCGATTAGGGTGATCTCGCGCAAGGTCAGGCTCCGCCAATCGAGCGGCGACGTCCAATCGCCAAGGCCCGCGTGAACCACCACGCCACCCGGCGCGGCCGATCGGATCGCCAAGTCGCGCGTCGCCGCGACGCCAACAGCGTCGAACACGAACTCATAAGTATCCTCAACACCGCCGGCCAGAATCGGAGATAGACCGGTCGCGCGCGTCAGCGTGCCCGCGCGCAAAGCATTGGTCTCGACGACCGACACGACCACACCTCGGCGTTGGAGCGCCAGAACGGCGAGCAAGCCGATGGCGCCGGCACCCAGAACGAGCGCGCGCCCCTCGGCCAATGGCCGCATCAAGGCGCGCTCGCCAAGATGCAACGCATGGACGACCGTCGCGGCAGGTTCGGTCAACGCCGCAGCCCGGTCCGATACACCGGCCGGCACCGGAACAAGGCAGCTCGTGGGAACAGCCAAACGCTCCGCGAAAGCGCCGGGCCGGCTCATACCAATCATTGTGCGATCCGAGCAGAGATTGGTGCGCCCTTGCGTGCAATACCGGCAGCGGCCACAGACCACCAATGGATTCGCGGTGAAGCGTCGACCCGCCAGTTTACCGCCTAACACCGTCCCGACGAATTCGTGGCCCAGCGTCATCGGCGGCACGCGACGCGGATCGTGCCCCTTGTAGGCGTGAAGGTCCGAGCCGCAGATGCCGACCGCGTCGACCCGGATCAGAACGTCATCTGTACCGACGACGGGTTCGGGCGTGTCGTGGATTTCCATCTTGTCTGTGGCGACGAAAACGAGACTACGCATCTCTCCTCACTTGGCGGTGAAGCCACCATCGACGTAAAGGGTCTGACCGGTCACATAGTCCGAGGCGCGCGACGCGAGAAAGATTGCGGCCCCGTAAAGATCTTCGAGCGCGCCCAAACGACCCATCGCGGTCCGCGCGGCAAGATCCTCGGTTCGCGCCGCGTCGGCGAATACCGGCGCGGTCAGCGCGGTCGGAAAGAAACCGGGCGCGATCGCATTCACCGAAATTCCATGGCACGACCAGCGTTCGGCCATGGCGCGGACGAGTTGGAGCGTACCGCCCTTGGCGGCGCCGTAGGGAATGCTATCGGGCATGGCGCGTGCGGATTGTAGCGAAGCGATGAGGATGACGCGCCCCCACCCCGCTTGGATCATCGGCTGAATCAAGGCGCGAGTAAGAAAGAACGGCGCGGCGAGCATCGTTTCAACCTGCTCGTCCCATGCCGCATCGTCAACCGCTTCGGCAGTCTGGCGCCGGTTCATCCCGGCGGCATGCACTACGATACCGATCGGGCCGAAGGGCTCGGCCGCGTGCGCCGCCACCCCCTTCAGCGACGCGCGGTCCGAAACATCGGCTTGCACGAAAGCGGCGCGCGCTCCCTCCGCGATCAATCCATCGCACGCGCTGGCAAGCACTTCCTTTCGGCGCCCGGCGATCACGACGGCGGCCCCGGCGCCCGCCAAGGCTCGCGCGATTGCTAAGCCGATTCCCGTCCCGCCGCCGGTGACCAGCGCCACGCGGGCCCCGAGACCGAAAAGATTGGTGGGCTCCGGCAGGCTCACGACACGGCCGCCTCCGCCATCGCGTCGTGGATCGCCGAAGCGATGCGCGTGCAGTCCTCGTGCGTCAGCGATAGCGGTAAGCGGAAATCGCACAGTCCGCCCAGAACACGTTCCGCGTTCGGCAAACTCTGCGGCTCCCCGAAATAGCGCCAGTGCGTCCATACGCTGGTAAAGCCAATGGGCGTCTCGGCGCCAAACCATTTGACGTGGACGCCGCGCGAAGCGCATGCCGCTACGAACCTCGCGATCTTGTCGCGCGGCAGGTCGACGGCGGAAAACTGCAGCGAGCTGGCGACGTAGTTCTCCTTCGCCCGCCGGTGCGGCAGGCGGATATGGCGCGCATTGGACAACGCCTCCACCATCCAAGCATAGCGCTCGTTCCAGCGCCGCGCGCGATCCTTCAGGACGGGACCGAGTTGCGGCCGTGCCACAGCCGCGGCCAAATTCGACATGCGCAAACTGAAGTTCGGCGTGACGTACTTCCAGCGCTCGAAAACCGAATCCTCGGGCCGCGCGCGATGGGAACCGTAAAGCATGTAGCTACCCGACATCAGGATCGCTTGCGCCGCCAAATCGGGATCGGCGGTAACCAGCAATCCGCCCTCGCCCGAATTGGCGTGCTTGTAACTCTGCAAACTAAAACAGCCCGCCAGTCCCCAAGTTCCGGTCAGTTTGCCGTTCCAGCCTGCCCCCATCGTGTGTGCGCAATCCTCGATCACACGAATTCCGCGCATCGCACAGATTTGCGTCAACGCCTCCATGTCGCAGACATGGCCGCGCATGTGAGAGAGCAGCAGGGTCTTCGCCCCACTCGCATCGGCCTTGCGCGCCAGATCGTCGAGATCGATCAGGAAATCCGCGTCGATGTCGACCAGAACGGGTGAAGCACCGGCGTGTGCAATGGCGCCGGGCACCGGGGCGAGCGTGAAGCAATTTGTCAGCACCTTGTCGCCCGGGCGCACGCCCGAAGCCTTGAGGGCCACGAACATCGTCGAACCGCAGGAATTCATCGCCACGCAATAGGGCACGCCAAGTTCG
>JADCGK010000031.1 GCA_020249045.1 Azospirillum sp. | reverse complement strand
TCGCGCACGTTGCCGGGCCACGGATAGGTCCGCAGCGCGTACTCCGCCGCCGGATCGATGTCGCGGAACGATTTGTTCTCTTCGGCGGCGAACCGGCGCAGCGCGTGCCGCGCGAGCAGGACCGCGTCATCCTCGCGCTCACGCACGGGCGGCAAGGGAATCGATATCACGTTGAGGCGGAAGAACAGGTCCTCGCGAAGCTGGCCCGCCTGCACTTCGAGCCGCGGGTCGCGCGCCCCGCCGCAAACGATCCGGGCGTCGGCGGGGACGGGCATGCCGCCCCCCTCCGGTTCGGCGGCGCCCGTTTCGAGCCAGCGGACGAGCTTGGACTGCAGCGGCGGCTCGAGTTTGGCGACATCCTCAAGATAAAGCGTGCCGCCGTGCGCGCGCGCCAACGCCCCCGATCCCGGTTCGCCCGCGCGGCCGAACAACTCGGCGTCCTGCGCGGAGGCATGCAGCGTCGAACACGAGAGCGCGACGAACGGTCCGCCCGCGCGCGGCGAGCGGCGGTGGATCGCATCCGCGCAAATCTCTTTGCCCGCACCGCTTTCGCCCACGACATAGATCGGCGCGTTGCTGGGCGCGGCGCTCTCCACGATCCGGTAGACGCGCTGCATGGCCAACGAGGCGCCAACGAAACCGAAATATCGGTTGCGGCCGAACTCGCTTTCGTAGGTTTCGACCGTCGCGCGCAGGCGCCGCCGTTCGAGCGCGTTGCGCATCGACACCAACAGGCGGTCGCGCGCCACGGGCTTGACGACGAAGTCAAACGCGCCTTCGCGCATCGCCTCGACCGCGACGGCGAGCGTGCCGGTCGCCGTGACCACCAGGGTCTCGACGGGAAGATCCTGGCGTTTGATCTCCTTCAACACCGAAAGACCGTTGCCGTCGGGCAATTGCAGGTCGAGCACGACCGCGTCGAACCGTTCGGATCCCAGCAAAGCCAACGCCGCGGCGACCGTGCCGGCGGTCCTGATCCGGTAGCCGGCCGAGCGCAGATATTCCTCGTAGAGCGCGGCCGTGGATTGGGAATCCTCGACGACGAGCGCCGAAGCGGAGGCGCGCATCGCGGCTTTGATCGCCGATGCGGTGGGAAAGTCGTCGTCCATGCGCTTCATCATCGGCGAACGGACCGGTCGCGATCAAGGGTATTCGCTTTTCTTTCCTGCGCCGCTTGGTTAAGTTCCGGCTGTGCACCGGCGGCAAGGCCGGGCCAACGGCGGGGGCCTCGAAAGCGTGGAGTATTTTCTTCAGCAGCTCATCAACGGGCTGACTCTGGGTGCGATCTATGGATTGATCGCGATCGGCTACACGATGGTCTACGGCATCGTTGGCATGATCAATTTCGCGCACGGCGAGGTCTACATGATCGGCGCCTTCGTTTCGCTGATCGCGTTCACCATCCTGGGCACTTTCGCCTTCGCGAACCCGGTGGTCGCCATTCTGATCGTGCTGGTCGCCGCGATCGTGTTTACCGCCGCCTACGGCTGGACGGTCGAGCGCATCGCCTATCGGCCGCTGCGCGGATCGTTCCGCCTTGCGCCGCTGATTTCGGCGATCGGCGTATCGATCTTCCTGCAGAACTACGTCCATCTTCTTCAGGGCGCCAAGATGAAGCCGCTGCAGCCGGTCGTGACCGGCGGCTTCGTGCTCGCCCAGGACGGCGGCTTCGCGGTGCGGATCACCTATCTGCAGATCGGCATCGTCGTGGCCACGGTGGTGCTGATGGCCGCCTTCACGCTGCTGATCCAGAAGACCTCGCTGGGGCGCGCGCAGCGCGCTTGCGAACAGGACCGCAAGATGGCCGCCTTGTTGGGCGTTAACGTCGACAGAACGATTTCGATTACGTTCGTGATGGGGGCGGCGTTGGCCGCGGTCGCGGGTCTGATCTTCACGCTCTACTACGGCGCCGTCGATTTCTTTATCGGCTTCCTGGCCGGCCTCAAGGCCTTCACCGCGGCCGTGTTGGGCGGCATCGGCTCGCTGCCCGGCGCGATGCTCGGGGGCGTTCTGATCGGTCTGATCGAGGCATTCTGGTCGGCGCACTTCCCGATCGCCTACAAGGACGTGGCGGTGTTCGCGATCCTGGTGATCGTGCTGATTTTCCGGCCGACCGGCCTGCTGGGCCGGCCGGACGTGGAGAAGGTCTGATGCCGTTCGCGCAAGCCTTGCGCGAAGCGGGGATGGCCGCCTTCGTGGCCGCGATGCTGGCCGTGCCCTTGGTCGGATTCCGTCTGGCCGACACCAGCACGGGGTTGCGGATCGACACGCGCTTCGATTGGGTCGCGTTCGGCGTCGGCGGGGTGTTCTTGGGGCGCCTGCTGCTCGGGCTGCTGCGCGGGCGCGGACCCGGTTCCGGACTTCGTCTCGACCTGCCCAAATTGCCTTCGAACGCGGGCACGCTGTTCGGCGCGGGCTTGGCGATTTTCGCGATCGTCATGCCCTTTACGCCCATGGCCGACCGTTACGTGGTCGAACTTGCGATCACCGTGCTGATCTATGTGATGCTCGGCTGGGGCCTCAACATCGTCGTCGGTCTCGCGGGCCTGCTCGACCTCGGCTACGTCGCGTTCTACGCCGTCGGCGCCTATTCCTACGCGCTCTTCGCCATCCATTTCGGCTGGTCGTTCTGGATTTGCCTTCCGATCGCGGGGGCGCTGGCCGCGCTGTTCGGCGTGCTGCTCGGCTTTCCGGTCTTGCGTCTGCGCGGCGACTACCTCGCCATCGTGACGCTCGGCTTCGGCGAGATGATCCGGATCGTGCTGCTGAATTGGAAGGAGTTTTCGGGCGGCTCGGCGGGGTTGACGTCGATCCCGCGCCCGAGCTTTTTCGGCATCCAGTTCACCAACAATCCCGACCCGGGCGTGATCCCGTTCCACGAGTATTTCGGGCTCGATTTCAGCCCGATGCAGCGCATCACCTTCCTGTACTATCTGATCTTCGCGCTGGCGCTGGCGACCAACTTCTTCACGTTGCGTCTGCGCAAGCTGCCGATCGGCCGCGCGTGGGAGGCATTGCGCGAGGACGAAATCGCCTGCCGCGCGTTGGGCATCAATCCGACGAACGTGAAGCTGTCGGCGTTCGCGCTGGGCGCCATGTTCGGCGGTTTCGCAGGGGCCTTCTTCGCCACGCGCCAGGGCTTCATAAGCCCGGAAAGCTTCACCTTCATCGAAAGCGCCGTCATCCTCGCGATCGTCGTGCTCGGCGGCATGGGCAGCCAGTTGGGCGTTGTGATCGCCGCGGGATTCCTGATCCTGGTGCCGGAGCTTCTGCGCGAGTTCTCGCAATACCGGATGATCCTGTTCGGGCTCGCGATGGTGCTGATCATGCTGTGGCGCCCGCAAGGGCTCGTGGCACACCGCGATCCGTCGATCCGCTTGGGGGCCGCGCGATGAGCCTGCTGACGGTCGAGCATCTGACCATCCGCTTCGGCGGCCTCGTGGCCGTCGACGACGTCGGTTTTTCGGCCGAGGACGGCCGCATCACCGCGATCATCGGGCCCAACGGGGCGGGCAAAACGACGGTGTTCAATTGCCTGACCGGATTCTACAAGCCGGATGTCGGGCGCATGACGATGCGACGCGACGGCCGCGAGTATCTGCTCGAACGGATGGACGGTTTCCGCATCGCGCGCGAAGCGGGGCTGGCACGGACGTTCCAGAACATCCGTCTGTTCCCGCGGATGACGGCGCTCGAGAATCTGCTGGTTGCGCAGCACAACGAGCTGCATCGTGCGTCGTTCCATTCGCTGGCCGGCCTGCTGGGGCTGGCGCGCTACCGCTCGGCCGAGAAAATGGCTGTCGAACGCGCGGCCGCGTGGCTCGACCGGGTCGGCCTGACGCATGCCGCCGACGACGAGGCCGGAAGCCTGCCCTACGGCGACCAACGGCGGTTGGAGATCGCGCGCGCGATGTGCGCGGGGCCGCGCGTGCTGTGTCTCGACGAACCCGCCGCCGGCCTCAATCCCAAGGAGTCGGCCGATTTGGCGGCGTTGATCCGCGACATCAAGGCGCGCGAGAAGATCGCCGTGCTGTTGATCGAGCACGACATGAGCGTGGTGATGGAGATTTCCGATCACATCGTCGTCCTCGATCACGGTGCGAAGATCGCCGAGGGTACGCCCGACCATGTCCGGGCCGACCCTGCCGTGATCGCCGCCTATCTCGGCACGGCGGAGGACGCCGCGTGAGCGCGCTTCTGTCCATCGAGCGTGTCAAGGCGCGCTACGGTCCCGTCGAGGCGTTGCGCGGGGTGAGCCTGCATGTCGACGAGGGAGAGATCGTGGCCCTGATCGGCGCGAACGGGGCGGGCAAGTCGACCTTACTGATGACGATCTGCGGGGATCCGCGCGCGGCGGAAGGGCGCGTCGTCTACGCCGGGCGAGACATCACCGGGGCGGCGCTGCACGAAATGGTCGATCTGGGTATCGCCCAGTCGCCCGAAGGTCGGCGCATCTTCCCGCGCATGAGCGTGTTGGAGAATTTGCAGATGGGCGCCTTCAAGGGCGACCCCGCGAATTTCCAGGGCGATTTGGACAGGATTTTCGCGCTTTTCCCGCGCCTCGCCGAGCGCCGGAGCCAGCGGGCGGGCACGATGTCGGGCGGCGAACAGCAAATGTTGGCGATCGGCCGGGCCTTGATGAGCCGGCCGCGCCTGCTGCTGCTCGACGAGCCGTCCTTGGGCCTTGCCCCCTTGCTCGTCGCGCAGATTTTCGCGACGATCAGGGAAATCAACCGCGAACGGGGCGTCACGGTCCTGCTGGTCGAACAGAACGCGTATCATGCGTTGCGCCTCGCGCATCGCGGCTACGTGCTCGTGAACGGCGAGATCCGCATGAGCGGCGAGGGGCAGAAGCTGCTCGACGATCCGGACATCCGCAAGGCGTACCTCGCCGGCGGGCACGGCTGAGGAGGGGGGCATGGGGGCCACACTCGGCGAATTCTTCGGCGTGACGATCGTCCTGTTCGGTGGGGCGGCGTTTTTGATGGGCCAAGCGATCGCGCAGACATGGCGCCCGCTTTGGCAGATCGTGCCCTATTCGTTTCTGATGGCCGTCGCCAACCGGATCCTGTCCTACGCCCTCTTTCAAGGCGATCTCACTGCGCCGGGCATATTCCTTTTGGATTGGGCGGCCATTGCGGCGCTCGCGGCGCTCGGCTTCCGGCTGACCCTCGCGCGCGCGATGACGCGCCAATATCCGTGGCTTTACGAACCCGACGGCGTTTTCGGCTGGCGCGAGCGCGCGTCGGCCGCCGATCTCGCGCATGGCTCCCCAAGCCGGCGCAAGACGCATTGAGCAACCAGGGGAACCCTTATCAGGGAGAATTGGACATGACCAAGATGAACCGTCGAAACCTTCTGAAGACCGGCGGCGGCCTCGCGGCCGCGTCGCTGTTCGCACCCAATCTCGCCTTCGGCCAAGCGGCCGGGGCGCTGACCATCGGCTGCGCCGGGCCGTTCACCGGACCGAACGCGGCGTTCGGCGAACAGCTGCGCCGCGGCGCCAACATGGCCGTCGCCGACATGAACGGCGCGGGCGGTCTGCTCGGCCGGCAGCTCGCCGTCGCGTTCGAAGACGACGCGTCGGATCCCAACCAAGCCCGCGCCGCCGCCAACCGCCTCGCCCAGCGCCGCGTGCCTTTCGTGCTCGGCCACTTCAACTCTTCGTGCTCGATCCCGGCCTCCGAGGTCTACGCCGAGGAGAACATCCTGCAGATCACCCCGGCGTCGACCAATCCGCGCCTGACCGATCGCGGCGCGCGCTTCCGCAACGTGTTCCGCACCTGCGGCCGCGACGACCAGCAAGGCTCGATCGCGGGCAATTGGCTCGCCCAGCGCTACGCCGGCAAGGCGGTCGCCGTCATCCACGACAAGACGACCTACGGCCAGGGTCTCGCCGACGAAACGAAGAAGGCGATGAACGCGCGCGGCCTGACCGAGCGCCTGTATGACGGCGTCACGGTCGGCGACAAGGACTTCACCGCGCTCATCACGCGCATGAAGTCGCTGAACGTCGAAGCGATCTATTTCGGCGGCCTGCACACGGAAGCGGCGCTGCTGGTTCGCCAGGCGCGCGAGCAGGGCTTGGGAGCCCAGCTCGTCTCGGGCGACGGCATCGTTTCGGCCGAGTTCGCGACCATCGCCGGCCGCGCGTCGGACGGCGTGATCATGACCTTCGACAGCGATCCGCGGAAGAATCCCGCGGCCGCCGAGGTCGTTCGCCGCTTCGCCGCCCAGAACTACGATCCGGAAGGCTACACGCTGCTGTCCTACGCGGCCGTGCAGGTCTTCGCCGAGGCCGCCAAGCGCGCCAACGGCACCGCGTTGAACGGATTGGTCGGCAACATGCACGGCCGTTCGTTCGACACGGTCATCGGCCGCCTGACCTACGACAACAAGGGCGATCTCACGCAGCCCAACTACGTGTTCTACATCTGGAAGGACGGCAAGTACGCCGAGATGTAAGCGACGTCCGCCGGACGGCGGAACGGGAAACGGGGCCGGGCGACCGGCCCCGTTTTTTCGTTCAGGCGCCGAGAGCGGACAATTCGCGCCCCAGATCGACGAATCCGGGATCGATCACCAACCCGCGGATGCGCTCGCGCGCCGCGATCATCAGCCGATATTCCGTCGTCTTGCCTTCGTCCGCGATGCGCCGCGCACCGCGCGCGACGATGTCGTAGCCGTGGACGTCCAAGCCGTAGCGGTCGGCGATGCGCGGCTGGCCGATCGAAACGGCATAGGACCAGCGCCAATGGGCGAAGGCCCACAAGTGCAGCAGGCGCATGATCGCCGGCACCAGGATGCGCGGCGCCTTGTCGTGCGCCCAGAGCGAACTGCCCCAAACGACGGGAACGTCCCGGATTGCGGCCAGCGCGCCGCCGAACGCCTCGAAGCGCTGTCCCGGCGGCAGTCTGTCGGGTCGATCCGCGAAAACGGTCCGCGCCGCGAGGGCGGCGGCGAGCGGCCCTTCGATCCAGCGCAAGCGTCCCGCGGCGCATCCCCATATATCGCCGGCCGGGTTCGTCACGTAGACGACGAAGGTGTCGCGCGGTCCGAACGAGGGGTTGAGATCGGGGTCGCAGGGCTCGGCGAGTTTCGGCCATCGCGGGTCGGCGAGGGCGGCGTGGACCTCGGCGAACGTCTCCAGATCGTGGTCGACGCGCGGCGTGAGGCCCGCCTCCTCGAGCGCTGCGCACAGCGGCGGTGCCACTTCGGCGGACAGCAGGCGGCGCCACTCCGGTGGCAACGTTTCCGGGTTCCAAGCGCTTAGGTAGTGCGGCAGGCCGGCGAGGGTGGCGTGGTTCAGGACATCCATGTCTCCTTCGTCTTTCTCTCGGGATGAGGGCCGTCGCGAAGGCGACGGAGGGACCGAGCCGGTCGGAGCGGCGGCTGCACGCGCGGGCGAGAAGATGTTCCCAGTATGGGAAACGTTCAGGTTGCGCTCAAGGCCAGACTTGACGTTGCGTGTGGCGCGCGCGTTCGGCGCCGGACGCTCAGTTGTAGGGCGTCAATCCGACGACCTGCACCAAGGTCACGACTTGGCGTGTTCCGTTGGCGCTGCGTTTGCCCGCCGCGGCCACGCGGCGATACCGGCCGCGCAGGCCGTTCATCGGGATATCGATGTCCCGATAAACCGTACCTTCGTCGCAGGCCTCAAGCACATGCGCGCGGACCATGCGCGCATAGGCCAGGTCCTCGCGGTCCAGCACGTTGCGCCCGATGATCGCGGAGCGGTCAACTGCCAGGGACGCCCCAGCCCACAACGAGGTCACGTTCTCGCCATCGACGTTGAACAACGCGCAGCGGTCGGCCATGCCGCCGCGCAGCGCGAAGCTGGCGATGTCATCGATGTACTCGGTCGCCTCGCGCGCGAACGCGCCCAGCATGGGATCCTGGATGGAGTCGAGCGACAGCCGCTGCACGTTCCACGGAAACGTGCGCGCCGCGATCTTGGCGGCGAGCTCGGCCGCCAACTCGTCGATATAATTGATCGCCACGCGGACGTTGAGGGCTTGGTCGTTGACCAGAACCATCGTTTCGGTGCCGAAGCATTCGCGCAAATGCTTGGCGCAGGCGAGCAACGCCTTGTGCGCCACGTGCTCGGGCTTGAACTCGATGCGGAAGCCGTGGCGTAGAACGCCGCCCAACGAGCGCAGGCCATAGGCCACCGCGTCGATCCCGGTCGGCAAGCGATAGGCCAGCCGCAGCACGGTGGCGGCGTTGGGGGCCGCCGGAAGTTTGTCGCCGTAAGGCGCGTACCACCAGTCGGCGTCGGGCAGGGTGGGCGCAAGTTTCGCCGCAGCGGTTTCGATCCGCGCGCGCGTGTCCTCGTTGGACGAGGTCATGCCCGTGACTTCCGCCATGAACGCATCGCCGTCGGGCAAGGCGTGGGCGATGGCGACGACGTAGGCGATGTCCAGCTTCTCCGATTCGCCCCGGCGCAAACGCCCGAGGAGCTTCTCGTGGCAGCCGGCCATGCGCGAGGCCTCTTTCGGGTCGATTCGACGCCTCGATAGCGCGGCGAAGAAGCGCTCCGTCACCAAATTGCGCACTTTGACGATATTGGTGGGTTTGTTCTGCATACGCCTGTCGGACAAACGAAAATTGCCGACTGCATTATCGCATGTAATTTGTCGGCGACAAGATATCCCGACCCTGGTGTTCCGCCGGGCGGGGCCGAATACCGATCGGATCGCGTGAATTTGTTGTCCGCGCCGGGGAGGGGACGAACATCCCGAGAGGTAAACACAATTATATCAGCTACTTAACCAGATTCACGCATCGACAGCGAGTGTCACAAAACGGCAATCGAACTTCAATAGTTTGGTCGCGTCTAAGCCATAGGTTCCGGCGCGGACCGATCGACGGTCCGTTTGAGATTATGGAGGCTCCTTTGAAGTTTCAGCCCAAGTTCCTCGCAGTGGCGGCCGTCACCGCGATGATGGCGGCGACGTTGCCCGCGGGCGCCCAGACCGCGCGCGATCAGATCCGCGTCGTCGGGTCGTCGACCGTGTTCCCCTTCACCTCGGCCGTGGCCGAGCAATTCGCGCGCGGCGGCCAATTCCGTGCGCCGATCGTCGAATCGATCGGCACGGGTGCGGGTTTCCGCGCGTTCTGCGCGGGCGTGGGCGTGACCCATCCCGACATCTCCAACGCGTCGCGCCGGATTACGGCCGCCGAAGTCGCGAGCTGCCGGCAAAACGGCGTCACTGACATCGTCGAACTGAAGATCGGTTTCGACGGCATCGTCATGGCGACGCGCCGCGGTTCGCCGCAGATGAACCTGACGCGCGAGCACATCTGGCGCGCCTTGGCGCGCGAGGTTCCGGTGAACGGCCAGTGGGTCCGCAACCCCTACAACACCTGGAACCAAGTCGATCCGGCCCTGCCGGCGCTGGCCATCGAAGCGATGGGGCCGCCGCCGACCTCCGGAACGCGCGACTCGTTCAACGAACTGGTGCTGGTCGGCGGCTGCTCGACGGTCGCCGAGATCCGCGCGATCACGGACTCGGCCGAGCGCAATCGCCGTTGCCAGCAGATTCGCGAAGACGGCAAGTTCATCGAGGCGGGCGAGAACGACAACCTGATCGTCCAGCGTCTGGCGTCGGGTGCTCCGGGCGCCTTCGGCATCTTCGGCTACTCGTTCCTCGACCAAAACCGCGATCGTATCGAAGGCAAGACCGTCGACGGCGTCGCGCCGACGTTCGAAAACATCTCCTCGGGCCGTTATCCGGTCGCGCGGTCGATGTACATCTACTTGAAGAAGGCGCATGTCGGCGTGATCCCCGGCTTGCGCGAGTTCGTCACCGAGTACGCGTCCGAGCGCGCGGTCGGTCAGCGCGGGTACCTCGCTTCGCGCGGGCTGATCACGTTGCAGCAGGCCGATCGCGAGGCGCAGCGCCAAGTGGTGCAAAGCCTCACGAACCTGAGCATGTAAGCCGTCGCGGCGGGGCGGTCCCCTCAAGGACCGTCCCGCCGCCCTTTTTCGGGGGCCGGGGGTATGTCGCTGACCCTTCTGTTCTTTGTTCTGCTGCTGCTGTCCGCCACCGGTTTTTACATGGGCCGGGCGGCGGCCGTGGGCGCATCCGCGACCACCCAACGCCCTTTGCACTCGCTCTCATCGTTCTACGGCTGGTACGTGCTGCTGTGGTGCGGCATTCCGGCGATGATGGTCTACGTCGTGTGGATCGCGTTGGAAGGCCCCATCGTCGAACTCCTCGTGGCGCGGACGATGCCCGAGGCGGCAGCCACAGGCAACATGGGCCTCGCCCTGTCGGAGATGCGCAACATCGCTGCCGGCATCACGCCGCCGGGCGCCGCGAGCGCGGAAACGCTCCGCGCGGTCGAGCATTACAAGTGGCTGTCGACGATCGCCGGTGCCGCGCTCTGGGTCGTTGCGCTCGCAGCCGGTGTAATGGGACTCGCCTTCGCGCGCGGCCGCGTGTCGCCCGAACTGCGCGCGCGGAACTCGGTCGAGCGCGTCCTCGAGATCTTCTTCCTGATCGCCTCCGTGATCGCGATCTTGACCACGATCGGCATCCTGTTGTCGCTGATCTTCGAAACAGTCGCGTTCTTTCTGCAGGTCTCGCCGATCGAGTTTCTGTTCAGCACGGCTTGGTCGCCGATGCTGGCGATCCGCCCCGACCAGGTGGGCGCCTCGGGCTCGTTCGGCGCGGTGCCTCTCTTCTTGGGTACCATGCTGATCGCTTCTATCGCCATGCTGACGGCTGTGCCGATCGGCCTGATGACGGCCGTTTATATGACCGAGTACGCGCCCAAAGTCGTGCGGGCGTGGGGCAAGCCGATCCTCGAGATTCTTGCCGGCATTCCTACGGTGGTGTTCGGCTTCTTCGCCGCCTTGACGGTCGCGCCCGCCATACGCGACTTCGGCGCGCTCATCGGCCTCGAGATCGCCGCGCAAAGCGCGCTCGCGGCCGGGATCGTGATGGGCTTGATGCTGATCCCGTTCGTGTCCTCGTTGTCCGACGACGTCATCAACGCGGTCCCGCAGTCGATGCGGGACGGGTCCTACGCGCTCGGCGCAACGAAATCCGAGACGACGATGCGCGTACTGCTGCCTGCCGCGTTGCCCGGAATCATGGCGTCGGTCATTCTCGCTTTTTCCAAGGCGCTCGGCGAAACGATGATCGTCGTGATGGCCGCCGGCATCGCGGCCAATACGACGCTCAACCCGCTCGAATCCGTCACCACGGTCACGGTCAACATCTCGGCGCTGCTGACCGGCGAGGCCGAGTTCGACAGTCCGAAGACGCTTGCCGCGTTCGCCCTGGGCTTCGTGCTGTTCGTGGTGACGCTCGCACTCAACCTCGTGGCCCTCAAGGTCGTCCAACGCTATCGGGAACAATATGAGTGACGTGACGCATTCGGGGGGCGTCGGCCTCCCCAGCCGGCATATCGGTGACGAGGCCGCGAAGCGCCTGAAGCGCCGCTATGCGGCCGAGGCGCGCTTCAAATTCTTCGGTATGGCGGCCCTGAGCGCCGCGTGCCTGTCGTTGCTTGTGCTCTTGTGGACGATCGTGTCGGAGGGCTACACCGCCTTCCAGCAGACCCACATCAAGATCGAAGTCGAGTTTTCGCCCGACAATATTGCTCCGGCCGGGACGGCGGACCGTCGGCGGCTCATGGCGGGCGATTATCGCGCCGTTCTTTTCGAGGCGCTCGACCGGAAATGGTCGGACGTGACCGACCGCGACGGGCAGCGTTTGTTGGAAGGTCTGTTCGGATCGGGCGCCGAGGTCCAGTTGCGCGACATGGTGGTGGCGGATCCGTCGCTGATCGGCCGAAAGGTCGAAGTGTGGCTGTTGTCGCACTCGGACGTCGACATGTTCTTCAAGGGGCATGTCGGCGCTGACGAGGCCAGCGGCGGCCGCATGGCGGCGCGTCAGGTGGCATGGATCGAGGCCCTTCGCGCGAAGGGCGAGATCGAAAAGCGTTTCCACGGCCGTTTCTTGACCGGCGCCGACAGCCGGGATCCGGAAATGGTGGGCGTTTTGGGCGGCGTCATGGGCTCGATCTTCACGCTTGCGATCTGTTTCCTGCTCGCGTTTCCGCTCGGGATCATGGCGGCGATCTATCTGGAAGAATATGCGCCGAAGAACCGGTTCACCGAAATCGTCGAGATCAACATCAACAATCTCGCCGCCGTCCCGTCGGTGGTGTTCGGTCTGCTCGGCCTCGCGGTTTTCATCGCCTTCTTCGGAATGCCCCGCTCGACGCCCTTGGTGGGCGGATTCGTTCTCGCGCTGATGAGCCTGCCGACGGTCATCATCGCCGCCCGCGCCGCGATCAAGGCGGTCCCGCCTTCCATCCGCGAGGCGGCGCTCGGCATCGGCGCCTCCAAGATGCAGATGATCTTCCATCACGTGCTGCCGTTGGCGATGCCGGGCATCCTGACGGGCACCATCATCACGATGTCCCATGCGCTGGGCGAGACCGCGCCTTTGCTGATGATCGGAATGGTCGCGTTCATCACCGACGTCCCGGGCGGCGCGCTCGACGCCGCGACGGTTCTGCCGGTTCAGATCTTCATGTGGGCCGACAATCCCGAGCGCGGCTTCATCGAGAAGACGTCGGCCGCGATCATGGTTCTTCTCGCGTTCATGCTGGTCATGAACGCGGGCGCGATTTGGCTGCGTAAACGCTTCGAACGCCGGTGGTGATGGAAATGGATGCCAAACAGATGGACGCGATCAAGCCCGCGCAGTTTCCGGCCTCCGCCGACGCGTCGCCGGCAAAGATGGCCGTCAAGGTCGCCTGCAGGGACGTCAACGTGCATTACGGGACCAAGCACGCGCTCAAGGGCGTGGGGATCGACATCCGCGAGCGCCAAGTGACGGCCTTCATCGGGCCCTCCGGATGCGGCAAGTCAACCTTCCTGCGTTGCCTCAATCGCATGAACGATACCGTCGCCTCCGCCCGGGTGACGGGTTCGATCCTTCTCGGCGGTCAGGACATCTACGATCCGAAGATCGATGTCGTGCAACTGCGCGCGCGCGTCGGCATGGTGTTCCAAAAGCCCAACCCGTTTCCGAAGTCGATCTACGAGAACATCGTCTATGGGCCACGCATTCACGGGTTGGCGAGTACGAAGGCGGAGTTCGACGAGATCGTCGAGCGGTCGTTGCGTGGTGCTGCGCTGTGGGACGAGGTAAAGGATCGCTTGAACGAGCCCGGCACGGGTCTTTCGGGCGGCCAGCAGCAACGTCTCTGCATCGCGCGCGCGATCGCCGTGAGCCCCGAAGTGATCCTCATGGACGAGCCCTGCTCGGCGCTCGATCCCATCGCCACCGCGCATGTCGAGACGCTGATCGACGAGCTTCGCGAGAACTTCACGATCGTGATCGTCACCCACAATATGCAGCAGGCCGCGCGTGTATCGCAGCGGACGGCGTTCTTCCATCTCGGGACGTTGGTCGAGGAGGACGATACCGCCGCGATCTTCACCAACCCGCGCGACGAGCGTACGCAAGGGTACATCACCGGCCGGTACGGCTGAGTTTGGGGAGCCACACATGGCCAACGATCATATCGTCCGTTCCTATGACGAGGAGCTGAACCGCCTGACCGGCCTGCTCGCGCGCATGGGCGGGCTCGTCGAAGCGGAACTGGCGGGCGCCATCCAAGCGGTTGCGGCCCGCGACGCGGAGCTTGCGACGCGGACCGTCCGAGCGGATATACGCGTGGACGAACTCGAGCGCGAGATCGGCGAGCAGGTCGTCCGCGTGATGGCGCTGCGCCAGCCGGTCGCGATGGATTTGCGGCTCGTCCTCGGATCGCTGCGGATCGCGGGCGATCTCGAACGCTCGGCCGACTACGCGAAGAACGTCGCCAAGCGGGCTGTCGCACTTGCCCAGTTGCCGATCTTGCGGCCTGTCCACGCGATCCCGCGCATGGGTACCGTCGTGCGCGAGATGCTGAAGGACGTGCTTGACGCCTTCGCGGCGCGGGACGTCGCCAAAGCGGTCGCCGTCTGGAATCGCGACGAGGAGCTCGACGAGATGCACGGCTCCCTGTTCCGCGAACTCGTGACCTATATGATGGAGGATCCGCGCAACATCACCGGATCGACCCATCTGCTGTTCGTCGCAAAGAATATCGAGCGGATCGGCGATCACGCCACGAACATCGCCGAGACGATCCACTATATTGTCAAAGGCACGCCGTTGAGCGGCGAGCGGCCGAAGGGCGACGGCACGTCGTTCTCGACCGTCGGCGCGGGAGGGTGACGATGAAGGACGCCGCGGCAAAGCCGCATTTGGTCATCGTCGAGGACGAGGCCGCGCTCATCGAGCTGTTGCGCTACAACTTCGAGAAGGAAGGCTTCCGCGTCACCACCGCGGCCGACGGCGAGGCGGCGTTGGTGACGGTCGCGGAGGCGGAGCCCGACCTCGTCATTCTCGATTGGATGTTGCCCCATATCTCGGGCCTCGAGGTTTGCCGGCAATTGCGCCGGAAACCCGAGACGCGCGAACTGCCGATCATCATGCTGACCGCGCGCGGCGAGGAAACCGATCGCGTGCGCGGCCTCGAAGTGGGGGCGGACGATTACGTCGCCAAGCCTTTCAGCCCGTCCGAATTGGTCGCGCGCGTGCGCGCCGTCCTGCGGCGTGCCAAGCCGTCGACCGCGCAGGATCTTCTGACCTACGGCGAGCTGGTGATGGATCTTTCGGCCCATCGCGTTCTGCGCGGCGGCCGGTCGATCCATTTGGGGCCGACGGAGTTCCGGCTTCTGCGGTTCCTGCTGGAGCGGCCCGGGCGCGTCTATAGCCGCGAGCAATTGCTCGATGCGGTCTGGGGCCGGGACATCTACGTCGAACCCCGGACGGTCGACGTCCATATCCGTCGCCTGCGCAAGGCGATCAACGCGCCCGGGGAGAGCGACATGATCCGGACGGTACGCTCCGCTGGCTACGCTTTGGACGAAACCGCCGAAGCCTGAACGATCTCGGCGAGCAGGCGTTCCCACTCCGGCGCGCGTGCGGCCCAGGTGCCTTCCGCGCGCATCGCCTGCGCCGCCGCTTGTCGCGCTGCGTCCCAAGCCGTCCGCGCGCGTGAGCGTAGGCCGAGCGCGCCGGCCAAGGCGTCGGCGTAACGCTGCGCGAACGCGACGTCGCCCAAGGCGACGGGATCGATGGCCGTCAACTTGCCGAAGCCCATCGTGGCCTCGGGCAAGGCGCCCAGATCGCTCGACACGACGTCCAAGCCCGCGGCCAGCGCCTCCATCGCGGCGATGCAGCCCGTTTCGGCGAAGGTCGACGGATAGGCGAGAATATCGGCGCGCGCGAGCTCGTTGGCGAGTTCGGATTGGGGGATCGAGCCGCGCAAGCGTACGCCCGGCAGCGCGCGCGCGCGTTCGTAGAGCGGCCCGAACGGATCGTCCTTGGCGGCCACCTGATAGACGCCGAGGCTCGAGAACACATCGAGCGTGAGCCCCGGGAATGCGGCGCGCAAACCGGGGAACACGCCCAGCAGCACATCAAGCCCGCGGAACGGCGTCGAGGTATAGACGAGCCGCGCCGGGCCGGAATTCGGAACAGAGATGACGTTCTCGAACGCTGCGCCGATCGCGTTGCGCCGCACGCGCACGCGCGCCGGATCCAAGCGGAAGGTCTCGATCAGTTTGCCGCGATGCCAGTCGGAAATCGCGACGATGGCCGCCCAGGCGGCGGTCGCCCCCTGGTCCGCGAGGGCGCGCATCGCGGGTTGGTCGTGCGCATGCTGCGTCCACAGAACGACCGGCGTTGCGGGCGCCAGCGCGGCCCGATACGCCGAACCCGCGCCCGCGTCGTTCAACACCACGACCGCATCGAACCGGCGCCCCGCAAGATACGCCGTCGGATCGCCGCCGTGCGCACGGGCCTCCACCGCGCCGACGCGACCCGGCGCCGAGGTGCCGGTCAGCGTCGTCACGCGATGGCCGCGCGCCGCGAGCCGCCGGACGAGATAGCAAAATCCGCTTTGCGAACCGCCCAGCGCTTGGCGGTCGGGCGTGTCGGGCCGGAAGTCGAGCGGGGATGGATCGACGAAGCATAGATCGAGCGGCGTGGGGGCAGCGGTCGCATGGAGCCGCTGCGGCACGCCCGCGCGCATTGCCCCGTATGCGTCCTCCAGCGCGCGCGCGGTCTTCGCCGCGTCGAACAACGGCGCATCGCGCGAAATGCCGGCTTTGAGTGCCGCAAGCCGTGCCGGATCGCGCGCCAAGGCGATCGCCTCCGCCGCGTAGTCGGTCGGCGCCACGATCCCGCCGCGTTGGCCGGCCGCGCGCGCCAAAGCGGCACCGACGCGGGCCGGGAAACCGGCGCCGGGCGCGGTCAGGATCGGCACGCCGACCCAAAGCGCGTCCGACGCGGTCGTATGCATCCCGTAGGGCGCCGTATCGAGCGCCAAGTCGGCGAGCGAAAGCCGCGCTAGATGTCTGTCGAGCGGCATGGGCGGGGCGAAGACAAGGCGCGCGGGATCGAGCCCTGCCGCCGCGGCGCGGGCGCGCAGATTGGCGGCCGCCGGTCCGTCGAGCAGCCACAGCACCGATCCGGGCACCGCCGCCAGAATCTGCAGCCACGTGTCGAATACGGGCGGCGTCAGCTTCCAGGCGTGATTGAAGCAGCAAAAAACAAAACCCTGCGCCGGCAATCCCGCCTGCGCGCGCGACGGGGCCGCCCCAACGGGGCGTGCGCGGTCGTTCGGCTGATAGGCGTCGGGCAGGCGCCAGACCCGCTCGGTCCAATCGACCTCGGCGCCGGCGGGGATGGTGGTGTCGTCGGCAAGGACCCAATCGACGGCGGGCTCGCCGGTGGTGGCCGGGTAGCCCAGCCACGCGACGACGATCGGCGCCGGTTTGCGCCGCACGATGCCGATGCGGTTCTTCTCGACGTAGCCCATCAAGTCGACGAGCACGTCGAGTCTGTCGGCGGCGATTCGCGCGGCGGCCGAATCGTCGTCGAGGTCTGAAAGGTCGACGAACGCCCCGCAGCGCGCGACGCGCGCGCGCTCGGCGCTGCCGTCGTCCGGCCCGTAGGAATAGAGGAACAGGTCGATCTTCGCGGGATCGTGGCGTTCGAGAACCTCGGCGAGCAAATGCGTGGTCGCATGACGCCGGAAATGCTCGGATAGATAGCCCACGCGCAAACGGCCATCCTGCGTACGCGCGGCCGGCATCGCGCGGACGACCGGCGGCTGGCGGCGGGCCCAGCGATCGGCGAGCGCGCGGAATTGGTCGGGCGCAAGATCGAGGAAGAAGCCGACGAACGGCGGCAGGACCGAACCGCCGTCGAGCCGCAAGCGCAACTCGGCCTCCAGCGCGGGCGTCTCGCGCCAGTCGGCGAGGTCGCGCGCCAGCATCAGGCGTTCGGCGAGCGGCATCGGGTCGGCCGGATTCAATCTCTCGGCCGCGCGGAAGGCGGCATCCGCACCGGCGTTGTCGCCCAGCCGACGGCGGATACGCCCGAGATTGAGCCGCGCTAAAGCGTCGTTGGGGGCCAACCGTGCCGCCGCTTCGAACTCGACCAACGCCGCTTGGGTTTGCGCGTTCGCAGCGAGCTGCCGTCCGCGCTCGGTCGCCGCCGCGGCGCGTGCGTCGTCGAGTTTGCGGGACAGCGCGCGGGCCGGGCCGTGATC
>JADCGK010000030.1 GCA_020249045.1 Azospirillum sp. | reverse complement strand
CTGCGCTAAGCGGCCGCGACGTCCGCAACGAAACGGTCCACCTGGGTCCGGAGCATCGCCGCCTGCCGGGCGAGATCCCCCGACGCCGCCTCGACCTGCGCCGCCACCGCGCCAGTCTGCCCCGCCGCGCGCGCGACACCGCCCAAGCTATCCGTCACTTCCCGCGTTACGTTTGAAGCATCCTGCACGTTCCGCGCGATCTCGCTGGTCGCCGACATTTGCCCGTCGACGGCCGCCGCGACGTCCGCGGCGATCCGGTTCAACTCCGCGATCGTGTCGCCGATGGCGGCGATCGCCGAGACGGACTCGCCCGTCGCACCTTGAATCGCCTCCACTTGCGCGGCGATGTCTTCGGTGGCCTTCGCCGTTTGGCTCGCGAGATTCTTCACCTCCGAGGCGACAACGGCGAACCCCTTGCCGGCTTCGCCGGCGCGCGCGGCTTCGATCGTGGCGTTCAGCGCCAGCAGATTGGTCTGCCCCGCGATCGCAGAGATCAACTTGACCACGTCGCCGATCTTCTGTGCCGCGTCGGACAACCCGGTCATCCGCTCGTTCGTCCGCCGGCTCTGGGCGGTCGCCTCGGAGGCGACGGCGGCGGTACGCGCGACCTGACGCCCGATGTCCGACAGCGCGGCCGAAAGTTCGTCCGCGGCCCGTGCGATCCTCGCGACGTTCGCCGCCGACTGCTCGGATGCCGCCGCGACCGCGCCGGACTTCGCGGAGGCTTCGCCGGCCGTCGCGTTCATGCTGCCCGCGGCGCCGCTGAGTTGGGACGAGGCGGTCGAGACGGTTTGCACCACTTCGCCGATCCGGTCCTGAAACTCGGCCGTCAAGGTTTCGAGTTGTTTGGCCCGCGTTTCGCGCCGCGCGCGATCCTGTTCCAAGCCGCGTTCGAGCGCACGGGCCTTCGCCCGCCCATCCTTCAGGATCTCGAGGGCGCGCGCCATCGCGCCGACTTCGTCGCGGCGCTGCACGCCCGCGATGGTCACGTCGAGATCGTCGGCGGCGAGGCTGCCGATCTGTTTCTCCAGCGTGCCGACCGCCGTGGACAGCGAGCGGCCGATCAGGCCGGCGAGCGCGCCGAACGCACCCAACGCAAGCAGCGCCGATGCGGCGATCGCCGCCAAAAAGCGGAGCTTGACGGCTGCCGCCTCCGCCTCCGCCGCATTCACGAACGCAACGATCGCCGCGCTCGACTGTTCGGCCGCCTCCTCCAGGCGTTCGAAGGCTTCGACGAACCGCTCCTCGATGGCGTCGAGGTTCGCGGCACCGCCCAGCGCGGCGGCCACGACTTGCTCGCTGCTGCGGCGGTATTCGTCGAAACGGGGAACCACCGCGTTCACATTCGCACCGATCTCGGCGGGCAGCGGCAGCGCCAGCAATTCCTTGAGTGCCGCCTCGAAAGTCGCCAGATGCTCGCGTTGATCGTCCAACAGGGCGGACTTCTTGGCTGCGTCGCCGTCGGGTCCGAGGCGCAACGCCATGATCGCATCCGCGCGCAGGGCGTCGTGCATCATGTCGGCCGTCATCAGCGCGCGTGTGGCTTGGGTGGCGACGGTCGCCGTCTCCAACTGGGCGGAGAGCGTCCAAACGGCGGCCAACGACAATCCGACAGAACCCGAAATCGCGAGGATGGCCGCAACGATCAAGATGCCGAGTTTTCGGCCGATGGGCGCGTTGTCGATCCACTGCATCGACTGTCTCCTGGGGGGATGGAGAGAGACGTTATCCGCCGTAGAGTGTTTCTTTCACGTTAAAGAACTGTAAATATTCCGAACAGAAAAGGGAGGGCGTCGAAGACGCCCTCCCTATGACGATTTCCCATCCTATTCGCGGATGCGTTTAGCCGCGCCCGACCATCGCCAGAAACTCCCGACGGGTCGCAGCGTTGGTGCGGAAAGCGCCCAACATGCGGCTGGTCACCATCGAAACGCCCGGCTTGTGCACGCCACGGGTGGTCATGCACTGATGCTGGGCCTCGATCACCACGGCGACGCCCTTGGGCTGCAGCACGTCTTGAATGGCGTTGGCGATCTGGGTGGTCAGGCGCTCTTGGATCTGCAGACGCTTGGCGTACGCGTCCACGACGCGCGCCAGCTTGGAGATGCCCACGACGCGCTTGCCGGGCAAATAAGCGACATGCGCCTTGCCCACGATCGGCACCATGTGATGTTCGCAATGGCTTTCGAAGGTCACGTCGCGCAGCAGAACCATCTCGTCGTAGCCGTCGGTCTCTTCGAACGTGCGCTGGAGGAAATCGACCGGATCGACGTCGTAGCCTTGGAAGAACTCCTCGTAAGCGCGCACGACGCGCGCGGGCGTATCGACCAGGCCTTCGCGCGTCGGATCGTCGCCCGTCCAACGCAGCAGCGTACGCACGGCCGCTTCGGCCTCGGTGCGCGAGGGGCGGTCGTCGCGCGACGGCGACGTATCGGATGCGGGCGTATCGGAACGCAACAGGGTTTCCATGGAATTCTCCGGAATTCGAACGCTATAGATTTCGGCCGCGATCCGGCGAATTCAAGGTCGTGAAAAATTTTGCCCAACGCGCTGATCCGTCGCGGAATTCGGACGTAACGCGGTACCCAGAAACGCGAACGGCGCCGGAGTTGCCCCCGGCGCCGCCGCATCGAAAACCTCGTGCGCGCCTCAGCCGCCGATCACCCCGCCGTCGCGCTTGGTGATGATGACGACCGAGGGCCGCGCGGGCATGTTGGCCTGGAAATCGGGCCACCGCGTCGGCATGTCGTCGAAGGTCGGATGACGGCCGAACGGCGCGTAGTCGCGTGCCCCGTCGGTCGCCGGATGCTGCACGGCGACGGTCATCGCGCGACCGTCGGACGTGAAGTTCATCCCGCAGATTTCCGCACCGACCGGCACCCGGAAGAACATCCGCGATGTGCCGCGCAGCGCGCCTTCCGTTTCCAGCGCGTAGATCCCGTCGGCCGTGCCCGAAGCCGCGCGCCACGCCGTGCCTTGATCGGTGCCGACCCACAAGCGTCCTTGCGGATCGATCGCCATGTTGTCCGGGCATGCGAACCAGCCGTTCGCGGTCGTCGCGGGGTTGTAGAGCGCTTGCTGCGCCGGGTTGGCCGGGTTTCCGCAGCGCACGAGCATTTCCCAGCGGAACGTCGTCGCGGTGTGGTCGTCGCCGGTCTCGGTCACTTCGATCAGATGGCCCCAGTTGTTCTCGGCCCGGGGGTTCGAAGCCTCGACCTGCGCCGCGGTGCGCTGGTTGTTGTTGGTCAGGGCGAGATAGACCTTCCCGGTGCGCTTGTTCGGCTCGAAATCCTCCGGCCGGTCCATCTTCGTCGCACCCAGCACGTCGCCCGCGCGGCGCGCTTCGATCAGCACGTCGGCTTGGCTCGCGAAGCCGTTCGCGGCGGTCAGGGGCCCTTGGCCGTGGACCAGCGGCAGCCATTCGCCCGAGCCGTCGGCGTTGAACTTCGCGACGTAAAGCGTTCCCTCGTCGAGCAGGTTCATGTTCGCCCGGCGGTCTTGCGCGTTGTAGCGGCCCGCCGTCACGAACTTGAACGCGTACTCGAACCGCTCATCGTCGCCCGAATACGCGACCACGCGGCCGTCGCGGGCGACGATGGTTTCGGCGCCCTCGTGCTTGAAGCGGCCCATCGCCGTGCGCTTGATCGGCGTCGAGTTCGGGTCATAGGGATCGATCTCGACGATCCAGCCGTGGCGGTTGGGTTCGTTCGGTTCCTTGGCCAGATCGAAGCGGTCGTAATACGACGCCCAATTGTACCATCCGCCCGGCACGCCGTAGCGGCGGTGGTTCACCGTCTCGCGGCTGCCCTCGGCCAAACGGCCGCCGAAATAGCCGTGGAAGTTTTCCTCGGCGGTCAGATACGTGCCCCACGGCGTCATGCCGCCCGCGCAGTTGTTGATCGTGCCGCTGACCGCGCGGCCGGTCGGATCGGCCGACGTCTTGAGACGGTCGTGGCCGGCGGCAGGCCCGGAAACGCGCATCGGCGTGTTGATGTCGATGCGCCGGTTGTGGCGGCCGCCGCGCACATAGGTCCACTTCCCGTTGGCACCCTTGACGATCTCGACGATGGTCGTGCCGTGCGCGGCCATCTCGACGTCGACCATGTCCTTGGTCATCTTCGTCGCGTCCACGCGGCCGGTCGCCGGGTTGGAGACGCCGCGGAACATGATCTCGGGGCTGGTGTATTCGTGGTTCACGCACATCAGCGCGGCGCGCGCGGTGTCGGTCGCCCCGGGCATCGGGGCCAAACCGACATAGTCGCAGTTGTAGCCGAATTGCCGCGCCTGGGCCGCGCCGGTCTGCCGCTCGGGATCGAACGCGGGCGAGTCCGCGAACAGCGGATCGCCCCAGCGGATCACGATGTCGGCGTCGTAACCCGGCGAGACGTGGTGGCGTTCGTCGACGCCGTGCGCGATCTCGTCGAATACGAAGCGCGCACCGGGCAAGCCGGCCGCGACCGATTGCGCACGCGCGGGCGCGGCGAAGGGCGGGACGACGGCTGCCGCCGCGGCCGTCGCGAGCATGCCGCGCAGCGCCGCGCGGCGCCCCAAACGCGCGTTCAGAATGTCGCCCATCGTGGGATTGGCGGTCGGATTGGACGGAATGTCTTCGGAACGTTCGTAGAGTTCGCCCAACGTCAAGCCGGCGTTTTCCGGCAGGGCGGCAAGGGTGGCGTAATCCTTCTGGGACATCGCGATCTCCGGGAAAGGTCGAGGGGGCGGCGAAAATCGCCGCGCGCCCTCTCCTAGCCCCCGACCGTGACGCCTTCGTTACACCCGCGCGACGCTTGCGCGGCAGGACGGCCGGTCAGCGAACCCCGTAGAAAATCGCGACCATGCCCAAAGCGGCTGCGGGCAGAATCCAGAAATTCTCGCGCGCGCGGTCCTTGTTGCGCAAGTTGAACCAGTGCCGAACGCCTGCGCCCACGCACGCAACGCCAGCCAGAATCGCCCAGTTCCATTCGTGACCCCAGGTCGACGCCCAGTTCTTCGACAGCATGATGAAGACGACCGGCAGCGTGAAATAGTTGTTGTGGAGCGAACGGAACTTCGCCTGCTTGGCGTATTTGCCTTGCGGGGCCGTACCCGCGGCGGTCGCTTCGACCAATTCGCGCTGGTTCGGGATGATGATCATCCAAACGTTCGCGGTCATGATCGTGCCGACGATGGCGCCCACATGGATATAGGCGGCGTGCGCGGTCATGATCTGGGACAGCGCCCAAGCGACGGCGACCAGGAAAACGAACGTCGCGACGGTGGCGGCGAACGAATTGCCCTCGGCCCACGCGCTTTTCCACAGCCGGTCGTAGACGATCCAGCATATCGCGATCGTCGACAGCGAAACCGCCGCCGCACCCGCCGCGCCGTAGGGCCGCAACGCCGCGATCGTCAGGAAATCGCCGGCCGAGCCCAAGTAGTAGAGCAACGCAAGCAGCAACACGCCCGAAATCCAGGTGAACGCCGCCTCCCATTTGAACCAATGCAGTTCCTTCGGCAACGCGGGCGGCGCGACCGCGAATTTCTCCACGCGGTAGAAGCCGCCGCCGTGCACGAGCCACACCTCCCCTTCGACGCGTTCCTTGGGCGTCTCGAGCGGGCGGAATTTGCTTTCGAGCCAATTGAAGTAGAACGACGCGCCGATCCACGCGATGCCGGTGATGACGTGCGTCCAACGCACGATCAGGTCGAGCCATTCGAGCAGCAAAGGATCCATCATCCGTCCTCAAGAACCGCGATAGGTGGCCATGCTCCACGGCGTGGCCAGCAGCGGCACATGGTAATTGCCGTCCGCTTCCGCGATGCCGAAGGCGATCGTCACGACGTCCAGAAACGGCGGATCGGGAAGTTCGACGCCCTTCGCACGGAAATAGGCCGCAAGCTCGAACCGCAACTCGTAGCGCCCGGTCGCGAACGCGGCACCGCTCAGCAATGGCGCATCGGACCGGCCGTCGGAGTTGGTGGCGCCGTCGAAAAGCTTTTCGGCACCGCGATGCAGCGTGAAGCGCATCCCGGCGGCCGGCCGGCCGTGATAGGTGTCGAGCACATGGGTGGACAAACGGCCCATTTCGGAACCTCGTCGAAGGAAGGGCGGCAACCTAATCCGCCCTCATCTTTGGGACAAGCGACGCGAATTTCGCCCATATTTTGTTCATTCGGCTTGTTTATTGGGCATTTCTCTTGATTGCTGCCAATGGACTCGGGCAGTTTGCCCCATCCGGGTCGGTCTGCCCGGCATAACCCTTGCTGAACGGGTGTCGACGGTTTTCACGCCTACCGGAGTTGCGCGCCCCATGGCCAACGACACCTTCATCGAAATCGACAACGTCGACCTCGTCTACCGCACCAAGGACGGAGATACGCTCGCCCTCAACAAGGCCGACCTGAAGATCAAGAAGGGCGAATTCGTGGCCGTCGTCGGCCCGTCGGGCTGCGGAAAGTCGACGCTGCTCAAGCTCGTGTCGGGGCTGCATTTGGCGACGAAGGGCAACGTCATCGTCGGCGGCCAGGAGGTCACGGGGCCGCTGAAGATCTGCGGCATGGCGTTCCAGAACTCGATCATGCTGCCCTGGCGCACGTTGATGGACAACGTGCTGCTGCCGCTCGAGATCGTCGAACCGCACGCGAGTTCGTTCCGCCGCGACAAGCCCAAGCACATCGCCGCCGCGAAGGAGTTGCTCGCCACCGTCGGCTTGCGCGGGTTCGAGGACAAATTCCCCTGGCAGCTGTCGGGCGGCATGCAGCAGCGCGGATCGCTGTGCCGCGCGCTGATCCACTCGCCGGAGATGCTGCTGCTCGACGAACCCTTCGCCGCGCTGGACGCCTTCACGCGCGAGGAATTGTGGGACGTCGTGCAGACGCTGTGGATCGCCAAGCGTCCGACCGTCATGCTGATCACCCACGATCTGCGCGAAGCGGTCTATCTCGCCGACCGGGTATTCATGATGAGCGCGCGTCCGGGCAAGATCATTTCGATCACCGAGAGCCATTTTCCGCGTCCGCGCAAGCTCGAGGACACGTTCAAGCCGGAGTTCGTCGATATCGTGCACAAGCTGCGCGACGAGATTTCCGCCGTGCGCGCCGCGAAGTGACGCAAGGGTCCGGCAAACCGCCGCCGCCCTTCGCCCTCCAACGCGCGCTCGGCGGGTTCTATCCGGCCGCAGCCCTTCTTGCCGCCCTCGAACTCGATCTGTTCGCCGCCCTCGCCGCCGAACCGTCCGACGCACCCACGCTGGCCCGCCGGCTCGGCGCCAAGGATCAGGACCGGCTTGCGGCTTTGTGCGACGCACTGGTCGTTTATGGTTTTCTCACGCGAAGTTCCGCCAGGCGCTACGCCCCCAGCGCGGAGGCGGCCCGCTATCTCGTGCCTGACGGGGCGGGATATATCGGCCCGATCGCGCCGGTCTACGGGCGCTTCTTCCGCGGCGGGCTCGATTTCGCACGCGCCGTGCGCGACGCCGCACCCAGCGGTGCGCAAGACTCCGCCGAGGACGCGTTTTTGCGCGGCATCCATCCCAGCGCGCTCGCCAACGGCCGCGATATCGCCAAACGCGTCGATCTTTCGCATGCCGCCACGTTGATCGAGGCCGGCTGCGGTGGCGCGGGCGTATCGATCGCGTTGTGCCGGGTGTTTCCCGGCTTGCGCGCGACGGCGAGCGATCTCGCACCCGCGTTGCCCGTGGCGCGCGCTTTGGTGGCCGAAGCGGGCCTTGCCGATCGGATCGCCATCGCCGAGGGGGATATTCTGGCGGGGCCGCCGCCGGGCGGGCCCGCCGACGCGGTGGTGATGCGGGCTTTGCTTCAGGTGCTGAGCCCCGCCGACGCGGCGACGGCGGTCGCCAACGCCGCGCTGGCGCTGCGCCCGGGCGGATCATTCGTGCTGGCGGGCGCCGTTCTGGACGACAATGGGCTTGCGCCCGAAGATATGGTGGGTTTCAATCTTTCTCTAATGACGTTGTTCGACGCCGGACGCGCCCACACCTTTGGCCAACACGCCGCGTGGTTCGATGCCGCCGGCTTGAGCGCGCCCGAGCGCGCGATCCTGCCCGCGGGCGGATCGCTGCTGTGGGCGCGCAAGCGATGACCGCGCAGCTCGAAGCAGCGCTCGACTCTCTCGCCGAACGGCTCGACCAGCCCGTCGTGCGGCTCGACGCGGACCGCCGCATCGTGTTCGCGAACGCCGCCTTCGTGCGCGTCTTCGGCACGGCGCCCGAAACCATCGACCGGCTCGCGGGCGACGACACGGTCAGGGCGTCGCTGGCGGCGGCGCTGTCCGCCGCCAACGAGGCGGAACTGCCGCTGCTCGATGCGCGGGGGGAACTCGCGCTCGTCGGCGTGGATTCGATGCCCTGCGGTCGCGGCCATGTCGTGGTGCTGCGCCTTCGGCGCGCGGACACGACCACCGAGTTCTTCGTGACGGCGGCGAGCCATGAATTGCGCACGCCGTTGAACGCCGTGCTGGGCTTCGCGCAGATGATCGCGCGCGGCATCGGCGGGGAAGCGAGCGCGCGGCACGCGGACTACGCACGTTCGATCGAGGCCGGCGCCAAGCTGCTGATCGGAATCGTGGATGAATTGCTGGAGGTGGCGCGCGACGACGCCGCGGCCGAAAAACTCAGCGAAGGAGCGATCGATCTGGCGGCGCTCGCCCGCGGACAGATCGATCTGGTGCGTCCGCAGGCCGAACTCGCCCAAACCACGCTCGTCCTCGAAAAGCCGCCCGAAACGCTGGCCGTGTTGGGCGACGCGCGCAAACTCGCGCAAGCGTTGCTGTGTCTGCTCGCCAATGCGATCAAGTTCTCCCCGCCGGGCGGCACGGTGACGGTGGGTCTCGGTCGGACCGCAGGCGGCGACGTGGCGCTATGGGTCGCCGATCAGGGACCGGGCATTCCCCCGACGGACGCGCGGGCATTGGCCGGGCCGTCGGTCCGCCGGGACAACGCCTACACGCGACGCACGCCGGGAACCGGGTTGAGCCTCGCGATCGTGCGCCGCTATGCCGAAATGCACGGCGGCGCGCTGGATGTCGGCGCGGGGGTCGGCGGCGGCGCGTGCGTCACGATCCGCCTGCCCGCGGCGCGGTTGCTGGGGGCGGCGATGGTCAAGCGCGCCGGGATATCCTGACGCCGATCATTCGTCCGCGAGCGCGTGCAGCGCTTCGACCAGGACGCGCGCACCGGCGGCCAGATCGGCGGGTGTGGCGGCTTCCGCCTCGTTATGGCTGACCCCGCGTTCGCACGGCACGAAGATCATCCCGGACGGACAGAACGGCGCTACGTGCATGGCATCATGCCCCGCACCCGAGGGCATATCCATGTTCGAGAGGCCCAGCGCCGTCGCCTGCGCGCGCACCAGGTCGACGATGCGCGGATCGAAAACCGTCGGCGGCACGTCGGTGATGCGCGCGACCTCGACCTTGCACGGGCCCGCGGCCGCCGCGGCGACCTTGGCGATTCCGTCCCCCAACCGCGCCAGCACGGCCGCATCGGGATGACGGAAGTCGATGGTGAAGTGGACGTGGCCCGGCACGGTATTGGGCGAGCCCGGTTTGCACTCGAACCGTCCGACGGTGAAGCGCACGACGTCGGCGGGATCGTGCATGTGCCGCTCGAGCGCCGCGACGATGGCAACCGCGCTTTTCAGCGCGTCCTTGCGCACGCGCAGCGGCGTCGTGCCGGCATGCGCCTCCTCGCCGGTGACGTCGACCGTGTAGCGCTGCGAACCCTGGATGCCCGTGACGACGCCGATGGTCTTGCGCTCGGCTTCCAAGCGCGGGCCTTGTTCGATATGCGCCTCGATATAGGCGTGGAAACCGCGATCGAAGCCGTCGACCTGCCGGCACGGGGCGGCCGTCAACGTGTCGCGCAACGCGTCGGCCAGGACCACGCCCGTACGGTCCTTCACGGCCAGCATCGCCGCCAGATCGTAGTGCCCGGCCCAGACGGCCGATCCCATGGCACCGGGTTGGAAGCGGCTGCCCTCTTCGTTCATCCACGCGACGACCTGCACCGGACGCTTGGTGCGAACGCCCGCATCGTCGAGCGCTTCGAGCGCCTCGAAGCCCGCGAGAACGCCGTAGATGCCGTCGTACTTGCCGCCCGTCGGCTGACTGTCCATGTGCGAGCCGGTCACCACCGGCGCCGCGTCGTTCTCGGTGCCCGGGCGTCGGACGTAAAGATTGCCGATCGCGTCGCCGAACACGTCGTAGCCGCGCGCGGCGGCCCATTCGCCCAGCAAGCGGCGCGCGGCCGCGTCTTCGGCGGACAAGGCTTGCCGGTTCACGCCGCCTTTGGCGAGACCGCCGAGCTTGGCCATATCGACATGGCGTTGCCACAAGCGGGTTTCATCGATGCGGGCGGCGGCGTGGGACATGCGTGGGGGCTCCTGTTCCGAACCCCTTGTTTGCGATGGAACGCCGCGCGTTTCAAGCCGCCTGTGGGGGGTCAAGCCGCGCGGGCGGGCAGCCCCCCGGTCTTGGCGATGAAAGCGGCGATATCGTCGACCCCCTTCCCGGCCCGGATGTTCGCGAACACGAAGGGCCGGTCCCCGCGCATCTTCCGGGCGTCGCGGTCCATCACCTCCAGCGACGCGCCGACATAAGGTGCGAGGTCGATCTTGTTGATCACCAGCAAGTCCGAACGCGTGATGCCGGGTCCGCCTTTGCGCGGGATCTTGTCCCCGGCCGAAACGTCGATCACGTAGATCGTCAGGTCCGCGAGTTCCGGGGAGAACGTGGCGGCGAGATTGTCCCCGCCGCTTTCGACGAACAGCAGTTCGAGCGCGGGGAATTTCGCGGTCATTTCCGCAACGGCGGCGAGATTGGCGGATGCGTCCTCGCGGATCGCGGTATGCGGGCAGCCACCGGTCTCCACGCCCATGATCCGTTCCGGGGCCAAAGCGCCCGACCGCGTGAGGAACTGGGCGTCCTCTTTGGTGTAGATGTCGTTGGTGATCGCGGCGACGTCGTAGCGTTCGCGCATCGCCTTGCAAAGCGCGTCGACCAGCGCCGTTTTGCCCGAGCCCACCGGCCCGCCGATGCCCACGCGCAAAGGTCCCGTATGTCCGCTCATGATCTGAACAACCTCGAATATTGGGTTTCGTGCCGGAAGGAGAGAATGTCGAGCGCCGGTGCGGCGGCACCCGCCTCGTCGAGATCGCGCGCGAGCGCCGCGTCGCGCGCGCGTTCGATGGCCGATTCGAGGCCCGCCAGCGCCGCAAGCCCGTCGCTTTGGCCCAGCGGGATCGCGCGCACGGCTGCGGAAACCAGATTGGCCGCAAAGGCGTGCAGGAAAGCGGCGAGCGCCGCATCGAGCGGCACGCCCGCACGCGCGGCCGCGACCGCCACCGCGACCGGATAAACACCCTCGACCGGCGCGCAAGCCGGCCAAGCGCGCGTCACGGCCGAGGCGAAGCTCGTGCCTTGTTGGGTGGCTTCGAGGGCCAATTCGCCCGTCCCGCGCATCGCCGCGGCGCGCACGGCGATATCGGCGAGTGCCGGAGCGTCGTCCGCTTGCGCGGCACGCCACGCGTGGACGAAGAAGACCGCATCCGCGCGCGGGCCGCCATGAACCAGCAGATCGGCGATCCATTCGCCGAGATCCGACGCGGTTTTCACCCGGCCTTCGTCGATCGCCGCCTCCAAGCCGTGGCTGTAGGCGAACGCCCCGACCGGAAAGGCCGGCGACAGCCACGCGACCAAGCGCAGCAACGCGTCAGTGCGCATGATAGGCGCCGGCTTCGGGGTCGAAGGGTGCGTGCGCGGCGCCGACCCGCGCGCCCAAGCCCTTCAGCATTTCCGCGATCACATGGTCGGCGGCGATGCGCAGGCGCCCATCGTCGAGCACTTGGACCGCCAAATGCCGGTTGCCGAGATGCCAAGCAAGCTTGGCCGTATGCGCGGCGTCCCGCCCGGCGATGTCGAGGACGTCCTCCTCGGCGGCCCGCACCGCAAGAATGCGTCCGTCGTCGAGCGCCAGACCGTCGCCGTCGCGCAAATGCGCGGCGTGGACCAGGTCGAGAAGGAACTCGACGCCGGAATCGTCGCGCAGCACCTGGCGGCGCAGATGGCGCCGGTCGTGCGCCAGCGTGACCGTTCCCGCCGCCCGCGTCCGGTCCCACGCCTTCTCGACGGCCAACGCGCGGCGCATCAGAACAGAAAATACCGCTGCGCCAGCGGCAAAACGGCGGCGGGTTCGCAGACCAAGGGCGCGCCGTCGGCGCGCACCTCGTAGGTTTCCGGATCGACCTCGACCTTCGGCAGTGCGGCGTTATGGATCATCTGCTTCTTGCCGATCTTGCGGATGCCGGTGACCGGCAGCACCGCGCGGTCGAGCTTCAGCTTGCGCGCGATCCCATCGTCGTGGGCCGCCTTCGACACGAAGGTCAGACAGGCGGAGGCGAGCGCGCGGCCGAACGCGCCGAACATCGGCCGATAATGCACGGGCTGCGGCGTGGGGATCGAAGCGTTGGGATCGCCCATCGGGGCGGCGGCGATCTGGCCGCATTTCAGGATCATCTCGGGCTTTGCACCGAAGAACGCGGGCTGCCACAGGACCAGGTCGGCGAATTTGCCCTTCTCGACCGAGCCGACGTACTTGGCGATGCCGTGCGCGAGCGCGGGATTGATCGTGTACTTGGCGATGTAGCGCTTGATCCGGAAATTGTCGTTCTCGCCCTTCTCCTCGGGCAACGCGCCGCGCTGGACCTTCATTTTGTGCGCGGTCTGCCAGGTTCGCGTGATCGTCTCGCCGATCCGGCCCATGGCTTGGCTGTCCGAGCTCATCATCGAGATGGCGCCCAAATCATGCAGGATGTCCTCCGCGGCGATCGTCTCGCGCCGGATGCGGCTCTCGGCGAAGGCGACGTCCTCGGGGATGCGGCTGTCGAGGTGGTGGCAAACCATGAGCATGTCGAGATGCTCGTCGACCGTGTTGCGCGTGAAGGGCCGCGTCGGATTGGTCGAGGACGGCAGCACGTTGGGCAAGCCGCAGACCTTGATGATGTCGGGCGCGTGCCCGCCGCCCGCGCCTTCCGTGTGGAAGGAATGGATGTTGCGTCCCTTGAAGGCGGCGATCGTGTCCTCGACGAAGCCGCTTTCGTTCAGCGTGTCGGTATGGATCGCCACTTGGACGTCGTATTTCTCGGCCGCCGAAAGGCAGACGTCGATCGCGTTGGGCGTCGTGCCCCAATCCTCGTGCAGCTTGAGCCCGCAAGCGCCCGCCCGGATCATCTCGACCAAGGGCGCCTGCGCGGACGCATTCCCTTTGCCGAAGAAGCCCAGATTGATGGGCAGGCCTTCGGCGGCCTCCAGCATCCGGTGCATGTGCCAAGGTCCGGGCGTGCAGGTGGTGGCCGACGTGCCCGCCGCGGGCCCCGTGCCGCCGCCCATCATCGTCGTGATGCCGGAGTAAAGCGCGTCGTCGACCTGCTGCGGACAGATGAAGTGGATATGCGTGTCAATGCCGCCCGCGGTGACGATGCGCCCTTCGCCCGCGATGATCTCCGTCCCCGGACCGATCACGATATCGACGCCCGGTTGCACGTCGGGATTTCCGGCCTTGCCCAAGGCGGCGATCTTGCCGTCCTTGATCCCGATGTCGCATTTGACGATGCCCCACCAATCCACCACCAACGCGTTGGTGACGACGGTATCGACGGCACCCTGCCGGCGCGTGGCTTGGCCTTGGCCCATGCCGTCGCGGATGACCTTGCCGCCGCCGAACTTCACCTCCTCGCCCGGAACGGTCAGGTCCTTCTCGACCTCCAAGAACAACTCGGTGTCGGCCAAGCGGACGCGATCGCCCGTCGTGGGGCCGTACATGCCGGCATAGGACGCGCGGGGGATTCGATAAGCCATGTCACTTCCCCTTCGCGGTGGTCTTGAGCTTGCCGTTCACCGCACCCCGAAACCCGTGCACGGTCCGCGCACCCGCATAGGCCACCAGAGTGACCCGCCGCGTTTGCCCCGGCTCGAAGCGCACGGCCGTGCCCGCGGGAATGTCGAGCCGCGCGCCGTAGGCCTTGTCGCGCGCGAAGGCCAAGGCCGGGTTGGTCTCGAAGAAATGATAGTGCGAGCCGACCTGGATCGGCCGGTCGCCGGTATTGGCGACGTCGATCTCGACGGTCTTGCGGCCCGCGTTGAGCTCGATCTCGCCGGGGCGGACCAGGATTTCGCCGGGTTTCATCGCGGAGGATCCCTTTCAGCGGATCGGGTTATGGACGGTCACGAGTTTCGTGCCGTCGGGGAACGTCGCCTCGACCTGGATTTCGTGGATCATCTCGGCGATCCCGTCCATGACCTGCGCGCGCGTCAGCACCTTGGCGCCGTCGCGCATCAGATCGGCCACGGATTTTCCGTCGCGCGCGCCCTCGACCACGAAATCGGTGATCAGCGCCACCGCTTCGGGGTGGTTGAGCTTGACCCCGCGTTCGAGCCGCCGGCGCGCGACCGTCGCGGCCATCGCGACCAGCAACTTGTCCTTCTCCCGTGGCGTCAGATTCATGCCCCGCTCCCCCCGCCAAATCCCAGCATCAAACGTGCCAAAGCCGCGGCAGACGCCCCGGCAGATCCCAAAGTCCGGCGCGCAACGCGCACCAGACGCGCGCGTAATCCCGCCGCAGCCGGGCGGGGTCCGGATCGAGCAAACGCGTCACCATCAGTCCGGCGACGATTCCGGCGCCGGCGTTGGCGGCCCCCTGCAAAGCGCCGCGGGCGATATCGCGCGCTTTGACCGGGTCGGCACACGCGCACACCAGTGTCGCGCACGCCCGCGCCCCCGCGAACAGCGCCGGCCGGTCGAGCAGCGCGTCGTCGAGCGCATCGAGCATCAAGGCGTCGTCCCAAACCCGCACGCCCGCGCGCCGGACGGACCAGCGTTCGGCGAGCGCGCCCGCGCGCATCGTCTCGCCGCGCGCGCGGCGGCCGAAAAACAGAATCTCCCCAGCCAGCAAATCGGCGTCGGCGGCAAGATCCGCGGTCAGGCGTCGGTCCAGCCGCGCGCCGTCGAACAAAATCGTCTCCTGCGACAGCCATTCCAACCGCGCCCCCTCGCCCACCGACAGCGCGTTGGTCACGCG
>JADCGK010000003.1 GCA_020249045.1 Azospirillum sp. | reverse complement strand
GGCGCGCGGGCTTGCGTTCCGCTTGGTCGCGGGCTTGGGCGCCGTTCCCGCCGACGAAAGCTTCGCGGCCCTCGACGGGCCCGCGCGCGGGGCGTTGATCGCCCACGGCGTGCGGCTTGCCGCGTTCGGGGCATATGTGCCCGCGCTCAAGGATCACGCCGGGACCAGGCTGCGCGCGTTGCTATGGTCGATTTGGCGCGGACAGCCCGCGCCGCAATTCGCCGAAGGCCGCGTCGGCGTGCCCCGCGCGGGTCAGGCGCCGGAAGCGATGGCCGCGTGTCTTTATCTGCCTGCCGGTCCCGCTTTCGTGCGCGCCGACCGGCTCGACGCGCTCGCGCGCGCGCTCGCCGTCCTGGCCAAAGGCGGGGCGTTCGCGCTCGATCCGGCGTTGGGCCGGATCGTCGCGTGCGATGCCGCCGCCTTGCCCGCCATCGTGGCGGCGTTGGGCTATCGCGCCGTGCGCGAGGGCGATGCGGTCAAGTTCGTGGCCAAGCGCGCCAGGAAGCCCGCGCCGCGCCGTAGCGTCGATGCGGACTCGCCGTTCGCGGCGCTGGGCAAGCTGGTGGATCCGTGAACGAGGCCGGGCGCGTGCGCGTCGACGTGTGGCTTTGGCGCGCGCGGTTTTTCCGGACGCGCGCGGCCGCTCAGGCCGCGTGCGAAACCGGCATCGTGCGCTGCCACGGCAACCGGATCGACAAGGGCTACGCGCTCAAGCCGGGCGACGTGCTGACCTTCGCCCAGGGCCCGCATTTGCGCACCGTGCGCGTGCGTGCGCCCGGTGCGCGACGCGGACCGCCGGCCGAAGCCGCCGCCCTTTACGACGATCTGCATCCGCCCGCTTGACCCTTGCGGGCATGGGGTTGCCCCGGTGCGGCCCCGCATGCTAACCGAACGCGGTTCCTGTTCGGAGAGTCGCCACGATGACCTACGTCGTCACCGAAAGCTGCATCAAGTGCAAGTACACCGACTGCGTCGAGGTGTGCCCGGTCGATTGCTTCTACGAAGGCGAGAACATGCTCGTCATCAAAGCCGACGAATGCATCGATTGCGGCGTGTGCGAGCCCGAATGCCCGCCCGAGGCCATCGTGCCGGATACCGACGGCCGGGCGAGCAAGTGGGTTGAATTGAACAAGGAATATGCGGAGAAATGGCCCAACATCACCCGTAAGAAGGACGCGCCGGCGGACGCCGACAGCTTCAAAGGGGTGGACGGCAAGTTCGAGAAGTTCTTCAGCCCCAACCCCGCCGGCTGAAACGGTTTTCCGCTACCGCCGACCGGTCGAGTCAAGCGAACAATTGAACGTTTTGGAGTGGTCCCCTGCGAAAAACGCGGGGGACGGACGTGATTTTCGTCCGATTTTGTGATAGCTTCTTTCTTATCGGGCTGCGGCATTTTTGCAGCACCCCCCGGCCCTGGAAGGGGCGCTTCGGGCTTGATGCCCGTCTGATACCCCGGCACCGCGTCGGTCCTGCATAAGGATCGGGCGGAGAAGCCCTAAAGCCCTGGAATGCCCATAAAAAAGGCTGTCCGGGACGGCGGGGTTTCTGTCCCGAGGGGATCGACGGTCGGCTCCGGGGGCTTGGTCGAACGCGTGGAAGGAGTTGCGGGTCACATGACGGTACGCAAGACGACGGTGCGCGAGACGGACGATTTGGGCTTCGCGGTTGGCGATCACGTGGTTTACCCGACGCACGGCGTGGGCAAGATCACGGGCTTGGAGACGCAGGAAATCGCCGGTCACAAGCTGCGGCTTTTCGTGATCCAGTTCGACAAAGACCGCATGACTTTGCGCGTGCCGACGATGAAGGCCAAAACCTCCGGCCTGCGGCGTCTGTGCACCAAGAAGGAAATGCAGAACGCGCTGGCCACGTTGAAGGCGCGCGCGCGCGTCCGCCGCACGATGTGGAGCCGCCGCGCCCAGGAATACGAAGCGAAGATCAACTCGGGCGACCCGAAGGCGATCGCCGAAGTGGTGCGCGACCTGTTCCGCAACGCGGGCCAGCCCGACCAGTCGTTCTCCGAACGGCAGATGTATCAAGCCGCCCTCGACCGGTTGGTGCGCGAATTCGCCGCCGTCGAAAAGATCTCCGAAGAAACGGCGATCCAGCGTCTGGAAGCGATGCTCAAAGCCGCCTGACGGCGGCCGCCGCCATACTCGGCCGATACCGAACCCCGCCGGTCGCCCGGCGGGGTTTCGCTTTTTTGGTAAGGTGCGCGGATGGCGACTCCGTCCCCGGCCACGCCGGCGAAAACCGAACGATTCGCGGTGCTCAAACGCGTCGGCCGCGTGTGGGCGATCGGGGCCGTTCGCGGCCAAGCCCAAGCGCTCGCCCGGCTTTACGATGCGATCGCCGAGCGGATCGAACCCGGCGACCGGATCGTGCATTTGGGCAATCTGCTCGGTGTCGGGCCCGATCCGGCCGCCGTGCTCGACGAGGTCGTCGCCTTCCGCCGCGACTTCATCGCGGCACCGGGATTCTTCGCCGCGGACTTCGTGCTGTTGCGCGGCCAGCAGGAGGAGATGTGGCAGAAAACGCTGCAGCTCCATTTCGCGGTCAATCCGCGCCAGGTCCTGGACTGGATGCTGGCGCGCGGTCTTGAGGCAAGCTTGCGCGCCTACGGTCTCGATCCGCGCGAAGCCCAGCAGGCTTGCGGCGCCGGGGCGACCGCGATCGCGCGCTGGACCACCCGGCTGCGCGAGGCGATGGCCGCGCGCGGCGGCCATCGCGAGGTCATGCTTGCCTTGCGCCGGGCGGCCTACGACGACCGCGGGCGCCTCCTGTTCGTTTCGGCCGGCCTCGACGCCGGTCGGCCCCTGGCCGCCCAGGGCGATACGCTTTGGTGGGGCGGGCCGGATTTCGCGCGCCTCGATGCGCCGTTCGAGGGATTCGTGCGGATCGTCCGGGGGTTGGCGCCGGAAAAGAACCGCGCGCCGGATGGGGCGTTCACTCTGACCCTCGACGGTACGGTGGGACCAATTGCCGCATGTCTCGATGGCGAGGGTGCGATTTTGGCGCTGCTGGGGGAACCCGGGTGATCCAGGCGCCGAACCGGGGCGTAGAACCTTCGGAGGTCACCCCCAATGGCCCAGATCGACGACGACGCCACCCAGTCCGCCAATTTGCGTTTCATCCGCCGCGCGATGAAGGCCCCGCTGCTCGCGCGCGAGCACGAGCACGCGCTCGCCAAACGCTGGCGCGAAACCGGCGATCAAGCGGCGCTCGACGAGCTGATCGGCGCCTACGGCCGTATGGTCGTGTCGGCTGCGCTCAAATTCCGCCACTACGGCCTGCCGGTCGGCGATCTGATCCAGGAAGGTCATATCGGTCTCATGCAGGCCGCCGCGCGTTTCGAACCCGCGCGCGACGTGCGGTTCGCGACCTACGCGCAATGGTGGATCCGCGCCGCGATCCAGGACTTCGTGCTGCGCAATTGGTCCATCGTCCGCACCGGCACGACGGCCGCGCATAAATCGCTGTTCTTCAATCTGCGCCGCGTGCGCGCCAAGCTCGGCGATCCGGCGGCCGAAAACATGGACGGCGCCACGCGCGAAGCGGTCGCGGGCGCGCTCGGCGTCAACGTCAGCGACGTGATCGAAATGGAGGGCCGCCTTTCGGGGGCCGACCGTTCGCTCGACGCGCCGGTGACGGCCGAGGACGGCTCGGCGCGCAGCTGGGGCGATACGCTCGTCGACGGCCGCCCCGATCCCGAGGCGACGACGATGGACTGGCGCGATTCGCGCGCGCGTTCGCGTCTGGTGCGCGACGCGCTCGGCGATCTTTCCCCCCGCGAACGCGCGGTCATCGAAGCCCGCCGTTTGGCCGAGGACGAAGACGCCGTGACGCTCGAGCGCCTGGGCGCGAAGCTGGGCGTGTCGAAGGAACGCGTGCGCCAGATCGAAGCGCGCGCGCTGGGCAAGCTCAAGGAAGCGCTCGCAAAGCGCGTTTCGGACCCCGCCGACCTGTTCGCGCAGGCCTGATCGGGCGCCCGGCCGTCCCGCTCTACGCCGCGTAATCGCCCTTGGGTGCGAGAACTTCGCGCTTGCCGACGTGGTTGGCCGTGCCGACCACGCCTTCGGCCTCCATGCGTTCGACGATGCGCGCGGCGCGGTTGTAGCCGATCTGCAAATGCCGCTGGATGAAGCTGGTCGAGCATTTGCGCTCGCGCGCGACCAGTGCGACGGCCTGATCGTAGAGCGCGTCGCCCGACCCGCCGCCCTCGCCGCCGCCCGCATTGCCGCCGCCTTCGCCGTCGAGTGCCGCGAGCGCTTCCTCGTCCTCGGTCACTTCCTCGACATAGGCGGGCGTGCCTTGCGCCTTCAGATGCTGGACGACGTGCTCGACCTCGCGGTCGGAGACGAAGGGGCCGTGCACGCGCGTGATGCGCCCGCCGCCGGCCATGTACAGCATGTCGCCCTGACCCAGCAGCTGCTCGGCCCCTTGTTCGCCAAGGATCGTGCGGCTGTCGATCTTGCTGGTTACCTGGAACGAAATGCGCGTCGGGAAATTCGCCTTGATGGTGCCGGTGATGACGTCGACGGACGGACGCTGCGTGGCCATCAGCAAATGGATGCCGGCCGCGCGCGCCATCTGCGCCAGACGCTGGACCGCCCACTCGACGTCCTTGCCCGCGACGAGCATGAGGTCGGCCATCTCGTCCACGACGACGACGATGAAGGGCAGCGGCGTCATGTCGAGCGGCTGATCCTCGAACACGGGCTTGCCCGCCTCGTCGAAGCCGGTCTGCACTTTGCGCGTCAAGGATTCGCCGTTCTTGCGCGCGTCGGCCAGACGCTGGTTGTAGCCGGCGATGTTGCGCACCCCGAGCTTCGACATCGCGCGATAGCGGTTCTCCATCTCCTTCACCGCCCATTTCAGCGCCACGACCGCCTTCTTGGGGTCGGTGACGACGGGCGACAGCAGATGCGGAATGCCGTCGTAGACCGAAAGTTCGATCATCTTGGGATCGACCATGATGAAACGGCATTCGGACGGCGTCAGTCGGTAGAGCAGCGACAGGATCATCGTGTTGATCGCGACCGACTTGCCCGAGCCGGTGGTGCCCGCGATCAGCAGATGGGGCATGCGCGCGAGATCGACGATGATCGGCTGGCCGCCGATGTCGCGGCCCAGCACGAGGTTGAGGTTGCCCGCCTGGCGGTCCTCGAGCGTCTGTTCGAGCAGATCGCGCAGGAACACGGTCTCGCGCGAGGCATTGGGCAGTTCGATGCCGATGACGTTGCGCCCCGGCACGACGGCCACGCGCACCGCCACCGCGGACATCGACCGCGCGATGTCGTCCGACAGGCCGACGACGCGCGCGGCCTTGGTGCCCGGTGCCGGTTCGAGTTCGTAGAGCGTGACGACCGGACCGGGCCGCACCTTCACGATCTGGCCTTTGACGCCGTAATCGTCGAGCACGCTTTCGAGCAGGCGCGCGTTCTGCGCGAGCGCGGTTTCGTCGACGCTGGCGGCCTTGCCGGTCTTGGGCTTGGCGAGCAGTTCGATCGACGGGGCGACGTATTCGCCCTGCACGGCCAGATCGAGCGCGGCTTGCTTGGGCTTCTTCTTGGCTTCGGGCTTCGCCTTTTCGGCCGGTGCGGCGCGCTCGACGAGTTCGGCGGGCGAGGGGCGGGGCCGCTCGGGGGCGGGCTCGATCGCGGGCTCCGGTGCGGGGTCGGGCGTGCCGTCGAAGGAAGGCTCGGCGCGGCCGCGCTTCAACTCGCGCTTTTCGCGCGCGCGGGCCTCGCGCGGATCGCCCAAGCGGATCTTGGCGACGATCGCGGCACCCGCGGCGAACAGCATGGCGCCGGTCTTGGCGGTCGCCTTGGCGGCGATGCCGCCCGCCCATGCGGCCGTGCGGTATTCGCCCCACGTGATCGCAAGGCCGAAAACGAAGCCGACGGCCGCGAGCGTCGTCGCGGCCCAGGCGAGCACGTCCGCGCCGTGGCCGAGATCGGCCCCCAGCGCCAGCATTTGGGCGAGGAACAGGCGGCCCACGACGCCGCCCAAGCCGCCGTCGAGCGGGCGCGGCCAATCGGCGGGTGCGGTCCAGGTCGACAGCGCCATCGCCGCGAGCAGCACCGTCGCCGGCAGCAGGGCGACGCGCAGCCACCACAGCTTCATCCCGCGCGAGCGCAGCAAGCGCCAGCCCCAGGCGAGCAGCGCAAGCGGGATGAGTGCTGCGGCCAATCCCAGCGTTTGCAGCAACAGGTCGGCGCCGGCGGCACCGGCGTGGCCGAGAAGATTCTGCGGGCGCGCGTCGGTCGCGTGGCTGAAACTCGGATCTTCCGGCGCGTAGGTGAAGAGTGCGGCGGCGATGAGGCCGGCGAGGACGACCAGTGCCGCCCCGGCCAGTTCGGCCAAACGCCGGCGCACGAAGGCGCCCGCGCCGTCCGGGAACAATCCGTTGGAAACCCGCGATGCGGTGGCCATGGTCCTGCTCCCTCGCGTCACCGCAGCACTTGCGCCATTCGCGCAAGGGCGGCGTCGCAAACGTCGATCGGTTGGACGAGGGCGACGCGGATATAGCGCCGCCCCGTGTTCGAGCCGTCGGGCTCGGGTTTGGTCAGATAGGCGCCGGGCAGCACCTTGATCGCCGCCTCGCGCCACAATTTCCGCGTGGCTTCCTCGCCGTCGCCGACGTCGAGCCACAAGAACATCCCCGCTTCCGGCGCGCGGAATCCGGGCAACGCGCCCAGATGGCGCTTGGCGGCCTCGAACCGCCGCGCATAGGCCGCGCGCGTGGCTTGGGCGTGGCTTTCCTCGTTCCACAGCGCGGCGGACGCGGCCTGCAGCGGCAGGGGAGTGCCCGCGCACGAGAAGTTGCGCAGACGGTTGAGCGCTTTGATCGTATCGGGCGCGCCGACGCCGAAGCCCGAGCGCATGCCGGCGGCCGAACTGCGCTTGGACAGCGTGTGGAAGCACACGAGATTGTCGAGCACGTGCCCGTTCTTGCCGGGGCCCAGTGCGACGCCGGCCTGCAATCCGCCGGGCGGCGGCACGGCGCCGTAGTAAAGCTCGGCGTAGCACTCGTCCATCACCAGCAGGAAATCGTGCTCGCGCGCGAGGCGCAGTGCTTTTTTCATGTACTCGAGCGGCGCCACCGCGCCTTGCGGATTGCCCGGCGAGCACAAATAGAAGATCGCCGTGCGGCGCAGCGTCTCCGCCGGAATCGCGTCGAGATCGGGCATGAAGCCGGTTTTCTCGCTCGCGGTCAGGTAGACCGGCTTCGCGCCGGCCATCGCCGCCGCCGCGAAATAGATCTGATAGAACGGGTTGGGCATCAGCGCGATCGGCGCTTCGCCGTTTTTCGTGCGGCTCACCGCCAGCAGCGCGATCACGAACAGGCCTTCGCGCGTGCCCGCCACGGGGGCGATCTGGGTTTCGGGGTCGACGATCCCCGGTGCGAGGCCATAGCGCCGGTCGAGCCAGTTCTTGATCGCCCCGCGCAATTCGGGCGTGCCGGCGATGGGCGGATAGGAATTCCACTTGTCCGCGTTGGCCGCGACGATTTCCGCCGCGAAGGCGGGGGGCTGGTCTTGCGGATCGCCGACCGACATGGCGATGGGCGGGATGTTCGCTTTGGGCGTCACGTCCGCGATCAGCTCGGCAAGCCGCGTGAAAGGGTGGTCGTTCAAAAGGCCCAGTTGGTCGTTCAACATCGCGGCGGTTATCCACAGCCCCTAGATTTTGCGCATCAACCCCCGCGCCGGCCGGTCAAACCGGACAGGTACAAAGGTGAAACAAGCATAACTCGACGACTCTTAAAGTACAAGTTTAAGAGCCGCACCCCTACCGAGTCTTGGGGGTGCGCGGGTAGATCCGGACGAAATAGCCGATTCGCACCGAGTCGTTCCCGGAAACAGGAACGTGAAAGGAACAAATAAAGGAAATGGGACTAAAGTCCTCAGTCTTACCCGAAATTAACCATAACACGGCTCGGCACAACATACGGAAATCCGGGATTTCGGCGCGATTCCATGGGATAAGCCCGATCCCGTGAGCATCCCGATTCTCGCCGATCAGAGCACGCGCGGCTTGCTGCGCCGATTGCTCGCCACGCATGTCCGGCCGCATTGGCGGCGGATCGCCGCCGCCGTCGTCTGCATGGCGTTGGCCGCCGCCGCGACGGCCGCGAACGCGTGGCTGATGGAACCGGTGCTCGACAAGGTCTTCGTCGAGCGGCAGACGGAGATGCTTTACCTGATCCCGTTGGCGGTCGTCGCCGCGGCGATGGTCAAAGGCTTTTCCAGCTACGGGCAGGGCGTGCTGCTCAACCATGTCGGCCAGCGGATCATTTCGGATCTGCAGATCAAGCTGTTCGACCAGGCCGTGCGCGCCGATCTCGCCTTCTTCAACGACCATCCGTCGGCCAAGCTCGCCATCCGCCTGACGCACGACGTGGCGCTGATGCGCCAGGCGATCACCCAATCGCTGGTCGGCATTTCGAAGGACGCGCTGACGGTGGTCTTCCTCGTCGGGCTGATGTTCTGGCAGGACTGGCAGCTCGCGTTGATCGCGTTCTTCGTGTTCCCGGCGGCCGTGTTCCCGGTGCTGCGCATGGGCAAGCGCATGCGCAAGATTTCCGGCAACACCCAGGTCGAACTCGGCGCGCTGATGACGACGATCGACGAGGCGTTCCAGGGCATCCGGCACGTCAAAGCCTACCGGATGGAGGCGCAGGAGACCGCCAAGGCCCGCGCCATCGTCGAAACGGTGTTCGAACTCGTGCGCAAGAACGCGCGCACGCGCTCGGCCTCGCATCCGATCATGGAGACGCTTGGCTCCCTCGCCGTGGCGGCCGTCATCTTCTATGGCGGCTGGCAGGTCGTGGCGGGCCAGACCACGCCGGGCACGTTCTTCTCGTTCGTGACGGCGTTGCTGCTCGCCTACCAGCCGGTCAAAAGCCTCGCCAATCTGAACAACTCGCTGCAAGAAGGTCTCGCGGCGGCCGCACGCGTCTTCGCGCTCGAAGACATGAAGCCCAAGATCGTCGACCGGCCGGGTGCGGCCACCTTGGCCGAGGTCAAGGGCGACATCCGCTTCGAGGGCGTGTCCTTCGCCTACCGCGAGGACCGCATGGCGCTGGACGGGCTGACTTTGCGCGTGCCCGCGGGCAAGACGGTGGCGCTGGTCGGGCCTTCGGGCGGGGGCAAGACGACGATCCTCAATCTGCTGCCGCGCTTTTACGACGTCTCGCGCGGCCGGGTGACGCTCGACGGCTACGACGTGCGCGACGTGACGCTCGATTCGTTGCGCGCGAACATCGCGCTGGTGACCCAGGAAACGAGCCTGTTCCACGACACGATCCGCGCCAACGTCGCCTACGGCAAGCCCGGCGCGTCGGAAGGCGACGTCCGCGCCGCCTTGCGCGCCGCCGGGGCCGCGGATTTCGTCGACGAGCTGCCCGAAGGGCTCGATACGGTCGTGGGCGAACGCGGGGCCAAGCTCTCCGGCGGCCAACGCCAGCGCATCGCCATCGCGCGCGCCTTCCTCAAGGATGCGCCGGTGCTGCTGCTCGACGAGGCGACCTCCGCCCTCGACAACGAATCCGAGCGCATGATCCAAACCTCGCTCGCCACGTTGATGAAGGGCCGCACGACGATCGTCGTGGCGCACCGGTTGTCGACGATCGTCGACGCCGATCTCATCTGCGCGATCGACGAAGGCCGTCTGATCGAAAGCGGCAGCCACGCCGAATTGCTCGCCAAAGGCGGGCTCTACGCCAAGCTCCACGCGCTGCAGGCCTCGGCGAAGAACGAATAGGCGAATGTCGCTCTAGGCGTTGCCGCGCGCTTCGCGCCATAGGCCGAGCTTCTCCTGCACCGGCCGATCCGAATAGGCGAACAGCACGGCATCCTCGGCCGCTTCGTGGCGGCGCCATTGCCAGGACGGCACGACGAACGTGTCGCGCGGGCCCCATTCGAACGTCGTAAGCTTGCCGCCGGGCGCGAAGACATGCGTCTTGCCGTGCCCCTCCACGCAACTGAAGACCGTGCCGTCGGTCGCCCGGTAGGGCGCGCCCGCGAAGCCTTTGGGCAGGAACTGCATCCACGTGCCGATCGTCGGCATCGCCCAGCCGCCGTCCGCCGGATTGACGTAGCGCATCGCGATCCCGTGCCAGGGATCGGGGTCGCCCGCGCGCGCCAGTTTCTCGAGCGCCTCGCGCGTGCGCGCGTAGGGATAGTTGAAGATGGGGCTCGTGCGGCTTTGCGGCGCGTGGCCGAGCGGCAGAAGACCCGCGCCGTAGCGCGCGAGCGCGTCACCCTCGGGCCGCGCCAAAGGCTGGACGTCGCTCTCGTAATTCTCGGCGAAACCCGCTTCGAAGAACGAAACGAGGGGGATGTCGAGCCCGTCCATCCACACCATCGGTTCGGTCGAATCGTTGCCGTGGTCGTGCCACGTCCAGGACGGGGTGATGACGAAATCGCCCGGACGCATCGTCGTGCGCTCGCCATCCACGGCGGTGAACGCGCCGCTCCCCTCGATCACGAAACGCAGCGCCGATTGCGTATGCCGATGCGCGGGCGCCACTTCGCCGGGCAGGATCAGCTGCAGACCCGCATACAGCGAGTTGGTGATCTTGCTCTGGCCGCGCAAGCCGGGATTCTCGAGGATCAGCACGCGCCGGACGGCCTCCTTCGCGCCGATCAGCGATCCGGACTCCAGGATCGCGGGCCGGATGTCGGCGTAGCGCCACAAATGGGGCAGCGCGGCGGATTTGGGCTCGCGCGGCACGAGCGCGTGCAGCACCTCCCAAAGCGGGGTCATATGCGCTTGGTCGATCCGCGCATAGTAGGCTTGGCGATCGGCAGGGGGGTTCTCGTGCATGTTCCGGCTCCCGTCAGCCCAACCCGAAGAAATCGCGCATCTTGGCGAGGAAATCGTCGACCTGGCTGCGCTTGGCGTCGCGCCGCGCGGCCGGGGTCAACGCGCGCAGCGCCGCGTCGTTCATCTGCTTGCGTTCGAGAACGATCTCGCCCAGTCGGCGCGCGAATTCCGGGTGGGCCTGCAACACCGGGGTGAGGGCTTCGGCCGAAATCTCCAGCGCCAGCGTGTCGCACAGCGCCGTCACGCGCGCCGAGCGCGGCGCGCCGGTCAGCAGCGACATCTCGCCGAAAAAATCGCCGGTGCCCAAACGGGCGACCGGCCGGTGGACGCCGCCCGATTCGAGACTCACTTCGAACACCCCGCGCGCGACGACGAACAGCGAACGGTCGGTGTCGCCCTGGCGCACGACGTCGTCGCCGGCATGGAAGATCTCGTGCCGCGCGGCCGCGGCGACGCGCGCGCGCAACGCGGGCTCGATGGCGCGGAACAGATCGACGTGTTCGAGAACGCGTTCGCCCAGCGTCGAATCCGTTCGCAGCGGCTGGCCCGGCGAAATTCCGGCCGCGTCCAGCGCGTACCAGATCGACGAGGCGACCTCGTCGCGCACGATCGTGTCGTCGGCGTAGGAATCGATCCAATAGCGCACCTCGTAGAGCACGCTCGCGTCGCGGATCTCCTTGGTTTCCACGAACGGCGCGGGATCGGTCAGCACGCGCATCGATTTGAGGGCGGCGGCGGTCAGCGCGTCCTTGGCGATGCCCGGCGGGACGCGGCCGTCGAGCGGCACTTGGATCGCCGTCCGGTAGCGCGGGGCGGGCTCGTCGTAATTGACGATCTGCGCGGCGGCGAGCTTGGAATTGGGCATCACGACGGTATTGCCGTCGGCGGTACGCAACCGCGTCGCGCGCCAATTGATCTCGACCACCTGGCCGGTCAGCGCGTTGTCGATCTGGATCCAATGCCCGACGCGGTAGGGCCGTTCGATGTTGATCGCGATGCCGCTGAACAGATCGGCCAGCGTCGATTGCATGGCGAAGCCGATGACGACCGCGAGCACGCCCGACGCCGCGAGCACGCCGGTCAGCGGTTGGTCGAAGGCCGCCGAAATGACCCCGAACGCCGACAGGACCGCGACCAGCGCGCGGATCACGTCCTTCAGCAGTTTCGGCGTCGCGATCCCGCGCGCCTCGAGCCCCCGCCAGACGAAACGTTCGAGCGTGACCAGCACGATGAAGCCGAGGATCAGCCACCACAGAACGCCGAACACGCGCGCGACATCCTCGACGATGCCCTGCAGCAGCGGCGATCCCGTCGCCTTGGCCGCGTAGGGGCCGCCGACCCAGACGATGGTCGTGCCGATCAGCACGAGGCCGAGTGCGGAAAGCCGCCGCCGCGTGCGGTCGTCGGACCGCAGGCCCGCCGCGACGACCCACAGGATCGCCAAGACGATCGCGCCGAGATAAATCCAGTATTGGAGCGGAGCCGACATCATGCCCGGAACGCTAGCCCGGATCGCGGCGGCCCGCTAGAGTCGCGGGTCAAAGGGGAGGGACGGCATGCGCCTAAAAGACAAAGTCGCCATCGTGACCGGCGGCGGTTCGGGCTTCGGCGAAGGCATCGCGGCGACGTTCGCGCGCGAAGGCGCCAAAACGATCGTCGCGGATATCGACGAGGCGGCGGCGGCGCGCGTCGCGGCGGCGATCGCCGCCGCGGGCGGAACCGCCAAGGCGCTGCGCGCGGACGTCGCCAAAGCGGCCGACACGGACGCGATGATCGCCGCGGCCGTCGAAGGCTACGGGCGGCTCGACATCCTCGTGAACAACGCCGGTGTTTCGCATCGCAACGGGCCGATGCTCGGCGTCGACGAAGCGACGTTCGATCGCGTCTTCGCGGTCAACGTCAAATCGATCTTCCTGGCCGCGCATGCCGCGATCCCGGTCTTTCGCCGCCAGGGCGGGGGCGGGGTGATCCTCACCACCGCATCGACCGCCGGCCTGCGTCCGCGACCGGGCCTGGTCTGGTACAACGGCTCGAAGGGCGCCGCGATCACGCTGACCAAGGCGATGGCGGTCGAGTTGGCGCCCGAGAAAATCCGCGTGAACTGCCTGTGTCCGGTCGCCGGCGAAACCCCGCTGCTCGCCACGTTCATGGGCGAGGACACGCCCGAAAAACGCGCGCAGTTCAAAGCCTCGATCCCGATGGGCCGATTGTCCACGCCGCAGGATATCGCCAACGCAGCCCTGTATCTCTGCTCGGACGAGGCCGAGTTCATCACCGGTGTGGCGTTCGAGGTCGACGGCGGTCGGTGCATCTGACCGCACACCGATAGAATACGCGCGCTGGCACGGCGCTTGCTGACCGGGTGGTTCGCGCAACGAACCCCCCGGAGTGCCCCCATGCAACGCCGCCGATTCCTAACCGGCACCATCGCCGGTGCCGCCGGTGCCACGCTCGCCGCCCCCGCCGTGGTCACGGCGCAGACGACGTTCAATTGGCGCATGACCAGCTTCTACGGTCCCAACGCCGCGTTCTATTCGACCGGCCCGGGTTCGGCGCGGGATCTGATCGAGCGCATCCAGGCGATGTCCAACGGGCGCATCCGCATACAGTTTTTCGGCGCGGGCGAACTCGTGCCGGCGGCCGAAGGCTTCGATGCGGTGTCCCAGGGCATCGTCGAGATGAACTACGCCAACGCCTATTTTTGGACCGGCAAAAGCTTTGCCGCCCAATATTTCACCGCCGTGCCCTTCGGCCTGAATTTCCAGGGGCTGAACGGTTGGATGTACGACGGTGGCGGACTGACCCTGTGGCGCGAGGTCTACGATCGATTCAACCTCGTCCCGTTCCTGTGCGGCAACACCGGCGTGCAGATGACCGGCTGGTTCAAAAAGCCGATCGAGAAGGTCGAGGATTTCCGCGGCCTGAAGATGCGCATTCCCGGTCTTGCGGGACGCGTCTACCAATCGCTCGGCGTGGACGTGCGCCTGTTGCCCGCCGGGGAAATCTTCCCGGCCCTGGAGCGCGGCGTGATCGACGCGGCCGAATTCGTCGGTCCGTTCCTCGACCGCCAACTCGGCTTGCAGCGCGCGGCGAAGTTCTATCATACGACCGGCTGGCACGAGACGGCGACCGCCTCGGAACTCATCATCAACAAGGCCGCGTGGAATCGTCTGCCCAACGATCTCAAGGCGATCGTCGAAAACGCGACGGCCGCGTGCAACGTCATCTCCGAAGCGTGGTGCCAGAAGAACAACTCCGACGCGATGGAGGACCTGATCAAGAACCACGGCGTCACGGCGGCACCGTTGCCCGATCCGGTCGTCGCCGCGTTGCGCAGCGCCAACGACCGCATCCTCGAGGAAGCCGTCGCGCGCGATCCGCTGGTCAAGCGGGTGCACGATTCCTTCATGGCCTACAAGGCCAAGTTCGACGATTGGTCAGGTTACAGCGAAAGCGTCTATCACGCGAAAATCCGGGTCAAGACGTGATCCTCGTCGAGGACAAGGCCGGCATGCCCGCCGCCGTCCGATGGATCGACCGCACGGTCGAGGACATCGGGCGGTGGTCGGCGTGGGCCGCGTTCGCGCTGGTTTGCGTGATGGCGGGTAACGTCCTGCTGCGCTACGCCTTCAACACCGGATCGGTCTGGGCGCAGGAGCTCGAATGGCACCTGATGTCGCCGATCTGCCTGTTCGGCATGTCCTACGCGTTGGCCCATGGCGAGCACGTCCGCGTGGACGTGCTGTTCGCCAAGTACGCGCCCAAGACCAAACTCGCGGTCGAGATCGTTTCGGCGACGCTGGGTCTGCTCGTGTGCGTGGCGGTCGTCTGGCTGTCGCGCAACTACGTCGCCCAATCCTTCGGCCAGAACGAAGCCTCCGCCAATCCCGGCGGCATCCCTTGGCGTTGGGCGCTCAAGGGTCTCATTCCGATCGGCTTCGCCGTGCTCGGCGCGCAATACGCCGCGCTGATCGCGCGATACTGGATCCGTTTCCGCGCCGTCTAGAAACTCCGCCGGGTTCCCATGCCGCTCACCGAAATCTACGCGATCCTGATGCTGGTCGCGTTCTTCGTCCTGCTGATGATCGGGATTCCGGTCGGGCTGACTTTGGCCGTATCGGGCTTCGTGTTCGGCTGGCTCGGCTTCGGGCCGATGCTTTTCAACCTGCTGCCGCACCGGTTGTTCGGCGTTCTGACGAATTACTCGCTGCTCGCCATTCCGCTGTTCGTCTTCATGGGCGTGATGCTGGAGAAATCCAAGCTCGCCGAGGATCTGATGCGCGTCGTCGGGCATCTGGCGGGAAATCTGCGCGGCGGTTTGGGCATTGGCATCGTGCTGGTGGGCGTGCTGATGGGCGCCACGACTGGCATCGTCGGGGCGACGGTCGTGACGCTCGGTCTGCTGACGCTGCCCACGTTGTTGCGCTACGGCTACGACAAGGGCTTGGCGTGCGGGGTCATCTGCGCGTCGGGCACGCTCGGGCAGATCATTCCGCCGTCGCTGATTTTGATCCTGCTCGCCGACATCATGAACGAATCGGTCGGCACGTTGTTCGCCGCGGCGATGATCCCGGGGTTGATGCTCGCGGCGATCTACTGCGTCTATATCCTGCTGTTGGGCGTGCTGAAGCCGTCCGCGGTCCCGCCGGTTCCCCAGGCCGAGCGCGACGCCATGCCGCGCGCGGAATTGTGGACGAAGCTGTTCAAGGTCGTGGCGCCGCCGGTCGGCCTCGTGATCGCGGTCCTGGGATCGATCATCGGCGGGGTTGCGGCGCCGACCGAAGCCGCGTCGATGGGGGCGCTCGGCGCCATCCTCGTGACGGCGCTGGGCCGGCGCTTTTCCTTCGCGGTCTTGCGCGACACGGTGACGTCCACCGCCAAGATCACGGCGATGATGATGTACATCCTGATGTGCGCCCAGGTCTTCGCGCTCGCCTTTCGCGGTCTCCAGGGCGAGAAGCTGGTGCACGACCTGTTCGCGCTGCTGCCCGGCGGCGTCGCCTGGGACATTTGGTTCATGATGGCGATCGTCTTCGTGCTCGGCTTCTTCATCGAGTGGATCGAGATCAGCTACATCGCCGTCCCGTTGTTCTTGCCGGTCTTCATCGAGCAGGGCGTCAACCTGGTTTGGCTCGCCACGCTGATCTGCGTGAACCTGCAGACCAGCTTCCTTACGCCGCCGTTCGGCTGGGCGTTGTTCTTCCTGCGCGGCGTGGCACCGCCGGAAATCGCCACCGGCGACATCTATCGCGGCGTCTGGACCTTCATCGGGCTGCAGTTGATCGCGCTCTATCTCGTGTTCCAGTTTCCCGCTTTGGCGCTGTGGCTGCCCCAGGCGATCGGTTGGTGACATCCGGCCGCACGGCGGTTCCCGTCCGTGCGTTTTCATCTGTATTGCGAATGATTATCATTTGCGATACGATGCGTCGGCAATCACCCCGAAGGAGGCGCCGTGACATCGCTTTTCGAATTCGCCCCGCAGGGTCGGTCCGACGGCCGCCCCCTGACGGCTCTGACCCGGGTCGAGCAACTGATCGTGTGGACGTTGCGCCATGCGCGCGCCCAACCCGCTGCGCACGGCGCGCGGCGCGGCGAATGGGCGATCGCGGTGCGCGGGTTCGCGGCGGCTGCGGCTGCCGCGGGCGAGTCCGTTGTCGCGGCACTCGGTGCGCGCCCGGGCATGGTTCCCGCGCCCTTGGCCGCGCGCCGCACGAGTGCGGGCGAGGAGGCGATCCTCGATGCGCTCGCCGCCGTCCACGCCAACGCGCCCGCGCGTTTCGCCGCCGCATGCGCGGCGTTGGGCGTGGTCGAGGACGGCGCCGCGGCGGACGCGTTGACGGTGTTCGCCGTCACGATCGAGGCGGGGGGAATCCGGCTCGCGGTGCCGGCGGGCGCTTGGGCGCAGCCGGCGGCGGCCGTGGCGCGGTGGATCAATTGACGGGCGCCGTCGTCGTCGCCGTGTTGGCCGGGATCGGCGCATGTGGCGTTGCGGTCGGCGCCTGGCGGGATCGGACGGCCGGACAAACGAAAACCCCCGGACGGTCGCCCGTCCGGGGGTTCGAAGGCCGCCCGCGAGAGGGCGGAAGCGGTTACTCTTCCCGCTGACCGGTCAACTGGACCAGGAACTGGAAGATGGCCACGAAGTTGATGTAGAGGCCGAGCGCGTTCATGACGGTCAGCTTGTCCTCGATCTCCGTGCCCGCGTATTCGACGTAGGTGTCCTTGATGCGCTGGGTGTCCCACGCGGTGAGGCCGCAGAACACCAGCACGCCGATCGCCGAGATCGCGAACTGCAGCGCCGTCGAACCGACGAAGATGTTCACGATCGACGCGATCATCAGGCCGAACACGCCCATGATCAGGAAGGTCGAGAACTTCGTGAGGTCGGCCTTGGTCGTGTAGCCGTAGAGGCTCATGCCCGCGAACATCGCCGCGGAGATGAAGAACGCGCGCGCGACCGAAGCGCCGGTGAAGACCAGCAGGATGGCCGCGAACGAAACGCCCACGCACGCCGCATACGCCCAGAACAGGGCCTGCACGGCGGTCTTGGACATCGCTTCGAACTTCCAGCTCAGCACCAGCACGAAAGCGAGCGGTGCCAGCATGAACGCCCACTTCAGCGGCGTGCCGAAGATCAATGCGGTCATCGCCGGCGAGGATGCGATCAACGCCGCGACGATGCCGCTCAGCGCGACCGCCGACGCCATGTAGTTGTAGACGCGCAGCATATGCGCGCGCAGCCCCTGATCCAGGGTGGCGGCGTCGAGATGCTCGCGCGTCAGCACACGATTCTGGGTCTCGAACATGGGTCTCACTTCTCCCCTTCAAAGCCGATCCGCGCGGCCGCTTCAAAGGAAGTCGGCATCGCGTGATTACGTCTATAGTTGGGGGTATTCGCGGACGATTTCAATACGGAACGATTCTGTTGTTACGGGCGCGCCTCAGCCAAATCAGTGACTTAGGCAACCCGCCCCAGCGGAAAAACAATCGTCACACGGGTGAAGGCGCCTTTGCGGCTTTCCAAAGCCAAAGTCCCGCCATGCGCCTCGATTTGCGCCTTCACCAAAGGCAAGCCCAAGCCGATGCCGCCATGCCGTCGCGTGAGCCCGCTTTCCACCTGCCCGAACGGTTCCAGGCAGGCGGCGATGTCTTCGGGCGCGATCCCAATGCCGTCGTCGGCGACGATCACCCGTATCCCGCCGCCTTCGGCGCGCGTGGCCGTCACCGACGCCGTGCCGCCTTCGCGGCCGAATTTGATCGCGTTGGCGATCAGGGGATCGAGCATGCGGCGCAAAGCCGCCCGCTCGCACCGTAAAGATGGCAGATCCGGTTCCACCGCCGCGACCAGGGCGATGTTGCGCGCCTTCGCGGCTTCCTCGGCGCCGGCCAGTGCGCCCGCGACGGCCTCGTCGATCGCCGAGGGGGCGGCCGGATAGGGCGCCCCTCCGCCGCTCAAACTCGACAATTCGATGACCCCGTCGATCAGCGCGAGCAAACCATGCGCGCTTTCGAGCATCAGGCGCGCGTATTCGGCCGCGCGCGCGGGCGGCAGGTCCCCGCCCGCGATCAGTTCGCCGAAGCCCATCACGGCGTTCAGCGGCGTGCGCAATTCGTGGCTGACCGTGCGTATGAAGGCGGTCTTGGCGCGGTTCGCCGCCTCCGAGCGCACCAGCGCGTCGGCGAGGGCGCGTTCGGACGCCTTCTTGTCGGTCACGTCGAGCGCGATCGTGACCACGCCTTGCGTTGCGCCGTCGGCGCCGCGCCAGGGCAATTTGGTCGTCAGCCAGTCGCGCTCGCGGCCGTCGATGCCCGCGTAACGCTCGTCGAGGTTCGCGACCGCCTTGCCCGTCTCCAGCACCATGCGGTCGATGCCGCCGGTGTAGGCCCCGTAATCCGCGCCGAGCAATTCCGCCGCGGTGCGGCCGACCGCCAGTGCGGGCGTCGTGCCGTAGGTCGCGGCTTGGAAGGCGTTCATGTAGACGTAGCGGCTGTCGCGCGTCTTCACGTTCACGAACAGCGGCAAGGCATCGACGATCGCGCGCAGGGCGCCGACGTCGAGCGCATCGCGCCGATCTTGCGGCCCGTCGTCCACTGCCTCGAATCTCCTGACGGTTGCGTTCGAAACTAACATCTCACGCACACCCCTCCGCTGTCACGCGACAACAAGGGGAGTCTTAGTCCGCTTGCGTTACGGCACGGTGACCGGGGCGGAATCAGGCATTGCGCAGCAGCGGCGCCGCTTTTTGACCCAGGGCGCGCCAGGTTCCGGCAAGGCCCAGCAGCATCACCACGGCCGCGGCACCCAGAACCGTCCCGACGATGGTGCCGGGCAGCGGAACGAATTCCACGCGCATGTATTCGCCGACGATCGCCCACGCCCCGACGGTGCCCACGATCGCCGCCACCGACGCGGCCGCCCCGCCCAGCAGCGCGAATTCGGCCAGGAAGGCGCGCATCACGTCCCGTCGCGTGGCGCCCAGCGCCTTCAGGACCACGGCGTCGTAAACACGCCGGCGATGCGTGGCGACGATGGCGCCCGCCAGCACCAGCACACCCGCGATCAGCGTGATCGCCGCCGTCACGCGCGCCGCGGCGGCGATGCCTTGCACGGTCTCCTGCGCGGTCGCCAACGCGCGCTTGACCCGGATCGACGACACGTTCGGGAACGCGGACGTGACCGCGCGTTCGAGCGCGTCTTCGTGCGCCTCGGCGACCTGGGCCGTCGCGATCCAGGTCTGCGGCGCGCCCTCCAGCGTGCCGGGGGCGAAGGTCAACGTGAAGTTGATCCCCAGGCTCGTCCAATCGACGGCGCGCAGATTGGCGATCTTCGCGTCGACCTCGACGCCCAGCACGTTGATCGTGATCGTGTCGCCCACGCCCAGGCCGAAGCCGCGCGCGATCTGGGCGTCGAAGGAAACCAGCGGCGGCCCCGCGTAGTCGGCCGGCCACCATTCGCCCGCGACCAATCGCGTGCCCGCGGGCATCGGCCCGGTATAGGTGAGGCCCCGGTCGTTGCCCACCGCCCATTGCGCGTCGGGTGCGATGGGCGCTTGGTCGACCGGCACGCCGTTCAATCTGGCGATGCGTCCGCGCAAGGCGGGCACTTCGCGGATCTGGCCGACGCCGGGATGCGCGCGGACCAGCGCGTTGAACGCGTCGATCTGATCGGGCTGGATGTCGATGAAGAAGAACGACGGCGCCATCTGCGGCAATTGCTCGGCGAGCTGCCGGCCGAAATTGCCCTGAACCTGGGCGATCAGCGTCAGCACCGTCAGCCCCAGACCCAGCGACAGCACGATGCCGGGCGTCGGGCTGCCGGGCCGGTGCATGTTGGCCAGCGCCAAACGCAAGCCCGGATTGCGCACGCGCCCGGCGGCGCGCGCCAGACGCTGGATGCCCAACGCGGCGATGCGGAACAGCACGAATGTCCCCGCCGCGGCGACGCAGAACGCGACGCCGAGGCGCTTGTCGATCGACGCGGCGACCGCCAGCCCCGCGAGGCCCAGGATCGCGGCGACGACGAAGGCGACGTAGTGCGCGCGCGGCCACCGCCGCGCGGGCGCGATCAGATCGCGGAACAGGGCGGCGGGCGGCACTTCGCGCGCGCGCGCGAGCGGCCACAGCGAAAAGGCCAGCGCGGTCAGCAATCCGAACGCGAGGCCCATGCCGAGCGGCACGGGATAAATGCCCGCGCGCGCTTCCACCGTCAGCCGTTCGGCGACCAATGGGGCGACGGCCGCGGGCACGATCGCGCCCACCGCGAGGCCCGCAAGGATGCCGATCGAGGCGAGCGCCAGGATCTGCAGCAGATAGACGCGCATGATCAACGCACCCGGCGCGCCGAGGCATTTGAGCGTTGCGATGGTGGTCGTGCGCCCGTCGAGATAGGCGCGCACCGCGTTGGCCACGCCCACGCCGCCGACCAACAACGCGGTCAAACCGACCAGCGTCAGGAACATCGCGATGCGATCGACCCAGCGCTGCAGGCCGGGTGCGGCCTCGGTCGTGCCGCGGATGCGCCAGCCCGCATCGGGGAAACGGCGCTTCAATTCCTCCGACCATGCGGCGGGCTCGACGCCGGGGTTCAGCAGCACGCGGTACTGATAGCGGATCAACGCGCCGGGCTGGACCAGGTTGGTCTGCGCCAGCGATTCGCGCGCGACCATCACGCGCGGACCCAGCGTGAAGACGTTCGCCGACCGGTCGGGCTCGCTTTCCACCACCGCGCGCACGACGTAAACGCCGTCGCCGACCTGGATGCGCCCGCCGACGGCGGCGCCCAGACGGTTGAGCACCGCGCGTTCGACCGCCGCCCCCCACACGCCGTCGCGGCCCTGGCCCAAGGCGGCTTGCAGTCCCAGGCCGTCGGACAAGCGCACCGTTCCCAGCAGCGGATAGGCGTCGGGTTCGATCGACTTCAGTTCGACGAGCAAGCGCTCGTCGGGCGTGCGCGCCATCGCGCGCATTTCCTGCACCAGAGTCACGCGGCCCGAGGCGTCGAGGAAGCGGCGCTGGGCATCGTTGGCTTCGCGATGCGTGAAGGCGAGTTCGAAATCCCCGCCCAGGATCGTCCGCGCGTCCTGGCGCAAGGCTTCGCGCACGCCTTCGGCCAGCGAGCCCACGCCCGCGATCGCGGCCACGCCCAGCATCAAACACGCCATGAAGACGCGGAAGCCCTTCACGCCGCCGCGCAGTTCGCGCTTGGCGAGGGCGAAAGCGAGCGACCAGCGCGCCGCATCGGCCGAATTGTGCATGTTACTGCGCCGCGGCGAGGATCGCGGGATGGGCGGACAGGCGCCCGTCCTCCATGCGCACCGCCCGGTCGCACCGGCGCGCGAGCCCCGGATCGTGCGTGATGAGCACGAGTGCGGTGCCCAGGCGCGCGCGCAAATCGAACATCAGATCGACGATGCCCGTGCCGGTGGCGACGTCGAGATTGCCGGTGGGCTCGTCGGCCAGCAGCAGCTTGGGTTCCGCGACGACCGCGCGGGCAAGGGCGGTGCGTTGCTGTTCGCCGCCCGACATCTGGCCCGGATAATGCGTCAGCCGGTGGCCCAGGCCGACCGATTCGAGCGCCTTCTTGGCCTTGCCCCATGCATCGCGGTCGCCCGCGAATTCCAGCGGGATCGCGACGTTCTCGAGTGCCGTCATCGTCGGGATCAGATGGAACGCCTGGAACACGATGCCGATCGAGCGGCGGCGATAGAGCGCCAAACCGTCCTCGTCGAGGGCCGTCAGATCCTGGCCCGCGACGTGGACCGTTCCTTGCGTCGGCCGTTCGAGACCCGCGACGATCATCATCATCGTCGATTTGCCCGAGCCCGACGGGCCGACCACCGCGACGCTTTCACCCGGTGCGACCGACAAATCGACGCCGCGTAGGATATTGACCTCGCCCGCTTGGCTCGCCAGCTTCAGGTGGACGCCGGAGAGGCGCAAAATCGGATCGGCGGATTGGGACATGGACGAAAACCACCTTGAATCGCGACGCGGTTCCTCCGGATATGGGCCGTCGCGGCGCGGATTCAACGCGTTTGCGGCAAGTCTTTGGGCTTTATGGGCGATTCCGGCCGCGGCGCAAACGCCGCCGCGCTTGCTCGTGCTCGGGGATTCGCTGTCGGCGGGCTACAACATTCAAGCGCGCGAAGCTTTTCCGGTGCGCTTGGAAGCCGCGTTGCGTGCCGCGGGCGTGGACGTCCAGGTCGTGAACGCCGGCGTTTCGGGCGATACGTCCGCGGGCGGCTTGGCGCGCGTCGATTGGGCGCTGGGCCAGCGCCCGCCGGAGTTCGCGCTGGTGGCCTTGGGGGCGAACGACGGCTTGCGCGGCCTCGACGTCGACGCGATGGAACGCAATCTCGACCGCATCCTCGAGCGGATGAAGGCGCGCGGCGTCAAGCCGATGCTCGCGGGCATGCTCGCCCCGCCGAATATGGGCACCGAATATCGCGACCGTTTCGCCGCCGTTTTCCCGCGCCTCGCCGCCAAGCACGGCGTGCCGCTTTATCCGTTCCTGCTCGAAGGCGTTGCGGCGCGCCCCGAACTCAATCTTTCCGACGGCATCCATCCGAACGGGCAGGGCGTGGATACGATGGTCGCCAATATCCTGCCGCATGTCCGGCGATTCCTCGCGGGCGGTTGAGTTCACCCGCCGCCGAACAACCAGCCGCCGATGATCCGGTTGGGCAGCAACGTGAACGCCCCGGCGATCGCAGCGCCCGCATAGGCCGACAGCATGTTGATCCGGTGCTGGCGCACGTAACCTTTGCGTGCCGCCCAAACGCCGCGCGCGAGCGCCGCCAGCGTGATCGCCGACAGCGCGTGGATGGGGCTGAAGCCGGCCCCGTCGCGGATTTGCAGGATCCAAAACGAGGAAAGGGCGGTCGCCGCCATCAGCCCGACCCACACGCGGCCGACGGCTTTGTGCGCGGCGGTGCCTTTGGGCCGCATCAACACGGCGATACCCAACGACACCGCGCCGATTGCGCATGCGGTATGCAAAGCGATCAACGGCGTCACGACGGCGATTCCCTTTTTCGTATCCTCGCGGCGCTATATGCGCGAGGATGCGGCATGGCGCAAATCGCACCCGCCGTCGCCTTCGCGCAAACCGCCGGATCCGATCCGGCGAATTGGGGCGCGCTCGCCGTCGAACTCGGCGAGAAGCTCGCGCGCGATCTGCCGGGCGGTCGGCTAGGCTTCCTTTACGCGACCGACGCCCTCGCCGACCGGCTGGAGGACATCCTCGCCGTCGTCAAGCGCGTGTCGGGAATCGGCGACTGGGTCGGCTCGGTCGGTTCGGGCGTGCTCGGCGAGGACGAGGTGTTCGACGCGCCCGCTTTGGTCGCACTCGCGCTCGATCTGCCGCGCGAGGCCTACCGTCTGGTCCCCAACCTGACCGAACCGGGCGAAACGCCGGCCGATCTCGAAGCCTGGATCGCCGGCGCGAAGCCGGCACTCGGCGTCGTGCACGCCGATCCGCGCTGCGGCGGGCTTTCGGAGATCCTCGGCGACCTCGCGGAAACCAGTGGCGCCTTTCTTGCGGGCGGTCTGTCGTCGGGCGAGCGCGGCCTCGCGCAAATCGCGGGCAAGGTGGTCGACGAGGGCGCGTCGGGCGTGCTGATCGGCCGGGACGTGCGCGTGGCGATGGGCTTGAGCCAAGGCTGCGTGCCGCTCGGTCCCGTGCATCGCGCCACGGCGGCCGAAGACAACGTGCTGATGACCATCGACGGGCGCCCGGCGCTGGAGGTCTTCAAGGAGGCCGCGGGCATCGTCCGCGACCACGAGCTTCGTGCGGCCGCCGCCGTCACGCTCGTCGCATTCCCGACGCCCGGCCGGGACGAGCGCGACTATCTCGTTCGGCATCTGACCGGCATCGACCCCGAGCGCGGGCTGATCGCGGTGGGCCATGCGGTCGAACCGGGCGACAGGCTGTTCTTCGTGCGCCGCGACGCGGCCGCGGCGCGGCGCGATCTCGAAACCATGCTCGCGCGCGCCAAGGCGGCGGTCGGGCGGCCCAAGGCGGGCCTCTATTTTTCGTGCCTGGCGCGCGGACCGAACATGTTCGGCCCCGGCTCGGCCGAGCGCGCGATCTTGCGCGACTCGCTGGGAAACATTCCCATCGCGGGGATGTTCTGCAACGGCGAGATCTCCAACGCGCGGCTTTACGGCTATACGGGCGTTTTGGCGCTGTTCGGATGAACGTGCGACGCCGTCTTTTTCTGGCCGCCGGCGCGGCGTTTCTGGGCGCGCGCGCGGCCGCCGCGCATTCGCGCCTCGCCCATTCGCACCCGTCACCGGATGCCGCGATCGCGTCCGGCGCCGGCGAAATAACGTTGCGCTTCGACGAACTGGCCGTGCTGACGGCCTTGCGTCTGTTCGCGCCTTCGGGCATCGAAGTGCCGCTTTCGCGCGCCCGCGACGCGACACCCGCCGCGACGTGGCGCGCGCGCCATCCGGCGCTGACGCCCGGCCGCCATCGTCTGGAGTGGCGCGCGCTGTCGGCGGATGGCCATCCCATCGGCGGGACGATTTCGTTTTCGGTCGTCGAATGATCCTCGAACATCTCCAGCCAAATCCCGATCCGTGGGACGCGATCGCGGTGGTCGTGCGCGCGGGCTACAACTTCGCCGGCCTCAGCGCGGCGGGTCTTGCGCTTTATCTCGCCGCGTTCGCCGACCGGCTCGCGCCCGACGCGCGCGCCGCGACCATCCGCATGGCCGCAGGCTTCGCCATCGCCGGGCTCGCGCTGTCGGTGCTCTCGCTGTTCGTGCGCGCGGGCCAATTGGCGGGCGGCGGGGATCCGTTCGACGCGGTGATTTGGCAAGCGATCGCGCGCGGCCGGGTGGGCGATGCGTTCGGGTTGCGCGCGCTCGGATTGGCGTTGGTGTTGAGCTGGCTTGCGCCCGCGCGCGTCGCGGCGGTCCTCGCCCCCATCGGGGCGCTGCTGATCGCCGCGAGCTATGCGGGCATGGGCCATTCGACGCTCTACCGCCCGCGCCAGGAGCTCTCGGTCCTGGTGGCGCTGCATCTGCTCGCGGTGGCCTATTGGATCGGCGGTCTGCTGCCGATGATCGACGCGGCACGGCGCAACGATGCCGGGTTGATCCGCGCCTGGGCGCGCGGTGCCGCGGTCGCCGTCGGCGTCATGATCGCGACGGGCGGCGGCTTGATCTTCTATCTGGTTGGGCGCTTGGATCTGCTGATCGCGGCGTGGCACGGCTGGGCGTTGATCGCCAAGCTCGCCTTCGTCGCGGCGGCGCTGGGCCTCGCCATCCGCCATAAGCTCGCCGCCACGCCCGCGCTGGCGCGAGGCGAGCCGGGTGCCGGCGCGGCGCTCGCCCGGTCGATCGGCCGCGAACTCGCGGTTGTGATTCTCGTCTGCTACGCCGCCGCCGAACTCGTTTCGGTCCATCCTCTCGATTACGGACATCGCATCGCGTCATGAAACACGCCGAACTCGGAAACACCGGCCGCCGCGTCTCGCGCATCTGCCTGGGCACGATGACCTGGGGCGAACAGAACACCGAAGCCGAGGGCCACGCCCAGCTCGATGCGGCCGTCGCGCGCGGCGTGGACTTCATCGACGCGGCGGAAATGTATCCGGTCCCGCCGAAGGCCGAGACCTACGGCCGCACCGAGGAAATCCTCGGCACTTGGCTCGCCAAGAACAAGGCCAAGCGCGACAAGCTCGTCGTCGCGACCAAGGTTTCGGGCAAGGGCCAGGGCCTCGCCTACGCGCGCAACGCCCCGCCGTTGGACGAGGCCAATCTGCGCGCGGCGGTCGAAGCTTCGCTGCGCCGCCTGCGGACCGACTACATCGATCTTTACCAGACCCATACCCCCGACCGGCCGGCCAACCGCTTCGGCCAACTCGACTACGTGCACAAGCCCGATGCCGATCAAGGCGCACCCATCGAGGAAACCGTCGCGGCGATGGAGAAGCTCCGCCGGGAAGGCAAGATCCGCCATTTCGGCGTCTCCAACGAAACGCCCTGGGGCGTCGCGCGCCATCTGCGTGCGGCCGAGGCGAGCGGCGCCCAACGCATCGTCTCGATCCAAAACGCGTATTCGCTGCTGAACCGCAGTTTCGAGGTCGGTCTCGCGGAAATGGCGTTGAAGGAGAACGTCGGTCTGCTGGCCTATTCCGCGCTCGGCATGGGCGTGCTGGTGGGCAAGTATTTCGACGGCGCGCGGCCGCCGCGCGGCCGCCTCACGCTCTACGAACGCTTCAAACGCTACTCGACGCCGCGCGCCGAGCCCGCGGCCAAGGAATACGTGCGCGTGGCGCGCGCGGCGGGCCTCGATCCCGCCCAAATGGCGATCGCCTTCGCGCTCGCCCGGCCGTTCGTCACCGCGGTCATCATCGGGGCGACGACGCTCGAGCAGCTCGAGACCAACATCGCCGCGATCGACGTGACTTTGCCCGCCGACGTGCTGGCGGCCCTCGACGCCGTCCACGTCGCCAACCCCAACCCCTGCCCGTGAGCGCATGCTGCGCCTGTTCGTGGCACTCGGCTTTCCGGAGGATATCCGCGCGCGGCTCGATGCGCTGACCGGCGGGGTGCCGGGAGCGGATTGGGTCGAGAGCGACGCGTTCCACCTGACCTTGCGCTTCGTCGGCGACGTGCCCGAGGACCGGGCGGAGGATTTGGGCTACGCGATGATGGGCGTGCGCGCCGCGCCGTTCGACATCGAGCTCGACGGCGTGGGGCATTTTTCGACCGGCGAGGACGTCCGCGTTCTGTGGGCGGGCGTGCGCAAATCGCCGGCCTTGGATGCGCTGCACCGGCGGATCGACGAAGCTTGCCGGCGCGAAGGCTTCGATCCCGCGCCGCGCAAATTCGCGCCGCACGTCACCCTCGCCCGGCTGCAGGACGCCCCGCTCGAAAAAATCCGCGAATTCCTGACGCGCCACGCGCTGTTCAAGGCGGGGCCGATCCATGTGGATCGCTTCGCGATCTATTCGAGCCTGCGCCGCGCGGGCGGGCCGGTCTATACCCAGGAGGCCGAATTCTTCCTGCGCGATTGACGCGCCGCGGGGGGCGGTTCGCCCGATATTTCCCGTGCATGCGACCGGCGGGCTGGTAATTTCCCGGGGCATGGCGGGCTCGATCGTCGTCCTCACCGGGGCCGGAATTTCCAAGGAGTCGGGAATCGACACGTTCCGCGACGCGGACGGCGTGTGGTCGCGGGTCCGCATCGAGGACGTGGCGACGCCGTCCGCCTTCGTCCGGGATCCAGTCAAGGTGCAAGGCTTCTACAACGCGCGCCGGCGGGGCCTGCTCGATCCCAAAATCGCCCCGAACGCCGCACACGCGGCCCTCGCCCGGTTGGAGGCCGAATGGCCCGGCCCGGTCGCGATCGTCACGCAGAACGTCGACGATCTGCACGAACGCGCGGGCTCGAAAAACCTGCTCCACATCCACGGCGAATTGTTGAAGTCGCGCTGCTTCGCCTGCGGGGACGTGCGCGAGGCCCGCGTCGATCTGGGTGCGGAGAGCGTATGCGCGAAGTGCGGGAACGACGGCACGTTGCGCCCGCATGTGGTTTGGTTCACCGAAATGCCCTTCTTCATGGACGAGGCGATCGCCGCGGTGCGCGCGTGCGCGATCTTCGCGTCGATCGGAACCTCCGGCGCGGTCTATCCGGCCGCCGGTCTGGTCGAACACGCGCGCGCGGCGGGTGCGCGCACGGTCGAGATAAATCTCGAACCCTCCGAGGTCGCGAGCGCCTTCGCCGAGAAGCGCTACGGCCCGGCCGGCGTCCTCGTACCCGCTTTCGTGGCGGAGTTGCTGGGCCGATGAGCACCATCCTCGACGCCTATCGCGCCAAGCTCGCCGACGGATCGATCAAACCCGATCCCGCCCAAGCCTTCGCGGTGGAAAAACTCGGCACGCTGGCGCGTGCGTTGGCCGCCTACAAACCCGACCCGCGGCCCGGCTTCTGGCGCGCCTCGCTCGGCTTCGCGCGGAAATTCGGCCTCGAACAGGCCGGCGCGCCGCCCGCGGGGCTGTACATGTTCGGCGGGGTGGGGCGCGGCAAGTCCATGCTGATGGATCTGTTCTTCGCCCACGCGCCGGTGGCCAAGAAGCGCCGCGTCCATTTCCACGCGTTCATGCTGGAGACGCACGCGCGCATCCACGCCTGGCGCCAATCGGGCGAGGCCAAGAAGGGCGACGGCGACCCGATCCCGCCTTTGGCCGCGGCACTCGCCGAGGAGGCCTGGCTGCTCTGCTTCGACGAATTCCAGGTGACCAACATCGCCGACGCGATGATCCTGGGCCGGTTGTTCGGCGCGATGCTCGACAAGGGCGTGGTGGTCGTGGCGACGTCCAACATCGCGCCCGACGATCTCTACGCGGGCGGGCTGCAGCGCGAACGTTTCCTGCCGGCGATCGACACGCTCAAGGCCAAGCTCGACGTGCTCGAACTCGACGGCGGGGTCGATTACCGGCGCATCCGCATTCGCGGCATGCCGGTCTATCACTGGCCGGTGGGCGCGCGTTCGACCGCGCAGCTCGAAAAGGCCTTCGCCGCGTTGACCGAGGGCGCGACGGTGGGCCCCGCCACGCTCGACGTGGGCGGGCGCGATCTGGATCTTCCGCGCGCGGGCGGCGGGGTGGCGTTCTGCGATTTCGAAAGCCTGTGCGCGGGCGCGCGCGGGGCGGCCGATTATCTGGCGCTGGCGCGCGCCTATCACACGCTCGTGCTCGACGGCGTCCCCATCCTGACGCCCGACAACCGCAACGAAGCGCGCCGTTTCGTCACGCTGATCGACGCGCTTTACGAGCATCGCTGCAAGCTCGTGATGGCCGCGGACGACGCGCCCGACCGGCTGCACCCGAAAGGCGACCACGCCTTCGAATTCCAGCGCACGGCCAGCCGCCTGCACGAGATGCAGTCCGAGGATTATCTCGCTGCCCCGCATCTGGGCGGGACGTAACCCGGGTCCGCGCCGATGCGAAACATCGCCATGATCGCTGTCCTGCGTCCCCTCGTTCTGGCTTTCGCGCTGTTCGCCGCACCCGCGTTCGCGCAAGGCGTCAACGCGCCCGACGGCGTGGCCGCCGCGGGCACCGACGTCGTCGCCTATTTCCGCGCGGGCAAGCCGGTGGCCGGTACGCCCGGCCACACGGTCGAATGGAACGGTGCGGTGTGGCGGTTTTCCTCCGAAGCCAATCGCGCGGCTTTCGCCGCCGACCCCGAACGCTATGCGCCGCGATACGGCGGGTTCTGCGCCTGGGCGGTCGCCCAAGGCTACCGCGCCGGGATCGACCCCCTCGCATGGCGCATCGTCGACGGGCGCCTCTACCTCAATTATTCGCGCGCGATCCGCGCGCGCTGGGACATGTCCCGCACGGCCAATATCGCCAAAGCCGACGCGAACTGGCCGCGTCTAGCGGGCGAGCGCCCGTAGGAAGAAATCGACCGTCGCCTCGGCCTCGGCGCGCGCGGCCGCCCGCGTGGGCGGCTTCGCCAGGCCCAGCACCAAACGCAGATGCGAATCGCCGATCAGCAGGCTGGAGAACCGCCGCGCTTCGGCGCGCGGATCGGCGCAGACGATCTCGCCCCGGCTCGCGGCCTCGCGCAGCAGGCCTGCGACCACGCCGACGCCCCGGCCCGGCCCGTTGCGGTGGAAATCGCGCGCGAGCGCGGGGAAAGCCCGCGCCTCGGCCACCACCATGCGGAAGATCGCGGCCTTCTCCTCGGTGTGGATGCGCTCGAACACGCCGCGCGCGAAGCCGACCAGCCGGCCGCGCAAACCCGGCGCCGCCCCCGGCGCCGCGAGGATCGCGCCGGCTTCGGCCGCGACGACGGCGCGGAACAGCGCGGCCTTGTCGCCGAAATGCGCGTACAGCGTGCGCTTGGCCGCGTTCGCCTCGCGCGCGATCGCGTCCATCGTCGCGGCCCCGAAGCCCACGCGCGCGAAGACGCGCCGCGCCGCGGCGAGGATCGCCTCGCGGCGGACGGCTTCGCTGCCCTTGGGCGGGCGGCCTGTTTTGGATCGTTCGCGCATCGCACTTGCCGCCAGCATAGCGCGGGTCTATGTTAAACGAAACCGTTTCGTTTCATTTTGAGGGCAGGGGTTCGTGGGTACCGTCGCGTTGCGCATGCTGTTCGGCGATCCGGGCAAGTATCTGGGCCTCGTGTTCGGCATCGCGTTCGCCACGCTGCTGATGGCCCAGCAGGCGGGTCTGTTCATCGGCATCATCGGCCGCACGGTCAGCCAGATCGTGGACGTGCGCGAGGCGGATATGTGGGTCATGGACCCGCGCGTGAAGTACTCGGACGTCAACGAGCCGATGACCGACACCCAGCTTTATCGCGTGCGCTCGGTGGAGGGCGTGGCCTGGGCGCTGCCGTTTTTGCGCAACATGGGCACGGTGCGTTCGCCCGACGGCATCCTCGAACAGATCCTGCTGATCGGCGTGGACGACGCCACGCTTGCGGGCGTGCCGCCGAAATTCGTGCTCGGCGATCTCGACGCCTTGCGGGCGCCGGACGCGATCGCGATCGACAAATCGGGTTTCATGCGGCTGTGGCCGGACGCGCCGCTCGATCTGGGGCGCGAGGTGGAGATCAACGACCGGCGCGTGCGGGTGGCGGCGATCGTCGACGCCTCGGCCCCCTTCGCGACGTCGCCCGTGATCTTCGCGCGCTACTCCCTGGCGCTGAATCTGGCGGCGCAGCGGCGCAGCCAATTGAGCTACGTGATCGCGCGCGCGGCCGCGGGCCACGACGCGGCCGAGGTCGCGGCGCGCATCGCCGCGGAAACCGGCCTGCAGGCCACGACAAGCGCGGGCTTCGCGCGCATGACGGTACTCTACTTCCTCCGCAATACGGGCATTCCCATCAATTTCGGCATCACGATCGCGCTCGGCTTCATCGTGGGGGCGGCCATCGTCGGGCAGACATTCTTCCTGTTCGTGGTCGAAAACCTGAAGCAGTTCGGCGCGCTGAAGGCGATCGGCGTCGGCAACCTCGCCATTCTGCGCATGGTGCTGCTGCAGGCGGGCGTGGCGGCGGTCACCGGCTATTCGCTGGGCATCGGCATGGCGGCGGCGTTCTTCCATTTCGTGCCGCGCGCCAACGACGCGCTGCGCGGTCTGGTGCTGCCGTGGGAGGTGGCCGCCGGCGTCGCGGCCGCCGTGCTGGCGATCATCGCGGTCGCGAGCTTCGCTTCCGTCCGGCGCGTGCTGGTCGTCGATCCGGCGATCGTGTTCCGGGGTTGAGCATGACCCTGGCCGTGCGCTGCCGGAACGTCGTCAAATCCTTCGATTCGGAGGCGGGGCCGCTGCGCGTGCTGCACGGCGTGGACATCGACGTGCCGTGGGGCGAGATGACCATGCTGGTGGGCCCGTCGGGCTGCGGGAAGACGACGCTGCTGTCGATCGTCAGCGGCATTCTGTCGTTCGATTCGGGCGCGGTCGAAGTCGACGGGCACGACGTCGCGCGCATGTCGGATTCCGCGCGCGTCGCGTTCCGCCGGGCCAATCTGGGCTTCATCTTCCAGCAATACAATCTGCTGCCCGCGTTGACCGCCGCCGAGAACGCCGCCGTGCCCCTGGTCGCGGCGGGGATCGATCTCGAAACGGCGGCGAAGAAGGCGATGCCGCTGCTCGAACGGCTGGGCATGGGCGAGCACGCGCGCAAATTGCCGCGCCAATTGTCCGGCGGCCAGCAGCAGCGCGTGGCGATCGCGCGCGCGCTGGTGCACGAGCCCAAGCTCGTGGTGTGCGACGAGCCGACCGCCGCGCTCGACGCGACCGGCGGGCGCAACGCGATGGAGTTGTTGCGCGCGGCGTCCGTCCGTGCGGACCGCGCCACGATCGTGGTCACCCACGACCATCGGATTTTCGACTTCGCCGACCGCATCGTGCGGATGGAAGACGGGCGGATCGCGGCCGTCGAGGACAAAGCCCCGGAGATCGTCCCATGAAACGCCCCAGCTTCGTGCGCCATATCCTGCCCGTCGCGGCGGGCGGCGCTTTGATCTTCGCGGTCTGGTCGATCGCGGCGGCCGACCGCGCGCGGCCGTTGACCGATCCCGTGCTGCCGCCGCCGAGCAATCCCTTTCCGGCGGCCATCGCGGGGTCGGGCTTGGTCGAGCCGAGCAGCGAAATCGTCGCGGTGGCGACGGAATTGGGCGGCGTGGTCGTTAGGATCCACGCCAAGGAGGGCGAGGATTTGCCCCAAGGCGCGCCGTTGTTCGAAATCGACGGCCGCGTATATCGCGCAAACCTCATGCAGGCCGAAGCGCGCGCGGCCAACGCGGCCGCGGCAGTCCAGCGCATCGACCGGCAGATCGCCCAGCAGCGCGCGCTCGCCGCCCAGGCGGGGACGTCCGTCGCGGGCGCGGCGGCCGAGCGCGAACGCGCCGAGGCGGACCGCGCGCGGTTCCAGGAATTGTCGCGCAACGAATTCGCCAGCCGGCAGCGTTTGGACAGCGCCGTCGCCGATTCGCGCCGGGCGGACGCGTCGCTACAGGGCGCGCGCGCCGGGGCGGAGGCCGCGCGCCGCCAAGTCGACGTGCTCGAAGCCCAGCGCGTCGAGTTCGACGCGGTGCGTTTGGAGGCCGCCGCCCAACTCGCCCGCGCGCAAGTCGACGTCGAGCGGACCGTCGTGCGCGCGCCCATCGCCGGCCGCGTGCTGCAGATCAACGTGCGCTTGGGCGAATTCGCGCAAGCCGGCGCGCCGGCCACGGCGCTGGCGCTGATGGGCAACGTCGCGCCGCTGCATGTGCGCGTGGACATCGACGAGGTCGACGCGCAGCGTTTGCGCCCGGGCGCCCCTGCGATCGCCCGACTGCGCGGGGATTCGCGCATCGCCAGCGCGCTGTCGTTCGTGCGCGTCGAGCCTTACGTGGTGCCGAAACGCTCGCTGACGGGCGGTACCTCCGAACGCGTGGATACCCGCGTACTCCAGGCGATTTACGCCGTCGCCGACCCGGCTTTCCCGGCGTTCGTCGGCCAACAGGTCGACGTCTTCGTCGAAGCCGCTCCCCGGCGCTGAAAGCGCCCGCGCCGGACCGATTAACCCTCGATTCAGCCTCGGTCGCTAAACCTGTCTGTACGCAGGGGATTTACGGGGCGCCTGCGGCAACCGGCTCCGGGGGCGCGCACTTGATGCGCGCCACCAGGGGCGGTACAACCGCCCCCGGATTTCGCACCGCAATGCCTTCGCCGGGGGTCTCTGCCGGGGGCTTCCGCCGGGGGAAGGGCAAAAGGGGAAAAATCGTATGGCACGCAATAAGATCGCGCTGGTCGGCGCGGGGCAGATCGGCGGCACGTTGGCGTTGCTGGCCGGGCTTCAGGAGCTGGGCGACGTGGTCCTGCTGGACATCGCCGAGGGCATTCCGCAGGGCAAGGCGCTGGATATTGCCGAAGCCTCCCCGGTCGCGGGCTTCGATGCGCTGGTGAAGGGCTCCAACGATTACTCGGCGATGGCCGGGGCCGACGTCATCATCGTCACCGCCGGCGTGCCGCGCAAACCCGGCATGACCCGCGACGATCTGATCGGCATCAACGTCAAGGTCATGGCGACCGTCGCCGACGCGATCAAGAAGCACGCGCCCAACGCCTTCGTCATCGTCGTGACCAACCCGCTCGACGTGATGGTGTGGGTCCTGCAGGTCCTGTCGGGCCTGCCCGCCAACAAGGTCGTCGGCATGGCCGGCGTGCTGGATTCCGCGCGGTTCCGCTGGTTCCTGGCCGAGGAGTTCAACGTCTCGGTCGAGGACGTGACGGCGTTCGTGCTGGGCGGCCATGGCGACACGATGGTGCCTTCGGTGCGCTATTCGGCGGTCGCGGGCATCCCGCTGCCCGACCTCGTCAAGATGGGCTGGACCACGCAGGAGCGTCTGGACAAGATCGTCGACCGCACGCGCAACGGCGGCGGCGAGATCGTGGCGCTGCTCAAGACCGGCTCGGCCTTCTACGCGCCGGCGATGTCGGCGATCGAGATGGCGGCGAGCTATCTGCGCGACAAGCGCCGCTTGCTGCCGTGCGCGGCGATGCTGAACGGCGAATACGGCCTTAAGGACATCTATGTCGGCGTGCCGTGCATCATCGGCAAGAACGGCGTGGAGAAGGTCGTCGAGATCTCGCTCGACGCCGGCGAAAAGGCCAATTTCGACAAATCGGTCGCCGCCGTGCGCGACCTTTGCGGCGTGGCCGAGAAACTGCTCAAGGCCGACGGCAAGCTCTAAGGTGCCCGCGCTTCGGCGCGATCCCGGGCGGGGGCGGGTTGCTCCGTCCCCCCGCCCGGGTCTAACCTTCCGAATTCCAACCCTTTTCGCGGATCGTCCATGAATATCCACGAGTACCAAGCCAAGACGCTGATGGCCAAATTCGGCGTCGCCGTGCCCAAGGGCGCCGTGGCCTACACGCCCGACGAGGCCGAGAAAGTGGCCCGCGAATTGGGCGGTCCGGTCTGGGTGGTGAAATCGCAGATCCACGCCGGCGGGCGCGGGGCGGGACGCTTCAAGGACGATCCCAACGGCAAAGGCGGCGTGCGCGTCGTCAAATCGATCGACGAGGTCAAGAAGAACGCCTCGGCGATGCTGGGCAAGATCCTCGTCACCAAGCAGACCGGCCCGAAGGGCAAAGAGGTCAAGCGCATCTACGTCGAGCAAGGCTGCGACATCAAGCGCGAGCTGTACTTGGGCATGCTGGTCGACCGCGCGACCCAGCGCGTGACCGTGATGGCCTCGACCGAAGGCGGCATGGACATCGAAGAGGTCGCCCACAAGACCCCCGAGAAGATCCTCAAGGTCGCCATCGACCCGGCCCAGGGCCTGCAGCCCTACGCCGCGCGCAAAGTGGCGTTCGGGCTCGGCCTCGAAGGCAAGCAGATCGGCGCGTGCGTCAAGTTCGTGAGCGCGATGTACGAGGCGTTCATGGCCCTCGACGCCTCGATCGTCGAAATCAACCCGCTGGTCGTCACCGGTGCGGGCGACATCCTGGCGCTCGACGCCAAGATGAACTTCGACGACAACGCGCTGTTCCGCCACAAGGACGTGGCCGAGTTGCGCGACGAGGACGAAGAAGATCCGATGGAGCGCGAGGCGGGCAAGCACGAGCTCAACTACGTCAAGCTCGACGGCAACATCGGCTGCATGGTCAACGGCGCCGGCCTCGCCATGGCGACGATGGACATCATCAAGCTCTACGGCGGCGAGCCCGCGAACTTCCTGGACGTCGGCGGCGGCGCGACCAAGGAGCGCGTCACCCAAGCCTTCAAGCTGATCCTGTCGGATCCGAACGTCGAGGGCATCCTCGTCAACATCTTCGGCGGCATCATGCGCTGCGACGTGATCGCCGAAGGCGTGGTCGCCGCGGCGCGCGAAGTCGCGTTGAACGTGCCGTTGGTCGTGCGCCTGGAAGGCACGAACGTCGAGCTCGGCAAGAAGATCCTCAAAAACTCGGGCCTCAAAATCGTGTCGGGCGACAACCTCGCCGACGCGGCCGAGAAAATCGTCAAGGCCGTCAAGGAGGCCGCGTAACATGGCCGTACTGGTCGACAAGAACACCAAGGTGATTTGCCAGGGCTTCACCGGCGCGCAAGGCACCTTCCATTCCGAACAGGCGATCGCCTACGGCACCAAGATGGTCGGTGGCGTGACGCCGGGCAAAGGCGGGACCAAGCATCTCGACCTGCCGGTTTTCGACACGGTCGACGAAGCGGTCCGCACGACGGGCGCCGACGCCTCGGTCATCTACGTGCCCCCGCCCTTCGCGGCCGACGCGATCCTCGAAGCGGTGGACGCCAAGCTGCGCTTGGTCGTGTGCATCACCGAAGGCATCCCGGTGCTCGACATGGTGCGCGTCAAGCGCGCGATGGCGGGCAGCAAGACGCGTCTGATCGGGCCCAACTGCCCCGGCGTCATCACGCCCGGCGAATGCAAGATCGGCATCATGCCCGGCCACATCCACACGCGCGGCAAGATCGGCATCGTCAGCCGGTCGGGCACGCTGACCTACGAAGCGGTCGCCCAGACGACGGCCGCGGGCCTCGGCCAGACGACCTGCATCGGCATCGGCGGCGACCCGGTCAACGGCACGAATTTCATCGACGCGCTCGAGCTTTTCCTCGCCGATCCCGAAACCGCCGGCATCATCATGATCGGCGAAATCGGCGGTTCGGCCGAGGAAGAGGCGGCCGCGTTCTACAAGGCCTCGAAGGTCAAGAAGCCGATCGCGGGTTTCATCGCGGGCGTGACCGCGCCCCCGGGCCGGCGCATGGGTCATGCGGGCGCCATCATCTCGGGCGGCAAGGGCACGGCCGGCGACAAGTTCGAAGCGATGAAATCGGCGGGCTATCTGGTCGCCGACAGCCCGGCCGCGTTGGGCTCGACCATGTTGAAGGCGATGCAAGGCTGAACCGAAAGAGCGAGGGCAAGATGGCGACGCATCCGGATCTGGACACGCTGTTCAACGGCGGCAACGCCGTCTTCGTCGCCGAATTGCTGGAGCGCTATCGCGCCGATCCGGCCAGCGTCGATCCGAGCTGGCACGGCACCTTGCGCGAAATGCTGGCCGACGGTCCGGGCTACTACGTGCCGCGCTGGGGCCGCGAGAAGACCAAGGTCATCGGGGCGGCCGATCCGTCCGCCGCCATGCCCGCCAAGGGCAAGGCCGCGAACGCGAACGCCGCCGCGGCCCCCGTGGTCCAGGGTTTGACCGAGGAGCAAGCCAAGGCCCGCACGCTCGATTCCATCCGCGCGATCATGCTGATCCGCGCCTACCGGATGCGCGGACATCTCGAGGCCAATCTCGATCCGCTGGGCCTGACCAAGCGCGAGCCGCACCCCGAACTCGATCCCGCGCATTACGGCTTCACCGAAGCCGACATGGACCGGCCGATCTTCATCGACAACGTGCTGGGCATGCAATCCGCCACGTTGCGCAACATCGTCGCCGCGCTGAAGGCGACCTATTGCGGTTCGATCGGCGTCGAATTCCTGCACATCACCGATCCCGAGCAGAAAAGCTGGATCCAGCAGCGCATCGAAGGCCCGCGCAACCAGACCGACTTCACCTTGCGCGGCAAGCGCGCGATCCTGGAGCGTCTGACGGCGGCCGAGGGCTTCGAGCGGTTCCTCGACCGCAAATTCGTCGGCACCAAGCGCTTCGGCCTGGACGGCGGCGAGGCGGCCGTGCCCGCCCTCGAACAGATCATCAAGCGCGGCGGCCAGCTGGGCGTGCGCGAGATCGTGATCGGCATGCCCCATCGCGGGCGCCTGAACGTGCTCGCCAACGTGATGGGCAAGCCCTACGTGGCGATCTTCTCCGAATTCCAGGGCGTGGCCGCGCATCCGGACGACGTGCAAGGGTCGGGCGACGTCAAATACCATCTCGGCACGTCGTCGGACCGCGAGTTCGACGGCAACAAGGTCCATCTGTCGCTGACCGCCAACCCGTCGCATCTCGAGGCGGTGAACCCGGTCGTGCTCGGCAAGGCGCGCGCGAAATTGGCGCAGCTGGGCGACGTCGAGCGCACGGCCGTCCTGCCGCTGCTGCTGCACGGCGACGCGGCCTTCGCCGGTCAGGGCATCGTGCCCGAGACGATGTCGTTCGTGGATATCGTCGGCTACCGCACCGGCGGGACGATCCACTTCGTCGTCAACAACCAGATCGGCTTCACGACCGCGCCGAACTATTCGCGCTCGGGCGTCTATTGCACGGACATCGCCAAGGGCCTGGGCGTGCCGGTGTTCCACGTCAACGCCGACGATCCCGAAGCCGTCGTGCACGTCGCGCGCATCGCGACCGAGTTCCGCCAGCGCTTCCACCGCGACGTCGTCATCGACATGGTGTGCTACCGCCGGCACGGCCACAACGAGACCGACGAGCCGTCTTTCACCCAGCCGCTGATGTACCGGAAGATCGCGGCGCACAAGACCACGCGTACGCTCTACGCCGAGCAGCTCGCGCGCGAAGGCTCGATCCCGGCCGAGGAGTCGCAGAAGATCTACGACGATTTCATCGCGCATCTGGACAGCCAGCTCGAAGCCTCGAAAAGCTACAAGCCGAACAAGGCCGACTGGCTCGAAGGCAAATGGGCGGGCATCGAAACCGCCAAGAACGACGACCGGCGCGGCAACACGTCCGTGTCGCCCGACCTGCTCAAGAAGGTCGGCGAGGCGCTGACGCGCGTGCCCGACGGCCACAACGTCCACCGCACCGTGCGCCGCAATCTCGACGCCAAGCGCAAGATGATCGACGCGGGCGAAGGCATCGATTGGGCGACGGCCGAGGCGCTGGCGTTCGGCACGTTGGTGGCCGAAGGCACGCCCGTGCGTCTGTCCGGCCAGGATTGCGGCCGCGGCACCTTCTCCCAGCGCCATTCGGTGCTGGTCGACCAGGAAACCGAAAAGCGTTACCTGCCGCTGCAGAACGTGGCGCCGAACCAAGCCACGTTCGAAGTGCACGATTCCCCGCTCTCGGAATTCGGCGTGCTGGGCTTCGAATACGGCTATTCGCTGGCCGAGCCCAAGGCGCTCGTGCTGTGGGAGGCGCAGTTCGGCGATTTCGCCAACGGCGCGCAGACGATGTTCGACCAGTTCATCTCCTCGGGCGAACACAAATGGCTGCGCATGTCGGGTCTCGTCGTGCTGCTGCCGCACGGCTACGAAGGCCAGGGGCCGGAGCATTCCTCCGCCCGCATGGAGCGCTTCCTGCAGATGTGCGCCGAGGACAATTGGCAGGTCTGCAACATCACGACGCCGGCCAATTACTTCCACGCCCTGCGCCGCCAGGTGCGCCGCACGATCCGCAAGCCCTTGCTGATCATGACGCCCAAGTCGCTGCTGCGGCACAAGCTCGCCACGTCGAAGCTGGCCGATATGGCCACGGGCACGACCTTCCACCGCTTCTTCGGCGAAACCGACAAGATCGCCGCCGACGACAAGGTCAAGCGCGTGGTGATGTGTTCGGGCAAGGTCTACTACGACCTTTACGAGGAGCGCGCGAAGCGCGAGATCAAGGACGTCGCCCTCGTGCGCGTGGAGCAGCTGTATCCGTTCCCGCTCGCCACGATGGAAAAGGAACTCGGCCGCTACAAGAACGCCGAGATCGTCTGGTGCCAGGAAGAGCCGCAGAACATGGGTGCTTGGACCTTCGTCCAGCCGCGCTTGGAAGCGATGCTCGCCAACCTGCCGATCGCCGGCAAGCGGCCGCGCTACGCCGGCCGGGCCGAATCGGCCGCGACGGCGACAGGCTCCTACAAGCGGCACAACGCCGAGCAAGCCAAGCTCCTCGACGAAGCCCTGAAAATCTGAGATCGCCCGAAACGCGAGAAGAAAGAAACGCCATGCCCGTCGACATCAAAGTGCCCCCGATGGGGGAGTCGGTCTCCGAAGCGACGATCGCCAAATGGTTCAAGAAGGTCGGCGACGCGGTGAAGGCCGACGAAGCCTTGTGCGAACTCGAAACCGACAAGGTGACGGTCGAAGTGCCGGCCCCGGTCGCGGGCCAGCTCGTCTCGATCTCGGTGGAAGCCGGCGGTACTGTCGGCGTCGGCGCCAAGCTCGGTGAAATCCTGGAAGGGGCCGCAGGCAAAGCCGCCGCCCCGGCCCCCGCGGCCGCCGCCGCGCCCAAGGCCGCGGCACCCGCCCCGGCCCCAGCCGCCGCCGCCCAGCCCGGTCCGGCCGCGCGCAAAGCGTTGTCCGAAGCCGGGATGGACGCCGCCGCCGTCGCGGGCTCCGGCAAAGACGGCCGCGTGACCAAGGCCGACGTCGCGGCCGCCGCCGCTGCGCCCAAGGCCGCCGCGCCCGCGCCGGCCGCCCCGGCCGCCCCGCGCGAACTCGGCCCCCGCGAGGAACGCGTGAAGATGACGCGCCTTCGCCTGCGCATCGCCGAACGCCTGAAGCAGGCGCAGAACACGGCGGCGATGCTGACGACCTTCAACGAAATCGACATGACCGCGGCGATGGCGCTGCGCACGAAGTACAACGAGACCTTCGAGAAGCGCCACGGCGTCAAGCTCGGCTTCATGTCGATCTTCGCCAAGGCGTGCGTGGTGGCGCTCAAGGAACTGCCCGCCGTCAACGCCGAGATCGACGGCCAGGACATCGTCTACAAGAACCACTACGACATCGGCATCGCCGTGGGCACGCCCCAGGGCCTCGTCGTGCCGGTGGTGCGCGATTGCGACGCGCTCGGCTTCGCCGACATCGAAAAGAAGATCGGCGATTTCGGCCGCCGCGCGCGCGACGGCAAGCTGACGATGGACGAAATGACCGGCGGCACGTTCACGATCACGAACGGCGGCATCTACGGTTCGCTGATGTCCACGCCCATCCTCAACCCGCCGCAATCGGGCATTCTGGGGATGCACAAGATCCAGCCGCGCCCCATGGCGATCGGCGACAAGATTGAAATCCGCCCGATGATGTATGTGGCGCTCAGCTACGACCATCGCATCATCGACGGGCGCGAGGCCGTGACCTTCCTCGTGCGCGTCAAGGAATGCGTCGAAGATCCGGGCCGCCTGATCCTCGATATGTGATCCGGAAAAGGCCCCGCGGACCGGGGCCTTTTCTTCTTTCGCGACACCATCAGATCGAACGGAAACTCCCATGTCCGAGCAGAATTTCGACCTCGTCGTCATCGGCGCCGGCCCCGGCGGCTACGTCTGCGCGATCCGTGCCGCACAGCTCGGAATGAAGGTCGCGTGCGTGGAGAAGCGCGAGACGCTCGGCGGCACGTGCCTGAACGTGGGCTGCATCCCGTCCAAGGCGCTGCTGCAGGCCTCCGAGAAGTTCGAGGAGGCCTCGCACGGCCTCGCCGCGTTCGGCGTCAAGACCGGCAAGGTCGAACTCGATCTCAAGGCGATGATGGGCCACAAGGACAAGACGGTGAAGTCGAACGTCGACGGCGTCGCCTATCTGTTCAAGAAGAACAAGGTCGAGTGGATCAAAGGTGCGGCGAAGGTCGCGGGGGCCGGCAAGGTCGACGTGGCGCTCAACGCGGGCGGCACGCAGACGCTGGCGGCCAAGAACATCGTGATCGCCACGGGTTCGGACGTCGTTTCGATCCCGGCATTGCCGATCGACGAGAAGCGCATCGTCTCCTCGACCGGCGCATTGGCGCTGCCGGACGTGCCGAAGACGATGGTGCTGGTCGGCGGCGGCGTGATCGGCCTTGAAATGGGATCGGTGTGGCAGCGTCTGGGCGCGAAGGTGACGGTCGTGGAATTCCTCGACCGGATCATGCCGGGCATGGACGGCGAAGTGTCCAAACAGATGCAGCGCATCCTGCAAAAGCAGGGAATGGCGTTCAAGCTTTCGACCAAGGTGACCGGCGCCAAGGTCGCGGCCAAGGGTGTGACGCTGACGGTCGAACCGGCCGGCGGCGGTGCGGCCGAAACCATCGATGCGGAGATCGTGCTCGTGGCGATCGGCCGGCGCCCGTTCACCGACGGGCTCGGCCTCAAGGAATCGGGCGTGGCGCTCGACGAGAAGGGCCGCATCGCCATCGACGCGCATTACCGCACGAACGTGCCGGGGATCTACGCGATCGGCGACGTCGTCGTCGGGCCGATGCTCGCGCACAAGGCCGAGGACGAGGGCATGGCGGTCGCCGAGATTCTGGCTGGCCAGCACGGTCACGTGAACTACGACGCGATCCCGTCGGTCGTCTATACGTGGCCGGAAGTCGCCTCCGTCGGCCGGACCGAGGAGCAATTGAAGGCCGACGGCGTCGCCTACAAGATCGGCAAGTTCCCGTTCACCGCCAACGGCCGCGCGCGCGCGCAGAATTCGACCGACGGCTTCGTGAAGATCCTCGCCGACGCCGCCACCGACCGCGTGCTCGGCGTGCATATGGTGGGCCCGTCGGTGGGCGAACTGGTCGCCGAAATGGCGCTCGCCATCGAATTCGGCGCCTCGTCGGAGGATATCGCCCGCACCTGCCACGCGCATCCGACGCTGACCGAGGCGGTCCGCGAAGCCGCCCTCGCGGTCGACGGCCGGCCCATCCACATCTGAGCGTTACGCCTTCGCCCGGGGATGGGCCGCGGCGTGGATGTCGAGCAGGCGCTCGGCGTCCACGGCCGTATAGCGCTGCGTGGTCGACAGCGAGGCATGGCCCAGCAATTCCTGGATCGCGCGCAGATCCGCACCCGCCCCCAGCAGATGCGTGGCGAAGGAATGGCGCAGCGCGTGCGGCGTGGCCGTGTCGGGCAGGCCCAAATCCAAGCGCAACGCGCGTAAGCGCTTCTGCACGATCTCCGCGCGCAAGCGCTTGCCTTTGACGCCGACGAAAAGCGGAGCGGCGTTGCCGGTGCTCGGCGGGCGCAGGCGCAAATAGGCGGCGATCGCGTCGCGCACTTCGGGCAGCAACGGCACGTCGCGGGCCTTTCGGCCCTTGCCGAGCACGCGCAAAGTCTCGCCCAGCGGCAGGGCGTCGGCGTTCAGCGACAGGGCTTCGTCGATGCGAAGCCCCGCGCCGTACAGCAAGCTCAGCACCGCCTTGTCGCGTGCGGCGATCCACGGCACGTCGTCGTCGATGTCGAGTGCCGCGGCCGCGTCCGCCGCCGTCAGCGCCTTCGGGACGGATTTCGGCAATTTGGGACCGCGCAAGGCCGCCGCATGCGGGTTTTCGGCCAAACCCTCGCGCGCAAGATGCGCGAAGAACCCGCGCAACGCGGACAACGCGCGCGCGTTGGACGACGCGGCCAAACCTTCCGCGCGGCGGGCGGCGAGAAAGGCACGGAAATCGGCGGGTTCGAGCTTCGCGAGGGCCGCAAGATCGGCGGCTTCGCCCAGATGGCCGGCCAGGAACTTGAGGAACGCGCCCAGATCGCGCGCGTAGCCGTCGAGCGTGTGGCGCGCCGCGCGGCGTTCGTGGCGAAGACGGTCGAGCCAGGCGACGGCGGCCGTTTGCGCGTCCGCGCGCGCGACGAACCCGGGCGTCAGCGCGTGCGGGCGAGCCATCCGTGCAGCGCGCATTCGACGACGCGCCCGAGGAAGCTCAGCAACTCCGTGCCCTGGCCCTGGTGGAACTTGCCCGTCTGGCGGCTGCCGAAAGCCAGGATGCCCGGCGGCATGTCGCGCGTCAGGCGCAGGCGCATCAGCGCCTGGCTGCGGACCAGCGTGGAAGCCCCGGCATAGATGGCGGGATCGCCCGGTTCGTCGGACAGCAGCAGGATGTCGCGCCGTTCGCCCATCACCCGATCGACCGTGCCGCGCGGCAGAATCTTCAACGCCGAAGCGCCGTCGCCCGCGGGCGGCGCATCGAGCGATTCGAAGCCCAGGCCGATCGCGTCGACCTCCAAATGCATCGGCAGATCGACGAGGATCGTGTCGATGCAATGGGGCAGGGATTTGGCGCCGAGGGCGGCCAGCACGGCGGCGTGGATGCGCCCTTGCGTGGCGAGGTTGGCCCGGCTGGTCGCGATCAATTCGGCCTGCGCCGCGGTCAGCTTGGCGAGGTCGGACTTCATGCGCTCGAGCATGTAGCGCTGCATGTCGATCACGCCGTCGCCTGTGCGCTGCTGCGGCGGCGTCAGCACCCACAGCAGGTCCGGATGTTCCAGCAGGAAATCGGGATGCCGGCGCAGATATTCGGCGACGTTCGCGCCCGAAAGCCCGGTCCACCCCGAGGGGGCCGCGCCGGAAAGCGGTTGTGCGGTTTCGCCGTCGGCCATCGCGCGTCACTGACCCCCGTTTCGGAATCGGCCTCGCGCGGCGCTGAGAACGCTTTTTCGCATGTTCCGACCCGGACTTTGCGGCGCACGCTTGCGCGGGCGCGACTCGACGACGCAGAGTCTAGCCGATGGCCGAATCGCGATCCAGCCCGGGCAAGCGCGTGCGCGTGATGCTCCCCTTGCGCCTGGGGCCCTACGATTACGCCGTGCCCGAGGCGCTCGATCTCGCGGCCGGGGATTTCGTGCGCGTGCCGCTCGGGCCGCGGACCGAAACCGGCGTCGTGTGGGACGAACCGCCCGATCCGGCTTTCGAACCGTCGCGGCTGAAGCCGGTGCGCGGCAAGCTCGACGCGCCCGCGATGCGCGCGCCCTTGCGCGGCTTCGTGGATTGGGTCGCGCGCTACACGCTGTCGCCGCCGGGCACGGTTTTGCGCATGGCCATGAGCGTGCCCGCCGCGTTGGAGCCGCCCAAGCCCAAGCGCGCCGTGGCGCTGGCGGCCGGTGCGCCCGATCCCGAACTCGACGAACCGGGCGTATTGACGCCCGCGCGCCGCAGGGTTTTGCGCGAAGCGATGGCCGGCGCGCGACCCCCGGGCGAGCTTGCGCGCGCGGCCGGGGTGGGTGCGGCGGTCGTCAAAGGGCTCGTCGACAAAGGCTGGCTCGAACCGATCGATCTGCCCGCCGATTTCGGCGCGCCGCCGTCGCGCGCGCCGGTTCTCGCCGACCTCAATCCCGACCAGCGCGCGGCGGCCGATGCGCTGCTCGAGAAATGCGGCGCGGGTTTCTCGACGACGCTGCTCGACGGCGTGACCGGCTCGGGCAAAACGGAGGTCTATTTCGAGGCCGTCGCCGCGACGCTCGCGGCGGGCAAGCAAGCGCTGGTGCTGCTGCCGGAAATCGCGATGAGCGCGCAATGGCTCGCGCGGTTCGAAGAGCGCTTCGGCGCGCCCCCGGTCGCCTGGCATTCCGAACTGCCCGGCCATCTGCGCGCGCGCGTGTGGCGGCAGATCGCCGAAGGCCGCGCGCGGACGGTCGTCGGCGCACGCTCGGCGCTGTTCTTGCCGTTCCGCGATCTCGGGCTCGTGGTCGTGGACGAGGAGCACGAGCAAGCCTTCAAGCAGGAGGACGGCACGATCTATCACGCGCGCGACATGGCCGTGGTGCGCGCGCGCTTCGAAGCCGTGCCGGTGGTGCTCGCTTCGGCCACCCCGTCGCTCGAAACGCTCGCCAACGTCGAGCGCGGTCGTTATGGCCGCGTCGAACTACCCGCGCGCCACGGCGGCGCCACGCTGCCGCGGGTCGCCGCGATCGATTTGCGCAAAACCCCGCCGCCGCGCGGCCGGTTCCTGTCTCCGCCCTTGCGCGCGGCGTTGGCCGACGCGCTGGAGGCGGGCGAACAGGCGATGCTGTTCTTGAACCGCCGCGGCTACGCGCCGTTGACCTTGTGCCGCGCGTGCGGGCATCGCCTGCAATGCCCGCGCTGCACGGCTTGGCTGGTCGAACACCGGCTGCACGGGCGTCTGCAATGCCATCATTGCGGCTATGCCGCACCGTTGCCGCGCCAATGCCCGTCCTGCACGGCCGAGGATTCGTTCGTCGCGTGCGGTCCGGGCGTCGAGCGCGTGGCGGAGGAGGCGCAAGCCCTGTTCCCGGACGCGAAGATCGCGGTGATGACGTCGGACACCGTCGCGGGGCCGGCGGCGGCGGCCGAATTCGTGCGCGCGATGGCCGCGCGGGAAATCGACATCCTGGTCGGCACCCAGATCGTCGCGAAGGGTCACCATTTTCCGCTGCTGACGCTGGTGGGCATCGTGGACGCGGATATCGGCCTTGCGGGCGGGGATCTGCGCGCGGGCGAGCGGTCGTGGCAGTTGCTGCATCAGGTCGCGGGCCGCGCGGGCCGCGCCGAACGGCCCGGCCGCGTGCTGCTGCAAACCCACATGCCCGAGCATCCGGTGATGAAGGCGCTGGTCGCGGGCGACCGGGCGCGCTTCCTGGCGGCCGAGCGCGAGGACCGGCGCAAGCGCAACTGGCCGCCGTTCGGGCGCTTGGCCGCGCTGGTTCTGTCGGGCGAGGACGAAGCGTTGGTGGATCGCATCGCCAAACGGCTGGGGGCGACCGCGCCGCGCGGTGCCGGTGTGGAAGTGCTGGGCCCTGCGCCCGCGGCCATGGCGATCCTGCGCGGGCGGCATCGGCGCCGGTTGCTGGTCAAAGCGACGCGCGAGGTCGATTTGCAGGGTGTTTTGCGCGATTGGCTCGCGCAAACGCAAATCCCGTCCGCCGTGCGCTTGGCGGTGGATATCGATCCCTACAGTTTTCTGTGACGCTCAGGCCGCGCGCGCGAAGCCGGCTTTGAAAACGTCGAGCGTGCCGTTGGGCCCCGCCAGGCGTTCGACGCGCCCGCCCAGCGCCTGGGCCAGCGCCGTCGCCATGCCGCCGGTTTGCGCGTCCGGGCGCAAGGCTTCGCCGGATGCCGAAACCGCGATGGCGATTTCCACGGTGCGGGCGTCGAGCCCGCGCGCGCCGACCGAAAAACCGACGCGCCCGCTGCGGCCCGCGCGCTCGAACGCCGCGCCGAGCAGCGTTTCCGCCACGCGGCGCAATCCCTTCTCGTCGGCGACGATGCGCAAGCCCTCGGGCAAATCCAACGCCAAATCGCACGTGACGCCCGCGCCGCCCGCGCGCGCGCGCGCCGTTTCGAAGGCGCCGCGCGCCCAATCGCGCGCGTCGATCGGCCGGGATTCGACCGCCGAGGAATCGCGCATCAGTCGGGCCAAAACGGCCGCGTCGTCCGCCGCGCGGGCCAAGGCGGCGTCCGCCCGGCGCAAATCGGCGAGTGCTCGACGGCGTGCGGGTTCGTCGGCCGGGTCGGCGAGCGTATCGATCGACCAGCGCAGGATGTCGACGGGGCCGCGCAGATCCGTGCCCAAGGAATCGAGGAGACGGGCCTGTTCGATCGCGGCGGCGCGCGCGCGTGCCAGCGTCGCCTCCAGACGCGCGCGCCGGCGTGCCGCGAACGCGGCGAAGACGAAAGTGCCGCCCGCGGCGAGGCCCGCGGCGGCCCAGTAGTAGCGCGCACGCGCGGTCGCGTCGGCGGTCAGCGTCGCCGCGGGAACGGCCGCGACGACGTAAAGCGGATGCGAATCCACCTTCCGCCACAGCGCGACCTTCGGCGTTTCGGCCCACGGCGGCGGACCTTCCCAAACGCCCGTTTCCGATTCGCGCATCCGCGCGACCAACGGATGCGCCGGATCGTCGACGTTGCGCCGCTCCGAGTTCGGCGGCGTGCGCGCGCGGACGGCGCCGTCCGCGCCGATCAGCGCGAAGCCGCCCTCGAAGCCCGGCACGTCCAGCAAGCGATCCAACACGCCCGTGTCGATCGACGCCCCGACGACCCCGAGAAACGCCCCCGATTCCGAGCGCACCGCGCGCACCATCTGCACGCTCCATTGCCCCGACACGCGGCCCAACACGGGGCGGCTGAATTGCACCCCGTCCCCGCCTTGCGCGGCGGCGCGAAAATGCGGCCGATCGGCGATCGAAACCGACGCCCGGCCCAGCGGCAAATTCGAGGCGCGAACCATGCCCTCGGCGTCGATCGAGGCGAATTGCAGCACGTCGCTGGCGTCGAGCCGATTGCCGGCGACGAGTGCGGCGAGATCGGGCGGCGCGCCGTCGCGCTCCTGCAAATAGGCGATGAAACGCAGGCTTTGCGCGATGCGGTCGACGAAGCTTTCCACGCGCTCGCTTTGCAAGTGCAGGAGGTCGGCGTAGTGCGCTTCGCCGTGCGTGCGCGTCGCCTGCCGGTCGAACTCCGCAGCCATGAACGCGCCCAAGAAGATCAAAGCGCTCGCCACCGCCGCCGCCAGGAACGGCGTCGCGGCGCGGGTGCGTCGCTTTGTCACCATGTCGGGCGAAGCGGTCATTGTCGGCTGAAAATCCCTGCGAGACGCCAAGACTATCTCGCGAAGCGCTTAATCGAGTCTGAATTCACCGACTTCCGCCGACGACGGGCCGAGGCTTATTGCATCGCGAGGGGGGCTGTGGTAGCTACTCGCCCGCGCCGGTGGGAAGGCGATCTATCCCGCCTGGTTTTCTGTTGTTTTTCAATGGGGTTGCGGCCCGCTCGAGGGGGTCGCAATTCCGGTCCAAAAGGAAGTCCGCTCCGTGGCATCCGACAGTTCCGTCGCCGCCGGCCTCGCTCAGCGTTACGCGGGCGCGCTCTACGAATTGGCCGATGAAGGCAAGGCCCTGGACGCCGTTCTGGCCGACCTCAAGAAGATCGAAGCCGCGCGCAGCCAGTCGGCCGATTTGCGCCGCGCGATGTCGAGCCCGCTGCTGCCGCGCAAGGCGCAGGAAGCCGCCCTTTTGGCGGTCGCCCAGGCGCTCGGGATCGGCGATTTGGTGCGCCGCTTCCTCGGCACGCTCGCCCGGAACCGCCGTCTGGGCGGTTTTTCGACGATTTTCGCCGCGTATCGCGATCTTTTGGCCGCCAAGCGCGGCGAAACGACCGCCGAAGTCGTGTCGGCGGTCGAGTTGACCGACGCGCAGAAAGCGGCGCTGGAAGCCGCGCTCGCGGGCCGCGCTGGCCGCAAGATCTCGCTCGACCTCAAGGTCGACCCCCGCATCCTGGGCGGGCTGAAGGTGAAGGTGGGTTCCCGCCTCGTCGACGCCTCGCTGCAAGGCCAACTCAAGCGTCTCCACCTGACCCTCGCGGGTCGGGCCTGATATTCCGGAAGAGGGTACCAAGATGGATATTCGCGCCGCCGAAATCTCCGCCATTCTGAAGGACCAGATCGCCAAGTTCGACACCGCCGCGGACGTTGCGGAAGTCGGTCAGGTGATCTCGGTCGGCGACGGCATCGCCCGCGTCTACGGCCTCGACAAGGTCCAGGCCGGCGAGATGGTCGAATTCCCCGGCGGCATCAAAGGGATGGCGCTGAACCTCGAGACCGACAACGTCGGCGTCGTGATCTTCGGCGACGACCGGGACATCAAGGAAGGCGACACGGTCAAGCGGACGGGCGCCATCGTCGAAACGCCGATCGGCAAGGGCCTGCTCGGCCGCGTGGTCGACGGTCTCGGCAACCCGATCGACGGCAAGGGCCCGATCCAGGCGACCGAAAAGCGCCGCGTCGAGCTGAAGGCCCCCGGCATCATCGCGCGCAAGTCGGTGCACGAGCCGATGCAGACCGGCCTCAAGGCGATCGACGCGCTCGTGCCCGTCGGCCGCGGCCAGCGCGAGTTGATCATCGGCGACCGTCAGACCGGCAAGACCGCCGTCGCCATCGACACGTTCATCAACCAAAAGCCGATCAACGCGGGCGACGACGAGTCCAAGAAGCTCTACTGCATCTATGTCTGCGTCGGCCAGAAGCGTTCGACCGTCGCGCGCATCGTCAAGACGCTCGAAGACTACGGCGCGATGCAGTACTGCATCGTCGTCGCGGCGACCGCGTCGGACCCGGCGCCGCTGCAGTTCCTCGCGCCCTACACGGGCTGCGCGATGGGCGAGTATTTCCGCGACAACGGCATGCATGCGGTTATCGTCTATGACGATCTTTCCAAGCAGGCCGTCGCCTACCGCCAGATGTCGCTGCTGCTGCGCCGTCCGCCGGGCCGCGAAGCCTACCCGGGCGACGTGTTCTATCTGCACTCGCGCCTGCTGGAGCGCGCGGCGAAGATGTCCGACGCCATGAAGGCGGGCTCGCTGACGGCGCTGCCGGTCATCGAAACCCAGGCGGGCGACGTGTCGGCCTACATTCCGACTAACGTGATTTCGATCACCGACGGGCAGATCTTCCTCGAAACGGACCTGTTCTATAAGGGTATCCGTCCGGCCATCAACGTCGGCCTGTCGGTCAGCCGCGTGGGTTCGGCCGCGCAGATCAAGGCGATGAAACAGGTCGCGGGCAAGATCAAGCTCGAGCTCGCTCAGTACCGCGAAATGGCCGCCTTCGCGCAGTTCGCCTCGGATCTCGACGCGTCGACCCAGAAGCTGCTCGCGCGCGGCGCGCGCCTGACCGAACTGCTCAAGCAGCCGCAATACTCGCCGCTGCCCGTCGAAGAGCAGGTCGTGGCGATCTTCGCCGGCGTGAACGGCTATCTCGACAGCGTCGCGACCAAGGACGTCGGCCGCTTCGAGGCCGCGTTCATGTCGGAAGTGCGCGCCAAGCACCAGGACATCCTGGGCGCCATCCGCACCGACCGCGAGATCAAGCCCGAGACCGACAAGAAGCTGCGCGGTCTGCTCGACGCGTTCGTCAAGACGTTCGCCTGAGCGGACGGCTGAGCCGGAAATAGGGAAGGGTCGAGGCGCTCATGCCGAGCCTTAAAACACTCCGGATGCGGATCGCGTCGGTCAAGTCGACGCAGAAGATCACGTCCGCCATGAAGATGGTCGCCGCCGCCAAGCTGCGCCGTGCGCAGGAGCAGGCGGAAGCCGCGCGCCCCTACGCCGAGCGTATGGGCAAGGTGCTGGCCTCGCTCGCCGGCGCCGCGACGGCGGGCGCGGGCGCGCCCAAGCTGCTGGCGGGCACCGGTTCGGACAAGGTCCATCTGTTGGTGGTCTGCACGTCCGATCGCGGCCTGTGCGGCGGCTTCAACTCGGTCATCGTGCGCCTGGCGCGCGCGGAGATCCGCAAGCTCCAGGCCGAGGGCAAGCAGGCCAAGATCCTGTGCGTCGGCCGCAAGGGCCGCGACGCGCTGCGCCGCGACTACGCCGATCTGATCGTCGGTTCGGTCGATCTGCCGAAGAAGCGTCTGGGCTTCGCCGACGCGCAAAGCGTCGCGCAGAAGATCCTGGCGATGTTCGATGCGGGCGAATTCGACGTCGCCGCGCTCTACTACGCGCGCTTCAAGTCGGCGATCGCGCAGATCCCGACGCGCCTGCAGATCGTGCCGTTCGCGGCCGAAGCCGGCGCCGCACCCGCGGGTGCGGGCACGGGCGCCGTGTACGAATACGAACCCGAAGAAGGCGAAATCCTCGCCGCGTTGCTGCCGCGCAATCTGTCGGTCCAGGTCTACCGCTCGCTGCTCGAGAACGCCGCTTCCGAGCAGGGCGCGCGGATGACCGCGATGGACAACGCCACGCGCAACGCCGGCGACATGATCAAGAAACTCACCCTCAACTACAACCGCTCGCGCCAGGCCTCGATCACGAAGGAATTGATCGAGATCATCTCCGGCGCGGAAGCCGTCTGACATCCGAGCGAGGAGCCCCGCATCATGGCGAACAACAAGGTCGGTCGCATCACCCAGGTTCTGGGCGCCGTCGTCGACGTCCAATTCGACGGCGAACTGCCGGCGATTCTCAACGCGCTGCACGCCAAGAACCAGGGCAAGACCCTGGTGCTCGAGGTCGCGCAGCATCTGGGCGAAAGCGTCGTGCGCACCATCGCGATGGACACGACCGACGGTCTGGTCCGCGGCGACGAAGTCGTCGACACGGGCAACGCCATCGCCATGCCGGTCGGCCCCGAAACGCTGGGCCGCATCATCAACGTGATCGGCGAGCCGATCGACGAGCGCGGCCCCATCGGCGCCAAGCGCACGTCCCCGATCCACCGCACGGCCCCGGAATTCGTCGAACAGTCGACGGAAGCCGAGATTCTGGTCACGGGCATCAAGGTCATCGACCTGCTCGCGCCCTACGCCAAGGGCGGCAAGATCGGCCTGTTCGGCGGCGCGGGCGTCGGCAAGACCGTGACGATCATGGAGCTCATCAACAACGTCGCCAAGGCGCACGGCGGCGTGTCGGTGTTCGCGGGCGTGGGTGAGCGCACGCGCGAAGGCAACGACCTCTATCACGAGATGATGGAATCCGGCGTCATCAAGACCGACGGCCCGGGCTCGAAGGTGGCGCTGGTCTACGGCCAGATGAACGAACCGCCGGGTGCGCGCGCGCGCGTCGGCCTGTCGGGCCTCACCGTCGCCGAATACTTCCGCGACGAGGAAGGCCAGGACGTGCTGTTCTTCGTCGACAACATCTTCCGCTTCACCCAGGCGGGCGCGGAAGTGTCGGCGCTGCTGGGCCGCATCCCGTCGGCCGTGGGCTATCAGCCCACGCTGTCGACCGACATGGGCGCTTTGCAGGAACGCATCACCTCGACCAAGAAGGGCTCGATCACCTCGGTGCAGGCCATCTACGTGCCCGCCGACGACTTGACCGACCCCGCGCCGGCGACGTCGTTCTCGCACTTGGACGCGACGACCGTGCTGTCGCGCCAGATCGCCGAGTTGGGCATCTTCCCGGCGGTGGATCCGCTCGACTCCACCTCGCGGATGCTCGACCCGCGCGTGATCGGCGAGGAGCACTACCAAGTCGCCCGCGACGTGCAGAAGGTACTGCAGACCTACAAGTCGCTGCAGGACATCATCGCGATTCTCGGCATGGACGAGCTGTCCGAAGAGGACAAGCTGACCGTGGCGCGCGCGCGCAAGATCCAGCGCTTCCTGTCGCAGCCCTTCCACGTGGCCGAAGTCTTCACCGGCACGCCGGGCGTGCTCGTGAAGCTCGAGGACACGATCAAGGGCTTCAAGGAAATCGTGACCGGCAAGTGCGACGACATGCCGGAAGCCGCTTTCTACATGGTCGGCACGATCGACGAAGCCCGCGCCAAGGCGCGCAAGATGGCCGCGGAAGCCGCCTAAGATGACGGGCAAGACCAAGTTCGAACTGGTCAGCCCCGAGCGCCTCGTGCTGTCCGAGGACGTCGACATGGTCGTCGTCCCCGGCGGCGAAGGCGATTTCGGCGTGCTCAAGGGGCATTCGCCCGTGGTGTCGACGTTGCGCTTCGGCACGATCGACGTGCACGACGCGGGTGCGGTCAAGGACCGCATCTTCGTCGCCGGCGGCTTCGCCGAAGTGACCGCCGACGGCGTCACGGTCCTGGCCGAGGAAGCCGCGCGCCTGTCGGAGATCGATAAGGGCGCGGTGTCGGGCGAGATCGAGGCCCTGCGCGCGAAGCTCGCGGCCGCGACCTCGGACGACGAGCGCCTGCCGCTCGCCGCCAAGCTCGAAATCGCCGCCGCCAAGCTCGCCGCGGTCGGCTGAGCCTAGACGAGGCCGCCGTTCACCAATTCGGCGCGGGGCGGATCTCGCCGACCCGGAGCCCCGCGTAATTGCGCAGTTCGGGCTTGAGCAACGCCTCCACTTCGGCGCGCGGCGTGTCCGCGAACGCGCCGTAGTCGTCGAGCAGTTTGGCCATCGCCACTTCCGCCGCCCGGCCGGCGCCATCCGCGACCTTCAGCGCGATGCCGATTTTGCGCCCGGGCACGGCCGCGAGGTAGACGCCCTCCGCGCCGGTCTTCAACACCGCATGACCGCGCGCGGCGATCAGGGCGCGGGTGCAAAAGCGCCCGGTCCCCGCCAGCATGTAGGGATGCGCGACGATCGCTGCCGCCATTCGCTTGCACGCGGCGGCGCGCGTGGCGTCGAAGACGCCGTCCGGCGCCCCGAACCGGGCGATACCCAGCGCCATACGGTCGAGCGGTACGGCGATCTGCGGCAGCGAGCAGCCGTCGATGCCGCGCGGCAACCCAGCCATCTTGATCGACAGAAAGTCCTCGTAGACGCCCTCGATGCGCTTTTGCAGCGGGTGATCCGGGCGCTCGTAGCCGGCGACCGGCAGATCCAGATGCCGGCACACGGTCAGCATGCCCGAATGCTTGCCCGAACAATTGTTGTGCGCGCGCGTGGCCGGCGCGCTCGCGCGGATCAGCGCTTCGGCCGAGGGCGCGTGCGTGGGCATATGCGGCCCGCACGCGAGCGCGCCTTCGTCGAGACCGAGCTTCGGCAGCCAATCGAGCACGGCCGAGACGTGCATCGGTTCGCCGCCATGGCTGGCGGCGGCGAGCGCCAAGCGCGGTTCGGGCACGGCAAAGGCGTCGGCGGCCCCCGTTTCGACAAGGCCGAGCGATTGGATCGGCTTGATCGCGGAGCGCGGAAAAACCGGCGCGGCAACGTCGCCGTGCGCGCGCACCAAGGCGCCGTCGGCCGCGACGACGGCGACTGCGACGCGGTGGCGGGATTCGACCGCATCGCCGCGGACGATTTCGACTTCGAGAGGGGCTGTCATGACGGGCCGCACCTTGCCTTGGGCGCCGCACCGGGGCAAGTTCCCCGTGGCATGAAGGGTTATTTCGGCATCGGGGTCGAGGGCATCTCCAAACCCATGAATCTGGGCGCGCTGGCGCGAACGGCGCACGCCTTCGGCGCCTCGTTCGCGTTCACGGTCGCGGCCGCTTTCGACCGGCGCGAAGCCAACCGTGCCGACACGTCGGATTCGGCGGCAAGCATCCCGATCTACGACTGGCCCACGCTCGCCGATCTGCGTCTGCCGGTCGGCTGCGCGCTGGTCGGCATCGAACTCACGCCCGACGCCATCGACCTGCCCAGTTTCCGGCATCCGCGCGCGGCGGCCTATATTCTCGGTCCCGAACGCGGGTCGCTGTCGCCCGAAGCGACCGCCCTGTGCGAATTCGTGGTCAAGATCCCGACGAAATTCTGCGTCAACGTGGCGCTGGCCGGCGGTCTCGTCATGTACGACCGGGTCTTGAGCCTCGGCCGGCACGCGCCCCGGCCGGTCGGTGCGGGCGGGCCCGCAGCGACGGTTCTGTCGCCCGCAACCTTCGGGCCGCCACGCTTGCGTTCCAAACGATAACGGTCAATCGTATGTCGGTTTGCCATAATGCGCTCCAAAAGGCGAAGACGGCGTGAACGCAAGCGACATCGATCCCGACCGCACGATGCTGGCCGCGCATCTCGAACAGGCGCTCGAGATTTCGGGTGCCGCGACGTGGCAGTGGGACGTAAGCGTCGGCCGATTCCGCTACTCGCCCAATCTGCCGCGCGTTTGGCGCTTTGATCCCGTCGCCTTCGCGCGCGCGGACCTGTTGATGCTGGCGAGATACCTGCATCCGGACGACAGACGCGCCTACTTGGCCGCCCATCGCGCGTTGCGCGGCGGCGAGCGGATGGATGTCGTCTACCGCGCTCGGTCGGACTCGGGCGAGTATCGCTGGTTCCGCGAAATCGGCCAGGCGGCCGAAGGCTCCTTGCGGATCGGCACCGTCGTCGACGTGACGGCGTTGAAGGACGCCGAGGCCTTGATCGCCGACGGACTCGAATCGCTGTCGGACGGGTTCTGCCTGTGCGACGCCGCCGACCGTGTCGTCGTCTACAACCGCCGCTACCTCGAAATGTTCCCCCAACTCGCGCCGGTGCTGCGCCACGGCGTGCAGTTCGAGGCGCTGATCGCGCATCTGGCGTCGGTCTTGCCGCAATTCAGCGACGCCGCCGTCCGGGAGATTTGGCGTCTCGAGCGGCTCGAACGGCACCGCAATCCGGGACCGCCGATCGTCGAGGGCGGGCATGTGGGGCGCGTCTACCGCACGATCGAACGCCGCACCCGCGCGGGCGGCATCGCGACGGTCGTGCGCGACATGACCGCGCTCAACGAAACCCAGGCGCATCTGGCGCTGGCCTTGAACGTCGCCGAACTGGGGTGGTGGACGGCCGACCGCGACGACGCCGCGCAGAATTGGTCGCCGCGCGCCCGCGCGATTTGGGGCGTCCCGGAGAACGCGCCCGCGACGCGCGAAGCCTGGCTCGCTTGCGTGCACCCGGACGACCGCGAGGGCCTTCTCGACGTCTTCCGCACGCCCCAGGCGCGCGGCACGCGGCGCTATCGGATGGTCCGCCCGGACGGCGCGATCCGCTACGTGCGCGAGGATTTCCGCGTGGAGTTCGACGCCGCGCGCGTCGCCCGGCGCGTGTTCGCCACGATCCGCGACGAGACGGAAACCGAGCGCGCGCGCTTCGCCGCCGAGGCCGCCAACCGCGCCAAGTCGGAATTCCTCGCGATGGTGAGTCACGAGTTGCGTACGCCGCTCAACGGGGTGATCGGCACGCTCGATCTGATCGAGGATTCGCCGCTGGCACCCCAGCAAGCGCGGTGGGCGGCGATCGCGCGCGCTTCGGCCGAAGCCTTGATCGCGATCGTCGACGACCTGCTGGATCTCGCCAAGCTCGAGGCGGGCAAACTCCAACTCGCCCATGGCGCCTACGACCCGGTCGAAACGATCGAATCGGCGGTCGCCGGTCTTCAGGCCCGTGCGGCGGAGCGTGGCAACGCGCTCGTGTTCCGGATCGCGCCCGGTCTGCCGCACCGTGTCGCGGGCGACGGCGGCCGCTTGCGCCAGGTCGTCGTCAATCTGGTCGGCAACGCGATCAAGTTCACCGAGCGCGGCCGCATCGACGTGCGCTTCACCGCCGACCGGGAGCCGGACGGCCGCTGGCGCTTGACCGGCGAAGTCGCCGATACCGGCATCGGCATGGACGAGGCGACGCTCGCCCGGCTGTTCGTGCCGTTCTATCAGGCCGACACCTCGACGACGCGCACGCGCGGGGGGACCGGATTGGGGCTTGCGATCTGCAAGCGTTTGGCCGCCGCGATGGACGGCGGCATCGAGGCGAAGAGCGCGCCGGGCGCGGGCAGCGTCTTCCGTTTTTGGATCCGCGCCGGCGCCCTCTGACCGCCGCGGTCAGGGCGAGGCGCGCATCGCCTCCTTGGCTTTCCCTGCGAGCTGATCCAGGCTGAAGGGCTTGGGCAGGAAATGGACGTTCTCGAAGCCTTCCAGGTTCTGGCGGAACTGCTCCTCCGCATACCCGGAAATGCAGACGATCTTCAGCGCCGGAAAAAGCTTGCGCGCCTCGCGGATCAGCGTGGTTCCGTCCATTTGGGGCATGACGACATCGGTGATCAGAAGATCGATTTCGGCGCCCATCTCGCGCACGATGTCGAGCGCGGCATCCCCCGTTTTGGCCTCGACCACCTTGTACCCCTTGTTGCGCAGCGCGCGCGCGCCGAACAGGCGGACGGCATCCTCGTCCTCGACCAGCAGGATGGTGCCGGCACCGGTCAGGTCGCGTTTGCGCGCGGGCTCCACGCCGCCTTGCGCACCCGCCGGCCCCGTCCAACGCGGCAAAAGCAGCGTGAAGGTCGATCCCTTGCCTTGCTCGGTCTCCACCAGCACGAAGCCGCCGGTCTGGCGAACGATGCCGTAGACGGTCGAAAGCCCCAGCCCGGTTCCCGAGCCGACTTCCTTGGTCGAGAAGAACGGCTCGAAGATCCGCCCGAGGATGTCGGGCGGAATGCCCGTGCCCGTATCCTCCACGTCGATGCGCACATAGTCGCCGGCCGGAATCTCCTCGTCGCCGTGGCGTTCGGGCTTCGCGCGCGAGGCGTTGGACGTGCGGATGGTCAGCGTGCCGCCGTGGGGCATCGCGTCGCGCGCGTTCACGGCCAGATTGATGATGACCTGCTCGAGCTGCCCTTGATCGACGCGCACCGGCCAAGGGTCGCGCGCGTGCACGACCTTCAACTCGATTGCCGCGCCGATCAGGCGGCGCAGCAGATGGGAAAGCTCGGTCAGCGCCTCGCTCGCGTCGAGCACTTTGGGCTGCAGCGTCTGCTGGCGGGAGAAAGCGAGCAACTGGCGCACCAGATTCGCCGCGCGGTTGGCGTTCTGGCGGATCTGCATGATGTCGGCGAACGACGAATCGCCGGGCTGATGGCGCAGCAGCAGCAGATCGCAAAAACCGATCATCGCCGTCAGCAGGTTGTTGAAATCGTGCGCCACTCCGCCCGCAAGTTGGCCGACCGCCTGCATCTTCTGGGATTGCGCGAATTGCGTCTCGAGTCGCCGCTGTTCGGTCACGTCGAGGAAGTGCAGGATCGTCGCGCCTTCGGCGCCGGCGACGTCGTCGAGCGGCCGGGCGTAGACCGCCACGGGGATGTCCCGACCCGCGCCCGCGTCGAAGGCGCGCAAGCGCAGGGCCAAACGGTCGGGCGCGTCGCGCGCGACGGCGTCGGCGGCGAGTTTCCGCAGGCGCCGCGGCAAATCCTCGCGATCTTCCGGCGCCACGCAATCGGCCAACGGCCGGCCGATCGCCGTCTCGCGGTCCGTCGCGATCAGTTTGCGGAAGGCGGCGTTGGTTTCGGTCAGGCGACCGTCCGGATCGACGAGCGCCACGCCCACCGGCGCGTTCTCGAAGAACCGGCGGAACGTCCGTTCGCTGCGGCGTAACGCTTCCGCCATTTCGCGCTCGCGTCCGGCGTCGCGTACGAGGCCTCGGATGCGGCCGCTGGTTCGGTCGATATCGACCGTCACATGCGCCGGGGGGCCGGCCACGCGGCGAAGCCGCAGATCGCCGGAACTCTGCGCCGGATCCGCAAAAATTGCGGCGGGATCGGCGATTGAAAGCGGCTCGGCGAGCACGTCCGCCCATCGCAGGCCGCCGAGGATTTCGGGCGCGGGACGCCCCAGGATTTCGGCGAATCGCTTGTTCGCGCGAACGAATCGGCCGCCGGAATCGATCTCGAAGAGCCCGACCGGCGCCGTTTCGAAGAAGTCGCGCCAGCCGTCGCCGCCGCCGCCGAATGATCCGAATAGCTTCATTTCGGACTCAGTTTAGCGCGGCGCGGACGGGGAAGGGAGGGGGCTTCGCGCATGGTTGTGGGAATTCGCCGTTGAAACGACGAAGCGCGGAGTACTACATTGGTGTGTCCCGAATGCATCGATTCGCAAATGCAAAACGCTCAATCGATACAATGTAGCCGTCCGGGAAATTGACTGCGAATTTCGAGGAGAAATCGAATATGGCCCGTGCCACCAAGCAAACGAGTTCGCGCGCCGCCGAGCGCCCCTTGCGTTTCCGCGGCCGGCGCGGCCGCGCCTCGCCGGGTCCGAACCCGATCGACGTGCACGTCGGCAAGCGGTTGCGCGAACGGCGCACGCTGCTGGGCATGAGCCAGCAGGAGTTGGGACGCCTCATCGGCGTCACGTTCCAGCAGTTGCAGAAGAACGAGCGCGGCACCAACCGGTTGTCCGCCTCGCGCATCTTCGAGTGCGCGCGCGTGCTCGACGTGCCGATCGGCTATTTCTTCGAGGAAATGCCGGCGGACGTGTCGAGCTACGGCCGCAAGCACATGCAGGGCGTGGCCGAGGGTCCCGCGCCGATCTACGACCTCGATCCGATGGCCAAACGCGAGACGATCGAACTCGTGCGCGCCTATTACGACATCACCGATCGGCGCTTGCGCCAGCAGATGGTCGGCACGATGCGCGCGCTCGCGCGCACGGACGATGCGAGCCCGCTGCACGCGCGCCCGCGCCGCGGCCGGCCGCCGAAGAACGGCTGAGCCGGGCCGCCGCCCTCAAATCGATTCGAGATCGGACCACGCGCGGTCGGCGAGGGTGCGCAAGCGCTCCGCGCCGATCCGCCCGGCGAACGCGTAGCCGTAGCCGTTGCGGTGCCAGTGGACGATGTCGACCTCGCCGCGCCGGGCGGCGCGCGCCGCGCGTTCGCCCGCGGTCGAAAAGGCGATGGCGAGTCCGACCAGTTCGCCGGCGCCGTTGGCGTAGAGCAGTTGTGCCGCCGGGCGCCCGCCGATCACCACCATGCGCCCGCCCTGCAGGGCGAAGCCGTGCGCGGTGAGATCGGGCACGGCCAGCGTGCGGTTCAGGCGGGCGCCGAACCATTCGGCGAGTTGGGGCACATCCTCGGGGCCGAAATCCACCAGCAGGCGGCCTTCGCGCGCCTGGGTGCTTGAGTAAAGCTCGTAGAAACCCGCGACGTTGTCGAGCCAGCGGTCCGAGGTCGAGGCGAAGTGCAGACCTTCGGGGGCCGCGATGCGGCCCGTGAATACGCCGCCCGCACCCAACACCGCGACGAACGCGACCGACGCGGCGAGCGCCCAAGCGAGCGTCCGGCGCGGGACCGCGCGCGGACGCAGCGTCACGATTTCGGCCGATTTGGCGGGCTCGGCGCGGACGGCGTCGATCAACCGCTGCGGGATCGGCTCGGCGAGGACCGGGGCGAGCGCGCCGCGCGCGAGTTCGGCCGTGCGGCGGAACGCGGTTGCGCGCGCGGCGAGTTTGGCATCGCGCGCCACCGCTTGGCCCACGCGCGCGGCGGCGGCGGGCGCCAACTCGCCGTCGCACCACGCCATCAACGTTTCGTCGTCGATCGCGGGCGCCGGGGCGGGTGCCGCGCGGATCGCGTCGATCAGGCGCCGGGGTACCTCCTCGTGCAGCACGCCGTTGAGCGCGCCGCGCGCGAGCGCCGCACTCTGGCGCATCGCCTCCACGCAAGCGGCGAGGTCCGGATCGCGCGTCATCTCGGCTTCGACGCGCGCGGCTTCAGCCGCGTCGGCGGCGCCGTCGGCGTAGCGCATGGCCAGTTCGATGTCCCATTGGCGATCCATGATCCGCACCGTTCCTTACTATTCGGCCGGCGAGGCGAGGCTCGACCCGCTTTCGCCCAACCGCCGCACAAGGCCCGCGCGCGCGCGCGCCAGCCGGCTCATCACCGTGCCGATCGGAATGTCCAGCGCCGCCGCCGCTTCCTTGTAGCTCTGGCCCTCCACGCAAACGAGAACCAGAACGGCGCGCTGTTCCGCCGGCAATTCCGCCATCGCCGCGCGCACGGCCTCGTAGGTCATGTGCGCCTCGAGACCGCGCCCGCCGTCGAAGGCGAGTTCGTCTTCGGCCATCTCGGCGTCGATCCGGCCTTCGCCGGTGCGAACCTTGACGGCGCGCCGCTCGTCCAGCCAGATCGTCTGGACGATGCGGAACATCCAGCTGTCCAGGCGCGTGCCCGGTTGCCACTGGTCGATGCGGGTCAGCGCGCGTTCGCACGCCGCCTGCACCAAATCGTCCGCCTGATCGGCCACGCCGGTCAGACCGCGCGCGAAGCGCCGCAAGCGCGGCAGCAACGCCACCATTTCCTCGCGCACTTGGCGCAGCGTGTCGTCGTTCACGACGGACATCCCAACAACGCGGGCGTCGCAGTCTTATTCGGGTGGGTCACGTCGCTTCTCATCCCCTGTTGCGCCGGCGCAACAACCGGCGAATTCCATATTGTTTTCAGATATTTATTCGGCAGGAACCGGAGCTTCGGCGGGCCCTTGCGGGCGGAATGCCTCGGGAATTTCCGGAGGGCCGTCGGGCTCGCTGTCCCCGCGCCAGCCGACCACGCGGAACTGGCCGCCTTCCGGTGCGAGATAGATCTGCCAATCGTCCCAGGTTTCCGCGGCGCAATCGGGCAGGCTGGCGGCGCATTTGCGCACTTGGGCTTCGATCAACGTGTTGCCCGCGCGGAACCAGGGCAGGTGTTTGAGGTCGTCCGTCACGTCCCGCTCGCGGATCGTCGAGGCGCGCTCGATCACCCATTCGATCGCGCTTTGCTCGTCGGCCAGACGCGGCGGTTCGGCCAGCCCGACGGCCGCGCAGGTTTCCGGCGTGCGGCGCAACGCGCAGGCGAAGAAGGTCGCGGTCGCGCATGCCGGATCGCCCGCTTGGCCCACGCAAGCCACCGTCGTTTCGCCGGGCGTCAACCGCGCGGGCGTTTGCGCGGCAAGGGGGGCGGCGACGATCAGTGCGGCCGCGATCGCCAGACGTTTCATTTGAGGATCGAACCCAAAACGCCGCGCACGATGCGCGCGCCGATCTGCCGACCGACCGACGAGGCGACCGACCGGGCGACCGACGCGGCGATCTGCTCGCCGAAGGATTTGGGCTGCGCGCGGCCGCGCGCGCCCGGCCGGCCGACGGTGCCGCCGCCGAAGATCGTGCCGAGCGTTCCCGCGATGCCGCCCGCCGCCGCCGGGTTGCCCGCAGCCCCGCCCTTCAGTCTTTCGTAGGCGCTTTCGCGCTCGACGGCTTCCTCGTACACGCCGTAAAGCGGCGAATTGTTGATCGCACCCAGGCGTTCGGAAGCGTCGAGCGGCCCCAACCGCGTGCGCGGCGGGACCACGCGCGCGCGTTCGACCGGCACGGGCACGCCCTTCTCATCCAGGAAGGACACCAACGCCTCGCCGACGCCCAATTCGAGGATCGCCGTTTGGGTGTCGACGCCCGGGCGCGCGCGGAAGGTTTGCGCGGCGGCTTTGACGGCCTTCTGATCGCGCGGGGTGAAGGCGCGCAACGCGTGTTGCACGCGGTTGCCGAGCTGGCCCAGCACGGTTTCGGGCACATCGAGCGGATTTTGGGTGACGAAATAGACGCCCACGCCCTTCGAGCGGATCAGGCGGACGACTTGCTCCACCTTCTCGACCAACGCTTTAGGCGCGTCGGCAAACAGCAGATGCGCCTCGTCGAAGAAGAAGACGAGTTTGGGCTTGGCGACGTCGCCGGCTTCCGGCAGATGCTCGAACAATTCCGACAGCAGCCACAGCAAAAACGTCGCGTAGAGCTTCGGCCGCTGGAACAGAATCTCCGCCGCCAGCACCGACACGATCCCGCGCCCGTCCTCGCCCACGCCCAGCAGATGCGCGATGTCGAGTTCGGGCTCGCCGAAGAATTTGTCGCCGCCTTGCGCTTCGAGCGCCAGAAGGCCGCGCTGGATGGCGCCCACCGACGCCGAGGAAACGTTGCCGTAGCGCTCGCGATACTCGGCCGCGTTCTCGGCGACGTGCGTCAGCATCGCACGCAGATCCTTGAGGTCGATCAGCAGCAGGCCTTCGTCGTCGGCCACCTTGAAGACGAGTTGCAGAACCCCCGCTTGGGTTTCGTTGAGTTCGAGCAACCGCGCGAGCAGCAGCGGGCCCATCTCGGAAATCGTCGCGCGAAGCGGATGGCCGTTCTCGCCGAAGACGTCCCAGAACACGGTCGGGCACGCGGCGAAATCGTAATCGGGCATGCCCAGTTCGTCGGCGCGCGTGCGGAACTTCGCGTTCTCGGCGCCCGGTTTGGCGAGGCCCGACAGATCGCCCTTCACGTCGGCGACGAAGACCGGCACGCCTTCCAGCGACAACGCCTCGGCCATCGCGCGCAGCGTCACGGTTTTGCCCGTGCCCGTGGCGCCGGCGATCAAGCCGTGACGGTTGGCGAATTTCAGCAGCAGACGGTGCGGTTCGCCGCCTTTGGCGATCAGCAGGCCCGGATCTGTCATCGCGTCGAACTCCCGAAAGCGAACGGGGCACGCCCGAAAAGCGCACCCCGTCCCAGTCAACCCAACAAAGCGGCGGAATTCAAGCCGTCAGGCGGCCTCGGTCCTCGGCTTCACCTTGACGTAGGCGATCGACGCGTGCGCCGAGCAATAGGGCTTGCCGTCGATCGCGCGCTCGCCGCAGAAATGGAACTCGGCATCGCCGGGATCGCCGATCGGCCAACGGCAGGTCGACGAGTTCAGCGCCATCATCGGCAGACGCTTGGCCGAAGGCTGATTGGCCAGCGCCCGCAGCGCCTGTGCCGAGGTCGGCTGTACGGCGGGCGCCGGCCGCGGCGCGGCTAGGCGGGGTGGGGCGGTGCGCACCGTCGCGGTCTGCCGGAAAACTTGCGGACGCGGGCCGGTGCGCTTGATCGGCGACGGACGCGCGGGCAAGTGCAGGCGATGGGCCTTACCCACGACGGCGTTTTTCGAGATTCCCAAGCGCTTGCCGATCTCGGCGGTCGTCAAACCCTCACCCCACAGGCGGGTCAGCTCCGAGATCTGCTCCGGTGTCCAATCCATCACGCCATCCCCTTGATTTCAGGCGGGTTTTACCCGGTTGGCTAGGGTTTGTGGATAACTCCACAGCTTATACAACATATAGTGAAGCAACGGGCAGGGGCCCGTCAAGGCCCTCCCCACAAGCGATTGTGGGTAACTCGGTTACAGCGATGCCCGGTTGCTGTTGCGCGGGTGCCGGGCTTGTGGCACGGCCAGGGCATGATCGTGGCGTTCGTACCGACGGCGGCGGGTTTGGAGCGGCGGGAAATCGCTGCGGCCGATGCGTTGCCCGCGGGCGCGTTGTGGATCGATCTATTCGCGCCGACGGACGACGAGCGCGCGAAGGTCGACGCGGCTTACGGCCTTGCGCTGCCCACGCACGAGGAGATGCGCGCGATCGAACCGTCCGCGCGGTACTACGTCGAAAACGGGGCGATCTACATGACCGTGACGGTGCTCGCGCGCGCGGACGAACCCGTGCCCGCGGCCGACGCGTTCACCTTCGTCCTCGCCAATCGCGCGCTGGTCACGGTGCGCCACAACGACCCGCGGCCGGTGCGCGCCTTCGCGCAGCGGATCCAGCGCCAAACCGCCGGATCGACCGGCGAGGAGGCGTTGTTGGGTCTCATCGAAGCCTTCGTCGATCGCCTCGCCGACATTCTGGAGCGGATCGGCCTCGATCTCGACGCGACCAGCCGCGCCATCTTCGTGACGCCCGGCGCGGGCGCGCGGCAAACCGAGCAGGAGCGCGACCTGCAGCAGGTCCTGCGCGATCTGGGGCGGCTCGACGATCTATGTTCGACCGCGCGGGAAAGCATGCTCGGCTTGCAGCGTTTGGCGAGTTTCCTTGCGAGCGTTCTGGACGGCGACGGGCGCAAGCACACCAAGGAGATCAAGGCGCGCATCAAGTCGATCGCGCGCGACGTCGCCTCGTTGATGGAGCACGCCGATTACGACGCGCGCAAGGTCAACTTCCTGCTCGACGCGACGCTCGGCCAGATCAACATCGAGCAAAACCGGATCATCAAACTCTTCTCGGTCGTCTCGGTGGTGCTGATGCCGCCGACGCTGCTCGGTACGATCTACGGCATGAACTTCGCGAACATGCCCGAACTCGGCTGGGCGTGGGGCTATCCGATGGCGCTCGTCGCCATGGCCGCGTCGGCGGTGCTGCCCTATCTCTATTTCAAGCGTCGCGGCTGGTTTTGACGTCCGCGCGGGCGGGAAGATAGCGGCGGATGGCTTCGGCCAACCCCCGGAACGGCAGCGGCTTGGCCAATACGCCGTCCATCCCGGCCTCGTAGCAGGCCGCGAGGTTCTCCGCCCCCGTGGCGGCCGTCAGCGCGACGATCGGCACGCGCGGGCGGTCCTCCTGGATTTCGGCCGCGCGGATGCGCCGGGCGAGTTCGAAGCCGTCGAAATCGGGCATGTGCAGATCGGTGACGATCAGGCCGTAGCGTTCCGCGCGCCACATGGTCCAGGCTTGGGCGCCGCTCGCCGCGGTGTCCGCGAGGTAACCCAACCGCGCGAGTTGCAGGGCCACGACCTCGCGGTTCACCGGATGGTCGTCGACGGCGAGGATGAGCGCGCCTTGCGCGCGCGCGGCGTCGCGCGCGGGCGGTTCGCACGGCGGCAAGGTCGCGGGGTCGGATTCCTCGATCCCTTCGTCGGCGAGATCGAGCGCGCGCGCCGCCGCCGCGACGATCGCCGAACGGCGCAACAGCGTGGCGCCCGCATCGGCCTCCTCGGGCGGACCCACGGGGGGCAGCGTCGTCAACCGCAGTCGCTTGGGACCGGGCGGACCGAAATCTCCGGCGCCGGGCAGGGCGATGGCGAGATCGGCGGGGTCGCGCGGCCCGACGATCGCGGCGCCCGCCGCGATCAGATAGGCCGCCACCGCCGCATGCGCGGGATCCGCCGCACCCGCGATCCGCACGCGCCGGCCTTCCAGCACGTCCGCGGCCGGCAAAGGCTGCAAGCCGCCGCCGGCCGGTTCGGCCGGAAGCTCGAGCGCGAAAACCGCGCCGCCGGACTCGCGCGACTGCACGCGGATGCGTCCGCCCATGCGTTCGGCCAACGCCCGGCACACTGGCAGGCCCAACCCCGTCGCGCCGGCGCGGAACGCGGCGAGGCCGTCGCCCGGCTCGCCCGAAGGATCGAGCAAACGCGCGATCGTATCCGGCGCCAGCGCCGCGCCGCTGTCCTCGATCGCGAAGATCAACTGTCCGCCCGCCAGCGACAAGCGCGCATGCACGAAGCCCGCTTGCGTACGGCCGATCGCGTTGCCGATCAGGTTGAACAGCACTTGGCGCACGCGCAACGGATCGATTTTGAAGCGTTCGACGATTTCGGGATCGACGAAGCACGACAACGCCAGTCCCTTGGCTTCGGCGAGCCCCGCCAGATTGACCGCCGCCTGCTCCAGAAGATCGCCCGCGTCGGTCGCCCGGCGGTCGACGGCGATCGAATCGGAATCGATGCGCGCGTAATCGACCAGATCGTCGACGACGGCGAGAAGGTTCTCGGCCGACTGGCGCACCGTGCGCAACGTCGCGCGCCGTTCGGCGGACATCTCGCCCGCCGCATGGGTTTCGACCAAGCCCAGGATGCCGTGCATGGGCGTGCGGATCCGGTGGCTCATCGCCGTCAGGAACGCCGATTTGGCACGTCGCGCGTTTTCGGCCGCGCGGCCCGCGCGCGTGCGCGCGGCCCCCGCTTCGCGCAAGGCGGCGAGCGCACGTTCCATCGCCGCGCGGGGCGCCGTATCGGCGGCGGGTGCGATGCCCGCCAAATCCTCGGCCGCGCGCGCCAGCCGCGCCAAAGGCCGCTCGACTTCGCCACGCCACGCGCGCGCAAGGCCCGCGGCGCAACCCAATCCCGAGAGTACTGCCGCGATCGCGGCCTCGACGGCACCCGGTTGCTCGACGAGTGCCGCAACGCCGGCCAGCGCCGCTAGCGCAAGGCATCCCACAAGGCCCGCGAACCAGCCGCGCACGCGCGCGGCTTCGGCCGGCGGGTTTCCGGGCGGCGGCACGGGCGGTGGAGAATCGGCGGCGGACATGACTCGAGGACTATGAACCGGCCCGTCGCGGCCGGCAAACTCAGCCGTGGACCCATTCTTCGACGAGCGGAAAATATCGCGCCGCAAAGCGATAGGTCGCGCCGATCTTGCGTTGCTGGGCGTGGGACGGTTCGGCCGATTCCCCAGCCCAGGTTTCCAGGACGTCGTCCCAGCGCATGATCTCCCGATGCAGCCAATCGCGCGCCTCGCGAACGAAGGCGATCTGCCGGGCGAGGTTGATGATCGTGTTCTGGATCTCGCCGGTCTGCGCGTCGACTTCGGCAAGGCGCGCTTCGTAGCGTTTCACCGGCCGCTCGAGCAGATGGACGATCCGCTCCAGACTTTCCGACGCCCCGCGTTCGCGTTTGTAGGCCGCGCGCAGACGTTTGAACAATTCGACCGCGCGCCGCGTCTGGCCGACCTTCTCGCGCAATGCCTCGATATAGGACAGTTCGTTCGCCAGCCGATCGACCGCATCGACGACTTCACCGCGTCGGTCATCGGGCAGGCCCATGCGCACGGCCAAGCGGCCGAAGGCCGTCTGCACATTGGCTTTGACGCCCGCGTCGGCCGCGAGGGCGGCCAGTTCGACGGCGCTTTCCGCTTTGGTGCCCTCGCCCAGCCACGCGAGCAGGCCCGCCGTGATCCGCCCTTGGGCGGTGGCCAGATGGCGCGGTTCGACCCGCCAGGACGCCGAGCCGTCGAGCAATTCCGCCGGGATCGTGTCGCCCGGCCGAACGCAGCGCACGAATCCCAACGCCTTGCCGACGTCCGTCAGCGCGCGGTCGTCGGGCGAGCCCGCCGTCAGGCCGAAATTCGCGCGCAGCGTCTCGAACGTCATCGCCGCGCGCAAATCGCCGAGGTCGAGCTTCAAGACCGGTTCGTTGGTGTGGTCGTCGAGTTCGAAGATCGCGCCGGGAACCGCGAAGACCTTGTGCACGAACTCGAAGCGCTTGGTTTCGTCGGCCGCCTTCGGCGTGCGCTCCAAAGCATGTTCCGCGGTGCTTTTCGCGTCGTCGATTTGCCCCGTTTGCGACATGCCATCCATCCGGTCGCCCGAAAATCTGCGCCAGCAGAATGAAAGAAATCTTAACCGGCCGGCCCGCGCGGATGGGGCATACTGCGTGCGCGCCAACCGGACGAATCGACGATGGAAATTCTCGCCGACCCCGACCGTCGAATTTGGGCCCAAGCGGCCGAAGCCGCGCCGTTTTTCCCGCTGCAGCAGGATTGGGAATACGGCCTCGCCGCGCGCTGGCAGGGCCGCGACGTGCGGCGTTACGTCGCGTTCGCGAAGGGCGCGCCGGTCGCGTGTCTGCAGGCGATCGGGCGGCGCTGGCTCGGCTTCTTCGAGATTTGGGCCGCCTTGCGCGGACCGGTGGGCGATCCGGCCGCCTGGCCCGCACTGCTCGCCGAGCTGCCCGGCTGGCCGTTCGCCGCGTCCTTGACGTCGCCCGAAATCGCCGCTGCACGCGCGAACGCGGCGCGGCTGCTGGGCCGGGCGCGCGTGCATACCGGCACCACGCTCGCGCTGTGGCGGCTGGCGGGCGCGAGCGAAGCGGCGCTTCGCGCGGGCTTGCACCAGAAATGGCGGAACCGCCTGAAGGCGGCCGAGCGCGCTGGCTTGCGTGTGGAACTCGCGCCGCGCGGCAAGTGGGTCGATTGGGTCGTGGCGCAAGGCGAGGCCGTGCGCCGCGCGAAGGGCTTCGAGGCGCCGCCGCCCGAATTCGTGGCGCGGCTCGCCGAACTCAAAGGTGGGCGCGAATGCCTGGTGGCGGTGGCGCTGGACAAGCGCGAGCCGGTGGCGGGCGCGCTTTTCCTGCGCCATGGGCCAGATGCGACCTATTACGTCGCCGCCGCCACGCCCGAAGGACGCGCGCGCAATGCCGCCAATCTCGTGCTGTGGCGCGCGGCGACGGCGTTGAAGGCCGCGGGCGTTCGCACGCTCGATCTGGGCACGCTCGAAACCGAGCGCAGCGCCGGCCTCGCGCGGTTCAAACTCGGCACCGGTGCCGTCCCCTTCGAACTCGCGGGCACCTATCTATGAAGCGCGTCTACGGCCATGCGATCCCCGCGGCCAAGCGCACATGGCGCGCGCTCGCCGTTCCGCTGTGGCGCTACGCGGTGCCGTTCTTGGCCGCGCTGGCGGCACTCGACGTCGTCGTGTTCGCGGTCCTGCGCGGCGCCTTCGGCGCGTGCTACGGCGCCTTCGCCTGGTTCGGCATGTGCTAGGCGCCGCGCGGCGGCGGCCGCCCGCTCACGCCGGGGCGGGCAGATCGGCGCGCGCGTCGACCTCTTGCGCGATCCGCGCGATCGCCTCGTCGACCGTCATGGCGCCCAGGTCCTTGCCCGAACGCAAGCGCACGGCGACCTTGCCCGCTTCGGCCTCCTTGTCGCCGATCACCAGCATGTAGGGGATCTGTTCGAGCTGGGCGTTGCGGATCTTCTTCTGCATGCGCTCGGTCGAATCGTCGATGTCCACGCGCACCCCGCCCTCGCCGTGCGGCAATTGCGCGCGCGCCAGGCGCTTGGCGACGTCCTTGGCGAATTCCACGTGCCGATCGGCGATCGGCACCAGGCGCGCTTGGATCGGCGACAGCCATGTCGGCAAACGGCCGGCGTAATTCTCGATCAGAATGCCGATGAAGCGCTCGAACGAGCCCAAGATCGCGCGATGGAGCATGACCGGACGGTGCTTGGCGCCGTCCTCGCCGATATAGCTCGCGTCGAGCCGTTCGGGCAGCACGAAATCGACCTGCAGCGTGCCGCATTGCCAATCGCGGCCGATCGCGTCGCGGAGCACGAATTCGAGCTTCGGCCCGTAGAAGGCGCCTTCGCCCGGATTTCGCAGCGTCGTCAGGCCCGCGGCTTGCGCGCCCTTCTCGAGCGCGTTCTCCGCCTTGTCCCAGATCGCATCCTCGCCCGCGCGCTTCTCCGGCCGGTCGGAGAATTTGACCAGCAGATCGGCGAAGCCGAAATCCTTGTAGATGTCGCGCAGCAGGTCGCAGAATTTCCGGGACTCGTCCGGGATCTGATCCTCGGTGCAGAAGATGTGCGCGTCGTCCTGGGTGAAGGCGCGCACGCGCATGATGCCGTGCAGCGCGCCGGACGGTTCGTAGCGATGGCACGCGCCGAACTCGGCCAGCCGCAAGGGCAGATCCTTGTACGAACGTTGGCCTTGGCGGAAAATCTGCACCGCGCCCGGGCAGTTCATCGGCTTGATCGCGTAAAGGCGGTCTTCCTCTTCGCCTTCCTTGCCGGGCTTGGCCACGAACATCGCGTCGCGATAGTTCTCCCAGTGGCCGGATTTCTCCCAGAACACGCGGTCGACCAATTGCGGCGTCTTCACTTCGACGTAGCCGCCGTCCTCCAGCTTCGCGCGCATGTAGCGCTCGATCGCGCGGAACAGCGACCAGCCCTTCGGATGCCAAAAGACCGTGCCGGGCGCCTCCTCCTGGATATGGAACAGGCCCATCGCCGTGCCGAGCTTGCGGTGGTCGCGCTTCTCGGCCTCCTCCAGGCGGAACAGATGGGCCTTCAGATCGGCCTCGTTCGCCCAGCAGGTGCCGTAGACCCGCGTCAATTGCGGATTGCGGTTGTCCCCGCGCCAATAGGCGCCGGCCACCCGCATCAGCTTGAACGCGCCGACCTGGCCCGAATGCTCGACATGCGGGCCGCGGCACAGATCCTTGAAGTCCCCCAGGCCATAGAACGACACGCTCGCGACGCCTTGCGCGGCGTTGTCGAACAGGTTGGGATCGTCGAGGCCCTTGGCGGCCGTCGAACCGCGCGTGCGCAGCATCTCCAGCAGCTCAACCTTGTAGTCCTGCCCCGTCGCCTGCATATGCGCCGCCGCGGCCTCGATCGGTACGTCCTCGCGCACGAACGGCAATTTGCGCTCGCGGATACGGCGCATTTCCGCCTCGATCGCGGGCAGGTCTTCGCTGGTCAACGGCGTCGGCGTGTGGATGTCGTAATAGAAGCCGTCCGCGATCGCCGGGCCGACGCCCAGCTTCGCTTGCGGGTGCAGCTTCATCACCGCTGCGGCCAGCACATGCGCGCACGAGTGGCGCATCCGTTCGAGATCGACGCCGTTCATCCTCGGAATACCCTTCGCCAAACGAAAGTCCGCGAAATTAAGCGCCCTTCGGCACCCTTGCAACGCCAAGGGGGCTGGCCGCCGCCGCGCGGCTGCGCTATGCCGGTCCCCGTGACCGGAAAACCTCACTTTTCGCGCCGCAAGCCGGCGGCCCCGACCCGCGGCACCCCCCATCGGCGCGAGGTTCTGCGCGTGGCGGGGCTGCCGGCGGTCGAAGCGCTGTTCTTGCGCGCGCCCGAGGCGGTGCAGCGCCTGATCGTGACCCCCGAACTGGCCGAGGCCGCGGGGCCCTTGCTGCGCGAAGCCAACGCGCGCGGCATCGCCCATCGCATCGTGCCGGCGGGCGCGCTCGAAAAGATCGCGGGCACCGCGCTCAACGGCGGCATCGTCGCCGAAACGCCGCCGCGTCCGGCCAAACCCTTCGATCTGGGCCAAGCGCAAGCCTGGGCGCGGCGCTGGATCCCGCTGATCGTGCTCGACGGAATCGGCAACCCGCATAATTTGGGCGCGATCGCCCGCACGGCGGCGTTCTTCGGCATTCCGCATCTGGCGATTTCCGACCGCCCCGATCAGGCTGGACCTTCCGAGGCGGCGTATCGCGTCTCCGAAGGCGGTCTCGTTTGGACCGACCTTTACAGGATCCACCGCTTGCCCGACGTGCTTCGCCGCTTGCGGGATTTCTACGTCGTCGTCGGAACCTCGCTCGACACCGGCGCGCCGTTGCCGGTCGCCGAACTCGCCAAGGCGGCCAAGCCCGTGTGCCTGGTTCTGGGCAACGAGGAACGCGGATTGTCGCCCGAAACCCTCGCCGCGTGCGAGAAGGTCGCAACACTGCCCGGTTCGGGCCGCGTGCAATCGCTGAACGTTGCGGCCACGGCGGCGATCTTCATGCACGCGCTGTCGGGCGGACTTCGGCCGCGATGAACGAGCGTCCCGCGCGGCCGCCGAAGGACGGCGAAATCCCGGTCGTCGATCTCGCGCGCGACGAAGTGGCGGTCGCGCGCGCGATCGGGGCCGCGTGCCGGGGCACCGGCTTTTTCTATGTCGCCAATCACGGCGTGGCCGAGCGCACGCTCGCCGATCTGCTGGCGGCGGGGGCGGCGTTTTTCGCCCTGCCGGCGGCGGAAAAACTCGCCGTGTCGATCGCGAAGTCGCGCCACAATCGCGGCTACGTGCCGTTCGAGGGCGAAGCGCTCGATCCGGGCCGGCCCGGCGACGCCAAGGAAGCCTTCAATATGGGGCGCGAATTGGCGCCCGACGATCCCGACCTGCTCGCGGGCAAGCCGTTCCACGGACCCAATCAATGGCCCGGGCAACCCGCCGGGTTCCGCGGTGCGTTGATGGCCTACTACGACGCGATGCTCGCGCTCGGCCAAGCGTTGCATCGCGCCTTCGCGCGCGATCTGGGGCTGGCGCCGGATTTCTTCGCCGACAAGATCGACAAGCCGCTCGCCACGCTGCGGCTGCTGCATTATCCGCCGCATCCCGGCGTTTTCGACGGCGCGCAATACGGTGCAGCGCCGCACACCGACTACGGCGACGTCACGATTCTTTGGCAGGACGACGCCGGCGGCCTGGAAGTGCGCGCGCGCGACGGCGACTGGATCGCCGCCCCGCCGATACCGGGCAGTTTCGTGTGCAACATCGGCGATTGCCTGATGCGCTGGTCGAACGACGTCTATGTTTCGACGCCGCATCGGGTGGTCAACCGGTCGGGACGCGAACGCCGGTCGGTCGCCTTCTTCCTCGATCCCAACGCCGACGCGCCGGTCGAATGCCTCGCACTCGGCGGCCCGCCGCGCTATCCGCCGACGACGGGGGCGGCGTATCTCAAAGAACGGCTCGATGCGACCTACGCTTTCCGCCGCACTTAGCGCGGCGCTGATCGCGGCACCCGCCGTCGCCCGGACGCCATGCGACGCGCTGGCGGCGGCGATCGACGCGCGTTTCGAAACGGGGGCGCCGGCCGCCGCAATGGGCCGCGCGCTCGCCGAAGACGCAATTCCCGGCGCCGTCATGCCCGCCTTCGCGCGCGCCGACATCCGCTTGGGCGGCACCGGGTTCCGGGCGGCGGACGGCGCGCGCCGCGCCGGGGTTCCGCATGTTCCGGGCGTGCGCTTCGTCGAACTGCGCGAGGGCAGCGCACGCTGCCAGGTTTTCGCGCTTTATCGCGCCGAGGAGGGCGGCGTACGCGCGCTGGCCGATCCGCCGGTGGGCGGGGACGGCGCGTTGTGCGCGCCCGACGCGCTGCGCCCGGTCGGCGTGGCCGGGCGCGGCTATCTTGCTCATGTTCGCGTGCATGAGGCGCGGATCGATCTTTATCCCGTCGCGCGGACGGGGGCGGCGCGCGCGCCGGTCTGCCGCGTGGTTCTAGAAACCCGGCTCGACGGCCGCATCGAAGCGCCCGATCCCAACGATGCGGCCAGCATCCAAGCGCGCCGGCCAGCGCTCGCCGAACTCGAACCCGCGTTGCCCGAATTGGTCCGCGCGCTGCGCACGGGCGCGCCGTGGCGCGGGCTGCCCGAACATCGCGACCGCGACCGCGGACCGGCCTTGTGGACGTTCGAGTTTTCGGCCGGGGCGGGACGCTACGCGGCGACGCTGTCCGACGCGCCCGGCGGGGTCTCGGTCCGACTCGCGCGGATTTTTCCCGAACTCGGCAACCGCGAGCGGCCGTTGGGCGGCTTCGTCTACGCGGGCGAACCGCGCTTCGTGCGGGCCCTTTCCGGGGCGCCCGAACTCCGCTAACGTCCCGCCGTCATGGAAAACGACTCCACCGAACGGCGGACCCAACCGCGCAAATCCGTCGCCACCGGCACGATGCTGGTCGACGGCGTGTCCTACCCCGTGGCCGATTGGAGCCGCAACGGCTTCCGCGTGCGCGCGGATACGGATCTCGCCGCAGCGACCCAGCCTTTCGATTTCGTGCTCGGCATCCGCGATTCGGCCGGTACGGTGGAAGTGCGCGGGCGCGGCAAACTCGTGCGCCAGGCCGAGGGATTCGCCGCCGGCACGTGGGATCTGCGCAAGCCCGCGGAGCCTTATGTCGAGGAAATCCTCGCGGCGTTCCTGGCGGCGGGCACGGCCGCCGATTGATCGGCGCGCGCGGCGCTTACGGCAAGACCGCGATGTCCACCACGCGCCGCGCGCCCGCGGCGATCGGCCCCACGGGCGTCAAGCGGCCCGAGGAAATGGCGAAGCGGTAGAGATTGTTCCGCGCGACGGCGAAGCCCGTGTAGTCGCGCATATCGGGCGTCGTGTGGATGTCCATCGCGTCGACGGCGACGCCCGCGGGCAGCGGCGGATCGCCCACCGTTTGCAGCACGCCGTCGTTGGGCGGATCTTGGATCAGATAGGCGCCGGTTTCGGCGTCGTATTCGAACAGCTGCGTGTTCGGCGCGTTGGGGATCGAATTCAAATATGCGCCCGCCAGCACACGCGGCGTTTTGCCGGCATGGGCGTCGCCGGGCGCGAATTTGAGTCGCCCGTCCACGACCGTCTGGCCCGTTTCGACGTTCACGCGCAACGACTGGCCGCCGGCGCCGATCACGCGCAACCGGTCGGCCTGCGGGTTGAAGTCGGCGAGCGCATGGGTCGCGTCCTCCAGCGCCGCCGAGAGCGTCGCGATCTTCGCGGCGTGGCCGGTGTGCGGGTCGAGGGTGTAGAGCGTGCTTTTGTCGTCGATCGCGTAAAGAGTGCGGTTCGCCGGGCGCACGTCGATGGCGAGGACGCGCCCTTCCGTTCCCAGGATCGCGACCATGGCGGTCCGGCCCGGCTCGGAATCCCGGAAGCGGATCAATTCGTTGCGATCGGTCAACGCGACCAGATCGAAGGCGGCGACGGGTGCCGCGGCACACAGCAAAGCTGCGACCGTGGCGGCGAAGGTTTTGATCATCGATGGCTCCCCATCGGTCAGTACGCCGTCGACCCGCCGGCGGATCACGCGGGCGATCTTGCGCGCGCGGCCAAAATGCGCGATTTCGGGGCGGGGATCAGGCGCCCGGTCGGCGCCAGCCAACGGAAGCGGGACGTGACGCAGGATTCGCCGGAAACTTTCCCGTCCGATTTCGCGGCGTTGATCGTGGACGACGACGCCTTCGCGCGCAATCTCGCGCGAAAAATGCTCGAAAGCATGGGCGTCAGCGTGGCGATGACGGCCGAATCCGGCGAGGAGGCGCTGGGGTTGGTGCGCAGCGGCGCCGCTCGGTTCGACGTGGTGCTGTGCGACCTGCACATGCCCGGGATGGACGGCTTCGAACTGCGCCGGCGCTTGCGCGAACTCGATCCCGATTTGCCGTTCGTGATGGTCACCGGCGACGGGCGCGAGGCCGCCGTGGCGGCCGCGCGCGCGCACGAGATCACGGCCTATCTGGTCAAGCCCATCTCGCCCAAGCAAGTGCGCGAGAAGCTGATCCGCACCTTCGCGCGCGTGCGCGGCAACGACGAATGGCTGCGCGGCGCGGAAGGTCTCGCCTTCAAACGCGAGGCGAGCGCGCCGATGCGCGCGTTCCTGGAGGCCTGGAACCGCGCGCGCGGACGCGCGCGTCTGCCGTCGCGCGCCGCGCTGGCCGAATGGCGATTGGACGATGCCGCCGCGGCCGCGGCGATGCTCGCGCTGGTCGAGGTGGAGCGGCCGGGCCCGCGCTTGCGCTATCGGCACGTCGGCGCGGCGCTCGCCGCACGGCTCGGCCGCGATCCGACCGGGCATTGCCTGGACGAACAGCCTTTTCTGTTCCGGCGGCACGCCGAACCGGCCTACGCGAAGGTGCTGGCCGAACGCGCGCCGCACTACAAGCGCGTGCGCGCGATCCAGACGCTTTTCCTGGTCGACTATCGCCGCTTGCTGCTGCCCTTCGGCGAAGACGATCGCGTGACGGCCGTTCTCGCTTGCTTCGAGTGACCGGCGCGCGCGCTCAGACGACCGACCCGTCGCTGCGATAATAGGTCGAAACGCCGAGCACCATGTCCGGCGTATGCCCGTCGGCCGCGAAGGGCAGGATCAGGCTTTCGACCTCGGCCCAGGATTGGCCGTGCGCGAGTTCCAGGCCCCTGCGCGTCCAGGTGGGTCTTCCGTCGATCGCGCTCGCGCGCAGACGGTCGATATCGAGCGGGCGGCCTGCGTCGACGAGCGGTCGCGCGTCGAGATATTCGCCCGTGATGTCCGTGCCGACGCATTGGGCGAGCAACGAGCCGAACAGGCGGCAGCGCAGCCGGAAGGGCGCGCGTTCGACGTCGTGCAGCCACAGCCACCCCAGCGCGCCCGGTACTGCGAACGCATCGAAACTGCCGCGCGCGGGCAACGGGCCGTTGGTGCGCGGCAAGCCGCGCCAATGCGCGTAGACCGCGCGCGGGCGGGCGTGCCACGTCGCCGTTTCGAACGGCTCGAGGCGGTAGTCGGCGCTCGTCAATGTGGTCATGGCGCGGCGGCGATCCGTGGCGGCGAGGCCGCAGGGATCGCATGGCGACCTGAGTCGGGTCTGAATCCGCCGGACGTTCTGGGTCAGCCGCCGGTCCGCATGGCCCGGCGCATTTTCGCGATCGCGGCGGGAAAACCGTCGAAAACGGCCTCGCCGACCAGAAAATGGCCGATATTGAGTTCGGCCACGCCCGGCAAGGCGGCGACCGGGCCGACATTTTCGTAGGTCAAGCCGTGACCGGCGTGGCATTCGAGCCCGAGCTTGCGGGTCAGTTCGGCCGCCGCGTGCAGCCGCGCGAGGATCGCCGCACGGGCGGAGCCGGTGGCGTGCGCGTAAGCGCCGGTATGCAGTTCGACGACCGGTGCCCCGACCGCCGCCGCCGCCTCTAACTGGACCGGGTCGGGATCGATGAACAACGAAACGCGGATGCCGGAATCGGCCAACGCGGCGATAAAGGGTTTCAAAACGCCTTCCTGCCCGCGCACGGCGAGGCCGCCTTCGGTCGTCACTTCCGCGCGCCGTTCGGGCACCAGGCAGCACGCGTGCGGCCGGATCTCCAGCGCGATCGTGCGCATTTCGGCCGTCGCGGCCATTTCGAAATTGAGCGGCACGTCGAGCTCGGCTTTGAGCCGGCGCATATCGTCGTCGCGGATGTGCCGGCGGTCTTCGCGCAAATGCGCGGTGATGCCGTCGGCCCCGGCCGCCGCGGCGAGATGCGCGGCCGCGACCGGATCGGGATGCGCGCCGCCGCGCGCGTTGCGGATGGTGGCGACGTGATCGATGTTGACGCCGAGACGGGGGAGTTTCATGGACGCGCTCCGGAGTGCGAACGGTTGCGGGCGATTTCGTCGGCGAGCCGCAGCGCCGCGATCAGGCTGCCGGGATGGGCGCGCCCCGCGCCTGCGATGTCGAGGCCCGTGCCGTGATCGGGCGACGTGCGCACGAAGGGCAACCCGAGCGTGACGTTGACGCCGCCGTCGACGTCGAGCGTCTTGAGCGGGATCAGCGCCTGATCGTGATACATGCAAAGCGCCAAGTCGTAGCCGCCGCGCGCGCGCGGCGCGAACATCGAATCGGGCGGCATCGGGCCGAACGCGTCGATGCCCTCGGCGCGCAACGCGTCGATCGCCGGCTTCACGATCGCGGCGTCCTCGGGACCGAGCGCGCCGTCCTCGCCCGCGTGCGGATTGACGCCCGCGACGGCGATCCTCGGCCGCGGAATCGCGAAATCCGCGCGCAATGCCGCCGCAGCGATGCGTCCGGTAGCGACGATCGCGGCCGTGCGCAATCCCGCGAGCGCATCGGCCAAGCGCAGATGGATCGTCACGGGCACGACGCGCAGTTCGGGACACGCCAGCATCATCACCGGATGGGATGTGCCCGACAGCGCGCCGAGGAATTCGGTGTGGCCCGGATGTTCGAACCCGGCGGCGTAAAGGGCGGATTTCTGGATCGGGTTCGTGACGAGCGCGCGCGCCGCACCGGTGCCGACGAGATCGACGGCCCGTTCGATCGACGCGATCGTGGCGCGCGCGTTGGCGGGGTCGATGCGGCCAGGCGTTTCGGGCCGGGCGAGCGGCACCGGGAGGACCGGCAACGCGCGCGCGAATGCCGCACCGGCTTGACGCGGATCGTCGAGGACGGCGAGCGGAACGTCCAGACCCGCCGCCGTCGCGGCGCGGGTCAAGCGCCCCGGATCGTCGAGGGCGACGAAGATGGGACCCTCGCCGCGCAGCTCCTGCCACGCGCGCAAGGCGATCTCCGCGCCGATCCCGGCGGGTTCGCCCATCGTCAGCGCGAGCGGTGCGGCGTGCATGGCGGTACGGCTTTCGGTTCGTTCGCGTATCGCCGGTCCGGACCGGCGGCGGACAGGAATATGTCGCGCGGGGCCGGCCGATCAAGCCGGATCGATCATCGTTCCGGCGCGGTCGAACGCCAGGATCACCCGCGTGCCGCGGCCGACTTCCGAGTCGATCTTGAGATCGCCGCCCATCGACCGCATCAGCCCGATCGAAATCGCGAGGCCGAGGCCGGTTCCTTCGCCCGCCACGGCGCTGTCGCCGCGCGCTTGATGGAAAGGCTGGCCGAGATTGGCAAGGAACGTCGGCGGGATGCCCTCGCCGCGATCCTCGACGACGATGGCCGCGCGGCCCTCCGCGTCCGGCGCCGCGGCCGCGACGGTGACGGTGCTGCCCGCCGGCGAAAACTTGATGGCGTTGGAAAACACGTTGAGCAGAACCTGCCGGATCGCGCGCGCGTCCCCCATCACGGCCGTCGGCGCGCCGCCCGCTTGGAAAACCAACTGGATGTTCTTTTCGTGCGCGATGCCCCGGGCGGTCCGGACCGCTTGTTCGACCGCCGCCTCCAGCGCGATCGCCTCCATATTGGGCCGATGCGCGCCCGCTTCGATCTTCGAATAGTCGAGGATGTCGTTGATCAGCGCGAGCAGGCCGCGCGCGCTGCTCAGGATGTCCTTGATGTACTCGGCGTATTTCTTCGGCTCCATGCGGCCGAGAATTTCCTGGTCGATCATCTCGGAGAATCCGATGATCGCGTTCAGCGGCGTGCGCAATTCGTGGCTCATCGACGCGAGGAACATGGTCTTCGCCTGGCTCGCCGACAGCGCGCGATGCGCTTGGGCTTCGCGATCGTCGGCCAGCCGGACCAGCGCGATCTGCTTGCGCTGTTCTTCGGTCATGTCGGTGACGATGGCCGTCGCCACGCGCTGACCTTCGATCAGCGTCTTGGTCAGCAGGACCGACACGGGAAAGCGCGCGCCGTCGGCGCGTTGCGCCTCGACGCTCCGCCAATCGCCCATGACGAGGTTGTCGAGATCCGATTCCATGAAGCCGGCCGTCAGGCCGCGATGCGCATCCCGCCGGTCGACCGGCACGAAATCGTGGATCTCGCGCGACAACGCGGCATGCGCGGGCACGCCGAAGATCCGTTCGGCGGCGGGGTTGAAGCGCAAAATGCGGCCGCGCGCGTCGACCGTGATCAACGCCAGCGGCAGGGATCGCGTCAGGTTCGCGAGCAGCGCCTCCTCGGCGCGCCCCAGCCGCGAGCGCGCCAGCAGCAGACTCGCGGTACCGCCCGCGATCAGGCTGAGGGCGAAGGGCAAGACCAACGCGACGAAGTAATCGGCCGATCCGCGCACACCGCGCGCGTGCGAGACCTCGAGCCGGAAATGCCGGTTCAGAACCGGGATGTCGCTGACATGGATGTGGCGCAGCGGGTCCGCCGCCGCATCCGCCGCCGCGCCGTCGAACAGACGGACCGCGAGGCTGGCCGGCGCCAGGGCGACGATGTCCTCGTCCAGATCCGCGACCCGGAACACCGCGTTCAGATAGCCGCGGAACTCGCCGTCGCGATGGATCGGGTAATAGACCACGAGGCCCTGGCCGCCTTGGAACAAATCCACGATGCCGGTCGCCTTCGGCCGGCGCGTCATCCGCGCTTCGTCGAGCAGGGCGACGATCGCGGGCGACTGGCCGACCGTCCGGCCCAGTGCGGCGCGATTGGGTTCGGCCGGCCAGACTTGCGCGATGCGCCGGTCGCGGTCGATCAGGTTGATGGCGAGATAGGGCGCCGCCTTGCCTTGGATCAACGCCGCGGCGACCTCGAAACCCGCGCCCTCGCTCACCGTCCCGTCGCGCAGCGCCTCGTGCAACGCCGCCAAGCCGTCGAGCCGCCCGTCGAGTCTCGCGACGACGCCGCGCGCGATGCTGTCGGCGGTGCGCTCGAACGCGACGCGCTCGACCGCTTCGACGTGCTGCCACTCGTTCCGTTCGGCGAAGAACGTCACCGCGAACAGGACGGCGGCGACACACGCTCCGAGACCGGCGTCCTTCGCCTTGATCGCCCGCAAGATCATTCCGAGCTCTACCTCGACGGCTTGCTTGGATCGTCGGAGAAGGGCCTACAATATGTTGCGGCCTGCGCGCTGTCCACGACCCATCCCGCCGCGGCGCGGCGGATGCGGCGGGTGCCGCCGCGATCGGCTATGCTCGTCGCTTCGACCGACACGCTCCGGGAGCGACGCCCATGCCCGACAATCCCTTCCACGGCACGATCCCCGCGTTGATGACCCCGTGCACGCCCGCGCGCGCGCCCGATTTCGACGCGCTTGCGCGCACCGGGCGGTCGTTGATCGACGCCGGGATGCGCGCGGTCGTCTATTGCGGGTCGATGGGCGATTGGCCCCTGCTGTCGGACGACGCGCGCATGCGGGGCGTGGAGCGGCTCATCGCCGCCGGCGTGCCGACGATCGTGGGCACCGGCGCGCAAAGCCCCGCGCGCGCCGCCGCCTTGGCCGCGCACGCCAAAAAGGCCGGGGCTGCGGGCCTGATGGTGATCCCGCGCGTGCTGTCGCGCGGGTCCTCGCCCGCCGCCCAGCGCGCGCATTTCGCGCGCGTGCTCGAAGCGGCGGTGGATCTGCCGTGCGTCATCTACAACAGCCCCTATTACGGATACGAGACGAAGGCCGATCTGTTTTTCGCGCTGCGCGCCGAGTATCCGCATCTGGTCGGCTTCAAGGAATTCGGCGGCGCCAAGGCGCTGACCTACGCGGCCGAGCACATCACGGGACGCGACGAATCCCTGACGCTGATGGTCGGCGTCGATACCCAAGTGTTCCACGGCTTCGTGAATTGCGGTGCCGTCGGCGCCATCACCGGCATCGGCAACGCCCTGCCGGCCGAGGTGCTGCATCTGGTGGCGCTGTGCCGCAAGGCGGCCGCGGGCGACCCCGAGGCCGAACGCCGCGCGCTGGAACTCGAGCGCGCCTTGCACGTGCTGTCGGCCTACGACGAGGGCCCCGATCTGGTCCTCTACTACAAGCATTTGATGGTGCTGGCGGGGCATCGCGAATACGCGTTGCATCTCGATCCGCACGACGCGCTGTCCGAGAGCCAGCGCAACTCCGCCGAAGCGCAGTGGACGCGCTTCCGGACCTGGTATGCGGCGTGGAAGCAAGCGGGGCCCTGAGCGCGCCCGCGCGCCGCCTTTTCCGTCCGATCGTTTCCGAGGAACCGTCCGATGCGCGTCATCGACTCCCACACCGAAGGCGAACCGACCCGCACGATCGTTTCGGGCGGGCCGGATTTGGGCGCCGGGCCGATGGCCGAGCGCCGGCGGCTGTTCGCCGAACGCTTCGACGCCGTGCGCAGCTTCGCCGTCAACGAACCGCGCGGCAACGATGCGGTCGTCGGCGCGCTGCTGTGCGCGCCGGTCGATCCCGCGTGCGCCGCCGGCGTGATTTTCTTCAACAACGTCGGATTCCTGGGCATGTGCGGCCACGGCACGATCGGCGTGGCGGTGACGCTCGCCCATCTCGGCCGCATCGGTCCCGGCGCGCATCGCTTCGAAACGCCCGTCGGGCAGGTCAGCGTCGAATTGCGCGACCGCAACGAGGTCGAAATCGAAAACGTGCCGAGCTATCGGTGGCGCAAGGATGTGGCGGTCGAGGTCGAGGGCCTGGGCCGCGTCGTGGGCGACGTGGCCTGGGGCGGGAATTGGTTTTTCCTGGTCGGTCGGGCGCCGCGCGCTTTGGTCATGGCCGAAATCCCGGCCTTGACGCGCGCGGCGGAGGCGGTGTCCGAGGCGTTGGTGCGCGCGGGCATCGCGGCACCCGACGGATCGAAGATCGACCACATCGAATTCTTCGGGCCGCCCGAGGCCGCCGACGCGCAAAGCCGGAACTTCGTCCTGTGTCCGGGCGGGGCCTACGACCGCTCACCCTGCGGCACGGGCACGTCGGCGAAGCTCGCGTGCTTGGCCGCGGACGGCAAATTGGCGCCGGGTGAAACCTGGGTGCAGGAAAGCGTCGTCGGCGGCCGCTTCCACGCGCAGTATCGCCCCGGCGCGGACGGAACGATCGTGCCGCGCATTCGCGGGCGCGCCTACGTGGTGGCCGACGCGACGTTGCTGCGCGATCCCGCCGATCCCTTCGCCGACGGGATGCCCGGCGCACGACCGTAGCGTGCGTTTGGGCGGGCTGCGGGGCGAAACGCTCGACGGGTTCGACGACGATGATGAGAATCCGGGTCGCGAGGATGGGCGTCGAAGTCTCAACGAAGCGGAATAGCTCCATCGAGGCCCGCGGCCGCATGCCGATGCTACTCGCGCCGAAGAAGTAGGTAGCCAGTATCAACGGCGCGGTCGCCGCGTTCCTCGCCACGTCGATGGCTGCGCGGCCAACGACCCAAACGACAAAGGGCCCCGCCGGATTGCGGCGAGGCCCTTGTTTTAGTTGGTGGAGCCAAGCGGGATCGAACCGCTGACCTCCGCAATGCCATTGCGGCGCTCTCCCAGCTGAGCTATGGCCCCGAAATCCTTCGGCGACCGGGGTCTGGGGCCCCGCATCGCACGCCGTTTATATCGGCCCCGGCGGGGCCCCGCGCAAGCGAAAATTAGCCGCGCTCTTCGTCGTCCGCCTTCTCGACCACTTCGGCCACGTCCTCGTCGTCCTCGCCGAGTTCCGACGTGTCCTCGATGACCGCGTCCTCTTCCTCCTCGTCGTCCTCCGCCGCCGCTTCCTCGGGCTCGGGCGTTTCGGCGACCACCGGCTTGACGACGGCGGGTGCGGCCTTGCCCCGGCGCGACTTCAGCAGCGCTTCGGGATCGTACTCGGCGCCGCATTTCGGGCACGAAATCGGGCTGCGCTGCAGGTCGTAGAACCGCGCGCCGCACGATTGGCACGTGCGTTTCAGACCCCATTCGGCTTTGGCCATCGCGACAACCCTGTACTCGAGGAACCCGAAGAAAACGGCGCGGGGACATGCCATGTCCCGGCCCCCGTGTCAACCGAGCCCGGACGGGTCCCCTTTCCGGCCGCTCCCGCGCCGGGCGTTGCCCGCCCGCCCGCCCGGTTGCTACAAGCCTCGCGATCCTTCTTGCGTCTCCGTCCGACCGGACCCCTCCTCGCTCCCGGACCCACCTTGCCCATGGCCCACGAAGCTTCCCAGCCCGCCACCGCCCATCCGGGGGCGCCGCTCAAGGGCGAAACCGCCGTTCCGGGCGACAAATCGATCTCCCACCGCGCGCTGATGTTCGGCGGCTTGGCCGTCGGCGAAACCCGCGTGACCGGTCTGTTGGAGGGCGAGGACGTGCTGCGCACGGCCGCGGCCATGCGCCAAATGGGCGCCGAGATCGTCAAGGACCCCGACGGGACGTGGCGCGCGCGCGGGCGCGGGGTGGGTGCCCTGGTCGAACCGGCCGACGTGCTCGATCTGGGCAACGCCGGCACGGGGGCCCGGCTGCTGATGGGCCTGATCGCCGCGCATCCGATTTTTGCGGTGTTCACGGGCGATGCTTCGTTGCGCCGCCGCCCGATGGGCCGCGTGACGGCGCCGCTGCAGAAGATGGGCGCGCGCTTCGAGCATCGCGGCGCTGCGGAAGGCAAAGTGCTGTTGCCGCTCGCCGTGATCGGCGCGCGCGATCCCCTGCCGATCGATTACGCGCTGCCCGTCGCCTCGGCCCAGGTCAAATCGGCGGTGCTGCTCGCCGGGCTCAACGCTCCCGGCAAAACCACGACGATCGAAAAGGAACGCACGCGCGACCATACCGAACGCATGCTTCGGCATTTCGGCGCCGACGTCGCCGTCGCGACCGAAAACGGCCTCACGCGCGCGACCGTGACCGGGCGGCCCGAACTCGTCGGCCGCGACGTGATCGTGCCCGGCGATCCCTCCTCGGCGGCGTTCCCGTTGGTCGCGGGATTGATCGTGCCGGGATCGGACGTGACGGTGCGCGGGGTCGGCCTCAACCCGCTGCGCACGGGTTTGTTCCAAACCTTGCGCGAAATGGGGGCCACGCTCGACGTCGCCGGCCGGCGCGATCAGGCCGGCGAGGAAGTCGGCGATCTCAACGCGCGCTTTTCGGCCCTCAAGGGCGTCGAAGTGCCGGCAAGCCGCGCGCCCTCGATGATCGACGAATATCCGATCCTGGCCGTGGCGGCCGCGTGCGCCGCGGGCCGGACGGTGATGCGCGGCCTGCACGAGCTGCGCGTGAAGGAAAGCGACCGGTTGTCGGCGGTCGCGCGCGGGCTCGCCGCGTGCGGCGTGAGTGCCACGATCGACGGCGACGATCTGATCGTCGAAGGTTGCGGCGGGCCGCCGCCGGGCCAAAAGCCGGGCGATGCCCCCATCGCGGCCAATCTCGATCACCGGATCGCGATGAGCTTCCTTGTGATGGGTTTGGCGGCCAAAGCCCCCGTCGCGGTCGACGACGTCGCCACGATCGCGACCTCGTTTCCCGATTTTCTCGCACTGATGCGCCGCCTGGGCGGAACCATCCGGTGACGATCCTCGCTATCGACGGCCCGGCCGCCGCGGGCAAGGGCACGCTCGCCAAGCGCCTGGCGGCGCATTTCGGCTACGACCATCTCGATACCGGTGCCCTTTATCGCGCGGTCGCCTCGCGCAGCTTGCGCACCGGCGAAACGCCCGAACATGCCGCCGAACGCTTCGCCGTCGGCGATCTCGGCGCGGGCGATCTGCGCGCGGAGAAGGTGGCGCAGCACGCCTCGGTCGTCGCGGCGGTGCCGGCGGTGCGCGCGGCATTGCTGGCGTTCCAGCGCGACTTCGCGCGCCGGCCGCCGGGCGGGAAGGGCGCCGTGCTCGACGGGCGGGATATCGGCACCGTCGTATGCCCTTGGCCCGACACGATTAAGTTCTTCGTCACCGCCTCGCTCGAAGCGCGTGCCAAGCGCCGGTATGAGGAGTTGATCGCCAAGGGGGAATCCCCTATACACGCGGCCGTTCTCGCCGAGATGGCGGAACGCGACGCGCGCGACGCCCAACGGGCGACCGCGCCCCTCAAACCGGCACCCGACGCCATCCTTCTGGATACGTCCGGCATGACCGCCGAGGACGTGTTCCACGCGGCTCTCGCCGCCATCGCGGGGAAAACGCGCTGATCGGATGGTCCGATCGGCGCAACTCAACCCCGGCGTCGGCCGAAGGCATCGCGCCTTACGGACGACCGGCGTCGTAACGAGAGGCTGAAATGGCAAAAGCGTCGAGTTTGGCCCGCGCGCGGACGTCCGCGCCGGCGGGCGGCGAAGATTTCGCGGCTCTTCTGGAAGAGTCGCTGGGTGCGGGCAATTCCTTCGAAGGGCGCGTCGTCAAGGGACGCGTGGTGTCGGTCGAGGGCGATTTCGCCATCGTCGACGTCGGCCTCAAGGCCGAAGGCCGCGTGGCGCTGAAGGAATTCGGCCAAGCGGGCCAGCCCGCCGAGCTCAAGGCCGGCGACACGGTCGACGTGTTCGTCGAGCGCATGGAGGACCGGAACGGCGAAGCTTCGCTGTCGCGCGACAAGGCGCGCCGCGAGGAGGCCTGGGGTGCCCTCGACAAGCAGTTCAAGGAGAGCACGCGCGTCAACGGCGTGATCTTCGGCCGCGTCAAGGGCGGCTTCACGGTCGATCTGGGCGGGGCCGTGGCCTTCCTGCCCGGCAGCCAGGTCGACATCCGTCCGGTGCGCGACATCACGCCGCTGATGGGCACGCCGCAACCCTTCCAGATCCTGAAGATGGACCGCAGCCGCGGCAACATCGTCGTCTCGCGCCGCGCGGTTCTCGAGGAAACGCGCGCCGAGCAGCGTTCGGAACTGGTCGCCTCGCTGAAGGAAGGCCAGATCCTCGAAGGCGTGGTCAAGAACATCACCGACTACGGCGCGTTCGTGGATTTGGGCGGCGTGGACGGCTTGCTGCACGTCACCGACATCGCCTGGAAGCGCATCAACCACCCCTCCGAAGCGCTGACGATCGGCCAGCACGTCAAGGTGCAGGTCGTGCGCTTCAACGCCGAAACCCAGCGCATCTCGCTGGGCATGAAGCAGCTGGAGGCCGATCCGTGGGAAGGCGTCGCCGCCAAGTACCCGGCGAACGCGAAGTTCAAGGGCCGCGTGACCAACATCACCGACTACGGCGCCTTCGTGGAGCTGGAGCCGGGGATCGAAGGCCTCGTGCACGTCTCGGAAATGAGCTGGACGAAGAAGAACGTCCATCCGGGCAAGATCGTTTCGACCTCGCAGGAAGTCGAAGTGATGGTGCTCGACGTCGACGCCGCCAAGCGGCGCATTTCGCTCGGCCTCAAGCAGTGCCTGGACAATCCGTGGGAGGTCTTCAAGGACCGCTACACCCCGGGCACCGAGATGGAGGGCGAGGTCAAGAACATCACCGAGTTCGGCCTGTTCGTGGGTCTGCCCGGCGACATCGACGGCATGGTCCATCTCTCCGACCTCGACTGGGAAAAGGCCGGCGAAGAGGCGATCAAGGCCTACAAGAAGGGCGACAAGGTCAAGGTCAAGGTGCTGGACGTGGACGTGGAGAAGGAGCGCATCTCCCTCGGCGTCAAGCAGCTGTCGAGCGATCCGTTCGAGAGCGCGATCTCCGGCTTCAAGAAGGGCGACGTCGTCACCGGCACGGTCTCGGCCGTGCAGGACAACGGCGTCGAACTGACCCTGGCCGACGGCGTGACGGGCTTCATCCGCAAGTCCGACCTGTCGCGCGACCGCGCCGAGCAGCGCCCCGACCGGTTCGCCATGGGCGAGAAGGTCGATGCGAAGATCACCACGCTCGATCGCGCCAGCCGCAAGATCCAGCTGTCGATCAAGGCGCGCGAGATCGAGGAGGACAAGGAGGCGATGGCCCAATTCGGCTCGTCGGACTCCGGCGCCTCGCTGGGCGACATCCTGGGTGCCGCCCTCAAGCGCAAGCAGGAGAAGGACTCCGACTGACCGGGGTTCCTTCGCCGTCGGATACGGAACGGGCGGGACCGCGAGGTCCCGCCCTTTTCGTTGGCGGATAGCCCGCGTTCAGTGATGCACGAACAAGGCGGCCGGCGACGCCGTCAGCAGCTTGGACGTGAACGAACCCAACAGCGCCGCACGCAACCCTTCGTGCCCGTAGGCGCCCATCGCCACGAGGTCCGCGTCGCGGGCGCGGATCTCCGCGCCGACGATGTCCGCAGGATCGGCTTTGCTGTCGATACCGTGCGCCTCGGCTTGGGTGCCGTGCGCGGCGAGATACGCTTGCGCTTCCGCCGCGCGGGCGCGTGCTTGGGCAAGATCGGGATGCACGGCCACCACGTCGACCGTCAGACCCTGCGCGACGCCCAGCAACGCGAAAAGCTGCAAGGCGCGCGCGGACGGGATCGAGCCGTCATAGGCGACCAATGCCCGCGTGGGTGCTGCGGCTTGCGCGGGCACGACGACCAGCGGGCGCGGCGTCGCCTTGAGCAGGCCGCGCACCGTCGCCGCGCAGTTTTCCGCCGCTTCGCCGTGCAAGTCGCTGTCGCGGCCGAGAACGACCGCGTCGCAGGCGTTGGCCGCGGTTTGCAGCGTCGCGATGGGGGCGCCGTCGGCGACGCGCGCGGCCCCCGCGATTCCTTCGCGCGCGCAGCGTTCGACGAAAGCGCGCGTCAGCCCCTCGTCGCGCGCGCGTTCGTCCGCCAAACGGGCGGCGTCCGCGCGTTCCTTGTAGAACAACGCGCCCGCCCGGCCGGGTGCGGGCGGCGTCAGGAACGCGACGTCGACCACCGCAAGGCCCTGCAAGCGGGCTTTGTGGACGCGCGCGAGGGCCACGGCGAAGTCGGCCGCCGCCCGGCCGGCCGGCGTGTCGTCCAAAGCGACCAGAAGATTGCGCAACATGGCGTCCGACCCTCCCCAAAACACCGAGTGGACCCTAGCCGGTCGGGCGTTTCGTCCGCTTTGATTTGGGTCAACGCTTGTCCGCGCCCCGCCGGCGCTCCAGAATAAGCGGATGACCGATTCCGAACTCATCGCCGACCGTCGCCGCGTGCGCCGCTCGCGGTCGTTCTGGCGCGCGGCCGCGATCCTGCTGGGCGTGGGCGTCGTGGCCGTCGCCGTGGGGCGCACCGACCTCGCGCGCGAATACAGTCCCTACGTCGCCGAATTGCGCGTCGCGGGCATGATCCTCGAAGACCAGACGCGCCTCGAAGCCCTCGAAGAAACCATGTCGCGGCACTCGGCCAAGGCGCTGCTCGTGCGCATCGACAGCCCCGGCGGCACCGTGGTGGGCGGCGAAAGCCTGTTCCGAACGCTGCGTGAAATCGCCGCCGAGAAGCCCGTCGTCGCCGTGATGGGGGAAATGGCCGCCTCCGGCGGCTATATGGTGGCGCTGGGCGCGGATCGGATTTTCGCGCGCGAAGGCACGATCACCGGGTCGATCGGCGTCATCCTGCAAACGACCGAAATCACCGGCCTGCTCGAAAAGCTCGGCGTGTCGGCCGAGGCGATCAAGTCGGCGCCGCTCAAGGCCTCGCCCTCGCCCTTCGAGCGCCTGACGCCCGACGCGCGCGCCGCCACGCAAGGGCTGGTCGACGACATGTACGCGATGTTCGTCGATATGGTCGCCGACCGGCGCGGGCTCGACGCGGACAAGGCCAAGACGCTGGCCGATGGGCGGGTCTATACCGGGCGCCAAGCGGTCGCCAACGGGCTGGTCGACGCCATCGGTGGGGTCAACGAGGCCCGGGCGTGGCTCGAGGAAAAGGGCGTTTCGGCCGACCTCCCTTTGCGGGAAATCCGGGTTTGGCGCGAGGAAGACTGGCTCGGCGGGCTCGCGCGCGCGGGGATTCGGGCCGTTTTCGGAAAAACCTATCTTCCCGAACGGCTTACGCTTGACGGGCTGGTGGCGGTCTGGCACCCTGATTTACGTATTCGCTAGCGATTTCAACGGGGTGGTGCGGCGATGACCAAATCCGAGCTGATCTTGCGGCTGGCCGAGCTGAACCCGCACCTTTATCAGCGCGACGTCGAGCGGATCGTCTCGACCGTTTTCGACGAAATTGCCGCTGCGTTGGCGCGCGGCCATCGCGTGGAGTTGCGCGGCTTCGGCGCATTCTCGGTCAAACGTCGGGGCGCGCGGACCGGGCGCAACCCGCGCACCGGTGCGGCCGTGGACGTCAGCGAAAAGCACATCCCGTTCTTCAAGACGGGCAAGGAACTCCGCGAAAAGCTCAACGAAGCGCCGAAGGGCTGAGCCGGGGTTCCGGGCCTTGCGCGCGCTCTATTGGATTTTGGCCGGCGCCCTTGCGGCGCTCGCGGGATTGTTCGCGCTCAACAACCGCGGCGACCTGACGGTCGATTTGTGGCCCGTCGGGCCCGAACTGCAAATGCCCGTCTTCGTGGCGCTGGTCGGTGCCCTTTATCTGGGCTTCGCCTTGGGCGCCGTCGTCGCGTGGTTCGCGAGCGCGCGCGGGCGCAAGCGCCTGCGCGCGGCCGAACGCAAGGCCGCCGAACTCGACGCCGACCTTCAGGCGCTCAAAGCCAAGCACGCCGCGCAAATGCCGGCCCCGGCGTCCCCCTCGGCGCCTGTCGTGGTGCCGCCGCCGCCGGGCTGACTTTGCTATAGTCGAGGCGCGCGCGTCGCCGGGGGCGACGAACACGAAGTCGAGAGGGCGGGGCAGGGGAACCGAATGCGCGGCGAGTCGGGCGGTCCGTTGGTGGTGGGCGCCAGTCAGGTCGAGAACATTCTCGAAGTCGACGCGTTGGTCGAGGCGTTGCGCAACGCGTTCCGGCGCGGGGCGGTGGTGCCGGTGCGCCATCATCACGCGATGGAAGTGCCGGGTGCGGCCGAAGCGACGCTGCTGCTGATGCCGGCTTGGCAGCCCGGGCGTTATGCGGGGATCAAGATCGTCACGGTCTTTCCGTCGAACGGCGAGCGCGGCCTGCCCTCGGTGATGGGCAGCTACGTGCTGATTTCGGCCAAGGACGGCAAGCCGTTGGCGCTGATCGACGGCGGCATGCTGACCTTGAAGCGCACGGCCGCGGCCTCGGCGCTCGCGGCCAAGTATCTGTCGCGACCCGACGCGGCGCGGCTGACGATGATCGGCACGGGCGCATTGGCGCCGCATCTGATCGTCGCGCATGCCAGCGTCCGGCCGATTTCCGAACTCGTCGTCTGGGGCCGGGACCGCGCCAAGGCCGAACGGCTCGCGCGCAATTTCGACGGGCGGCGGCTGAAGGCACGCGCGGCCGCCTCGCTGGAGGAGGCGGTCGGGTGGGCCGATACGATCTCCTGCGCCACGCTGTCGAAGGAGCCGCTGGTGCGCGGGAGCTGGCTGCGGCCGGGCCAGCATGTCGATCTGGTCGGCGGCTTCACGCCCGCCATGCGCGAAGCCGACGACGAGGCGATCGTGCGCGCGCGCGTTTACGTCGACACCTACGCCGGCGCCACGAAGGAGGCGGGCGACATCGTCCAGCCGCTCGCCGACGGCACGCTCGACCGCAAACAAATCGCGGGCGAATTGGCCGAACTCGCCCAAGGCCGCGTGTCGGGCCGGTCGTTCCACAACCAGATCACGCTGTTCAAGTCGGTCGGCACGGCGCTCGAAGATCTCGCCGCGGCCGAGCTCGTGTTCGAAAGTCTTCGCCGATGATCCCGATGCCCGAGCCCGCGTTGCTCGCCGCCTTTCTGGCGGCGACGTTGGCGCTGAACCTGACCCCGGGTCCCGACATGGCCTATGTCGCCGCACGCGCGGCCGGCCAAGGGCGCAACGCCGGCGTTGCCGCCGCCTTCGGCGTCGGTGCGGGCTGTCTCGTGCATACCGGCCTCGCGGCTTTCGGAGTCAGCGCCGTGCTGCGCCACTCGGATTTCGCGTTCGCGCTGCTGAAATACGCCGGTGCCGCCTATCTCGTCCACATGGCGTGGGGCATGTGGCGCGCGCGCGGGTCCGCCGAGGCCGCCGCCGCCGCGTTGCCCGCGCGCGGGCTCGGGCGGATCTTCCTTGAAGGCGCGCTGACCAACACCCTCAATCCGAAGGTTGCGTTGTTCTTCCTCGCCTTCTTGCCGCAGTTCGTATCGGCCGAGGCCGCGCATCCGGTCGCGGCGACGATCGCGCTCGGTTTCGCCTTCAATGCCAGCGGCACGGCCGTCAATGTCGGCGTAGCTGTACTCGCGAGTGCGGCCGGGGCCCGCGTCGCGGTGTCGCCGTTGTGGCGCGGCATCCTCAACCGCGCCGCGGCATTGCTGTTCGTCGGGCTCGCGCTGCGTTTGGCGTTGGCGGAGCGGCCGTGAAGGTTCTGATCGTCGGAGCGGGAATCATGGGCCTCGCCACGGCCTGGGCGTTGACGCGCGCGGGCCATCGGGTCGAGGTGCTGGACCAAGGCCCGATCCCCAATCCGCTGGGCACATCGGTCGATCAGCATCGTTTGATCCGGTATCCCTACGGCGGGGCGCTCGGCTACACGCGGATGGTCGGCGCTGCGTTCGCCGCGTGGGACCGGCTTTGGGCCGATCTGGGCGAAACGCTTTACGCGCCGACCGGCTCGCTCGGTTTCGAAGCACCACCCGCGCCATGGGCGAGCGCCGCGTGCGAAACCTTGCGCGCCGCCGGGATCGCTTTCCGCACGCCCGCGCCGGCGGATATCGCGCGGCGCTTCGCGGCGCTGCTGCCGCCGGCCGAGGGCGCGACGATCGAAACCGACACCGGCGGCACGCTGTTCGCCGAGGCGATCGTGGCCGGGCTCGCGCGTTGGCTTGCGGCCAACGGCGCGCGGTTGCGCCCGCTCGCGCGCGTGCGCGATCTCGATCCCGCGCGCGCGACCGCGACGCTCGAGGACGGCGAACGCGTTTCGGCCGACGCGATGCTCGTGGCCGCAGGGCCGTGGACCGGCCGATTGATTCCCGCCGTCGCCGCGCGCATGACGCCTTCGCGCCAAATCGTCGTTTACGTCGAGCCGCCGCACGATCTGGCCGTCGCGTGGGCGACCCATCCGCTGGTGCTCGACAAATCGCCCGCGGGGTCGATCTACGTCGTGCCGCCGCGCGCGGGCCGGGCGCTCAAGATCGGCTTCCACACGTTCAGCCGCGTCGGCGATCCCGACGCGCCGCGCGTCGCCTCGGCCGAGGAAGTCGCGGCACTGACCGCTTTGTGCCATCGCCGGCTTCGACGCTTCGCCGAGTACACGAACGTCCGGCCGGTCGTTTGTTTTTACGACGTGACCGAGGACGAAAACTTCCTGGTTGTTCCCGTGGGGCCGGCGTGTTTGGCCGTGACGGGGTTTTCGGGGCACGGCTTCAAATTCGGCGCCGTGTTGGGCGAACGCTTTGCGCAAGGATTGACCGGCGAAGCGGCGCCCGACGCCCTAGCGGCCTGGGCGGCCGGTCGGGACGATTTCCGGTAGCCCCATGTGGTTTTCCCCGCTTGGCGGGCGGCGTTCGCACTGCTAGATTGAATGTTGGCGGAACAGGGTCCGGCCTCGGGAAGAAAGGCCTCTCCGGCTTCGCCGCAAATGCGCGCGCCGCGGCCATGGGCGGATCGACGACGAGCCGAAGCGCGCGGGACAGGGAAACGAACGACGTCGTTCCGGAAGACGCCCGACGACGCCTAACGACTGAGGACGATGGACATGCCTTCGGGTGACGGGACGATGCGGGCCACAGTGAAGTGGTTCAATTCCGCCAAGGGATTCGGTTTCGTGACGCCCGGCGACGGATCGCCGGAAGCTTTCCTCCACCTCTCCGCGCTCAAACAGGCCGGGTACGATTCGGTCGGCGAGGGCGCTTCGGTCACGGTCGAGATCGGTCAGAGCCCCAAGGGCCGCCAGGTCTTGCGGGTTCTCGAAGTCGACAATTCCACCGCGCGCGCTTCGGCGCCGCGCCAGCGTCCGGCCTACGGCGATCGCGGCGGCTACGGCGGCGATCGCGGGGGCTATGGCGGCGGCGGCGGATATGGCGGCGACCGGGGCGGCTATGGCGGTGGTGGCGGCTATGGTGGCGATCGCGGCGGGTATGGCGGTGATCGCGGCGGCTACGGCGGCGGCGGCGGCGGATATGGCGGCGGCGGTGGCGGTGGCTATCAAGCGCCGACCAATCTCGAAAACGCCGAGGATTTGGATGGCGTGGTGAAGTGGTTCTCCGGCCTCAAGGGCTACGGCTTCGTCCAGCCCAATGGCGGCGGCAAGGACGTCTTCGTCCACATCACCGTGCTGCGCAACGCCGGTTTGCAAAGCCTCGCGCCGGGTCAGCCCGTGCGCATGAAGGTCGTGACCGCGCGCAAGGGGCCCGAAGCGGTGACGGTCGAACTGACCGGTCCTGTGGGTCCGGCCCCGGGCTGAGCGGGGCGCTTCGAAAGCGATCGAAGGGCGCGGCGCCGGACGGTTCCGCGCCCTTTGCTTTTCAGACGCCGAGTTTCGTTTC
>JADCGK010000029.1 GCA_020249045.1 Azospirillum sp. | reverse complement strand
TCGGCGGCGATCGCCTTGGCCAATTCGCCCCGGTAGAAGCTTTCGGTGCCCTCGCGGCCGATGCGCGCGATGGTTTCGCCCAGCGCGGCTTGGCGGAAGCGATCGCCCGGCTTGGGCGCTTGGCCTCCGGGCATGAAAGCGGATTTGAAGCCGGGCTGCGGCTCGCACTCGGCGCGCTTTTCGATCGTGAAGCGCACTTGGCTGTCGGACGCGGGGAAGCCCTCGCGCGCATAATGCGCGCCCGCTTCGAGCAGGCGCGACAGCGGCAGCTTGCCGCCCATCGTCTTCGACAGCTCGTGCGCGGCACCCCAGCCCGACACGGTGCCCGCGACCGTGTTCGCCGCCAGCGGCCCGCGCGAGGGAATGGTTTCGTGCCCTTGCTTGCGGTACCAGGCGGGCGACAGCGCCAACGCCGCTCCGCCGCACGCGTCGATCGCCACGGGCTTGCCGTCGCCCGCGTCGATCAACCAGAACCCGTCTCCGCCGACGGCCGTCATGTGCGGATAGACGACCGGGATCGTCGCGGCCATCGCGATCATCGCCTCGACGGCCGTGCCGCCTTCGCGCAGCACGTCGAGCCCCGCTTGGGAGGCGAGGTGGTGCGGGGAAACGACCATGCCGCCATGGCCGCGCGGGGTGCTGAGCATGCTTATTTCTCCGTTCCGTGCCGTCGTTCCGTTCTAGAAGGACCACCGGCCGGTGCGCAAAGCCTTTCTCGCGCGCGACCCGGCGCGCGAGCCTTGCGGGGCACCCCGCGCGGGCGTTAGACCACCATAGCGTTCCCTTTCCGGAGTCCGCCGATGGCCACCGCCGACGACACCTACAAGAAGATGTTCACCGTTTCCTGGCAGGAGCTGCATCGCGACTGCAAGGCTCTCGCCTGGAAACTCGTGGCCGGCGGTCCGTGGCGCGGGATCGTCGCGGTCACCCGCGGCGGATTGATCCCGGCGGGGATCATCGCGCGCGAGCTCGATTTGCGGATCATCGACACGATCTCGATCGCGACCTACCAGGGCAAGCAGATCGGCGAGAATTCGAGCATCCTGAAGCCGCTCGCCGCGGGCACTTCGGACGCGGCGTCCGGCCCGCGCTGGCTCATCATCGACGATCTCGTCGACACCGGGGCGACGGCCAAGGTCGTGCGCGCGCTGCTGCCGGGGGCGCATTTCGCGACCGTTTACGCGAAGCCGGCGGGCAAGCCGATGGTCGATACCTACGTGACCGAAACGAGCCAGGACACGTGGATCATGTTCCCGTGGGACACCGAGCCGCAATTCGTCCGCCCGATCGCGGCGGCGAAGTAACGGCACCGAGGCAAGGACGAAAACCGGCGGGCGGCGAGGGTCAACCCGCTTCGGCGATTTCCTCGAGTTCCGCGCGTTTGAGGATGTCCACCTTCGACTGCGACGGCAGGCCGATGGTCCCTTGCTTCTTGAGCTGGGTGAACGTGCGGCTGACCGTTTCGGTCGTCAGCCCCAGATAATCGCCGATGTCCGAGCGGCTCATCGGCAGATCGACGGGCGAAGCCGGCCGGCCGCGCGCCGCCGCCCGGCGCGACACCATCAGCAGGAAGCTCGCCAGCCGCTCGCGCGCGGTCTTGCGCCCGAGCAGCAGCATCTGATCCTGCGCGGCGACCAATTCGTTTCCCGCCACTTCCAGCAAGCGGCGTTCGAGATTTGGCAATTCGGTGAGCAGCCCTTCGAGCTTGTTGCGCGAAAACCGGCACAGGCGGACATTGGTCATCGCCTCGGCCGAGTAGGCGTAGCTTTTGTTGAGCGCCACGCCCAGAAAATCGCCCGGGAACAGGAAACCGGTGATCTGGCGCCGCCCGTCGGGCAGCAGCTTATAAAGCTTCACCGCCCCTTCGACGACATTGCACAGATGCTCCGCCGGGTCGCTTTCCTGGAACAACGTGGCGCCCGGTTCGAGGCGCAGAATGGTCGCGATCGCGCGCATCCGCGCTAACTGCGGCGGATCGAGCACTTCGCAAACGCTGGTCTCTCGGATGGCGCAATCGTCGCAAGGCGATTCCTGGGCCGCCGCTTTGGCGCCGCCGCCGACGACCTGCAAATTCGAACTTGCCGGCGCTGCCGCCATCGTCGCTCCCCTCCATCGGGCCCGAAACGCTTCCCGTTACCACCGAAGAATGAACCGCCGCGAACCCCAAAAGCAAGCCATACGGGCTTTCGCACTGCGGCGAATGCACGCCCGAGATTTCACATTATACCGACATTTTTACTGCGGTCTTTGATCCGAAGCCTCGGCGGCCGCGTAAACGTTGCATGCGCCCTCTCATCCTCGCTTTCGCACTCGCCATCGCCTTCGTCGCGGCACCCGCTTCGGCGTTGCCCCAAACGCTCGAGTTCGACGTTCTACGCGAAGGATCGCCGATCGGCGGTCATCGCGTGACCATCGACACGCGCGACGGAGAAACGCATGTCGATATTGCCATCGACTTGAGCGTGCGCTTCGCGTTCGTCACGCTCTATCGCTACACCCATCGTTCGACGGAAGTTTGGCGTGCGGGGCGCTTGATCGCCCTCGACGCGCAAACCGACGACAACGGCGAACGCACGCGCGTGCAAGCGCGCGCCCGCGACGGGGCGCTGGCGGTCACCGGGTCGGGCGGCGACTATCTGGCACCGGCCGACGCGATCCCCACGAGTTACTGGAATCCCGATCAAGTCGCGCGCCGGCGGTTGTTGGATACCCAGAGCGGAAAGTTGATCGACGTCGCCGCCGTGGCGGTCCCCGCCGAGGGGACCGGCGCCATGTGGCGGCTGAACGGCGATCTCGAAGCGGATTTGGCGTACGGACCGACCGGCGAGTGGACGGGGCTCAGCTTCGTCGCGCGCGGCGCCCGGATCGTTTATGTGCGACGAGGCCAGACGGCGGCGGTCGCCCGTTGATTTGAATCAACGCGGGTGCATGGGGAATTTGCGACCGTTCCTCCCGCAATGCTGAAGGACTATGCCTTTCCCGCTCGTGCGCCGCACGGCCAGACTGCCGCCGCAAACGACGGCGGGCGCGGCTACAACGTGCGCCGTTTGGTGGGCGAGGACGTCCTGCGGGCCTTTCCGCTCGCCCGGCTCGCCGCCGGGCATTTGACGCTGCCGGCCTGGCTGCGTTTCGCCCATGCGCTGGGGGCGGAAACCGCGGGCGTCAAGAAGCCGCGTCGCCCCGCGAGCGGCCGGAACGCCGAGGGCTTGCTGGGCGTCGAGGATGCGCGCGGGTATCTCTACGCCTTGTGCAGCTTCGCCGTGGCGCCGGATTTGCGTACCGGACGGCGCCTTTGCGTCGACAATCTGGTGGCGATGGACCTGATCGACGGCGATATCCCGGCCCAAGCGCTGATCGGCGCGCTGGACCGGCTCGCCCGCGACCTCGACTGCCCGGCCTACGTGATCCATCTGCCCCCGGCGGCCCAGGCGGCGGCGGCAGGCTGGCGGTTCCTGTCCGGGATCGCGGGCGGTGGCGGGCAAATGCAGAATTGCGTCTACCGCACGCTCCAAACCGCCGATTGACCCCCATCCGTCTCTTGCCCACGAAGGGGGCAGGCGCATAAGTTACGGTCGTCGCGTGTCGGGGCCGCAACACCCATCCCGGCCGGCGCGACGAGGTCCGCCCCCGTGCCCGCCTGCGCCCGCGTTCGAGACCCGTTTTTCGCCCGCGCGATCGCGCGCGTGGCCCTCGCCGCTTCGTTCGCGGCCGCATTCGCGACCGCGGGCCTTGCCCAAACCGCCCGTCCGCAACCGGAAGGCCCTTCGGCCATCGCGCCGCCGCGCGTCGCGACCAGCGCCGAACGCCAAATGGTCGTCGCCGCCAATCCGATCGCCGCGGATGTGGGCCGGCAGATCCTGCGTCAAGGCGGCTCCGCCGTCGACGCGGCGATCGCCATGCAGATGGTGCTGACGCTGGTCGAACCGCAAAGCTCCGGCATCGGCGGCGGCGGGTTCCTTCTGCACTATCAAGCGGAGACGAAGAAAGTCGAAGCCTATGACGGCCGCGAAACCGCGCCCGCCGGCGCGACGCCCGAGATGTTTCTGGACGCCGACGGCCGGCCGCTGACCTTCGCCGACGCCGCGTTGGGCGGCCACGCCGTGGGCGTGCCGGGCGTCGTGCGCCTGCTGGAAATGGCGCACGACGACCACGGCCGCTTGCCGTGGGCCCGGTTGTTCGAGCCCGCGATGCGCTTGGCCGCCGACGGCTTTGCGATTTCCGCGCGTCTGCATCGGCTGATCGCGGACACGCCGCAGCTCAAGGAATTCCCCGCGACCCGCGCCTATTTCTTCGACGCCGACGGCAATCCCAAACCCGTCGGCACGCGGCTGACCAATCCCGAGTTGGCCGAGACGTTGCGCGTCATCGCCAACGGCGGCGCGCAAGCCTTCTACAACGGCGGCGTCGGCCGCGCGATGGTCCGGGCCGTCCGCGAAAACGGCAAGCCCGGCACGCTGACGCACGAGGACCTCAAGGCCTACAAGGCGATCAAGCGCGAAGCGGTGTGCGGCGCCTATCGCACCTATCGGATTTGCGGCATGGGCCCGCCGTCGTCGGGCGGCGTCGCGATCCTGCAGACGATGGGCATTCTCGAACGGTTCGATCTGCGGTCGCTCGCGCCCAACTCGGCGGCGGCCGTCCATCTGATCGCGGAAGCCGGCAAACTCGCCTTCGCCGACCGCAACCGCTTTCTTGCGGATCCCGAGTTCGAACACGTGCCCGTCGAACGGCTGATCGACCGGCGCTACCTCGCGGGGCGCGCCAAACTCGTCAACGCCGAGCGTGCGATGGGTCGTGCCGAGCCCGGCCGCATCAATACCCGCGCCTCGCGTGCGCCCGACGCCGACAGCGAACTGCCCGCGACGTCGCACATCTCGGTCGTCGACGGGGCGGGCAATGCCGTCGCACTCACGACCTCCATCGAACGCGCATTCGGCAGCCATGTGATGGCGCGCGGCTTCCTGCTCAACAACCAGATGACCGACTTCGCCTTGCGTCCGCGCGAGGGCGAAACGCCGAACATCAATCGCGTGGAGCCGGGCAAGCGCCCGCGCTCCTCGATGTCCCCGACGATCGTGCTCGACCGCGAGAATCGCCTGGTGATGACCCTGGGCTCGCCCGGCGGCCCGCGCATCATCCCCTACGTCGCCAAAACGCTGGTCGCGACGCTCGATTGGGGCCTCGACCCGCAGCGCGCGGTCGCGTTGCCGAACTTCGCCAATCTCAACGGCGCAACCGAATTGGAACGCGATACGGCCGTGGCCGGCCTTGCGGCGGATCTGCGCGCGCTGGGGCACGAGGTGACGGTGGGCCCGATGACCAGCGGCCTCGGCGTCATTCAGGTCGTCCGCCGTCAGGGCCAGACGCGTCTGTCCGGCGGCGCCGACCCGCGCCGCGAAGGCGAAGCGTTGGGCGACTGACGCCGCCGCAATCCCCGGTCAATCGCGTCCCGGCTGCACACCCAAACGGCGCCAAAGCTCGTCGCCCAAATCCCCTTCGCGCACCACGGTCGGCGGGATCGGCTTCAACGCGGGTGGCGGCGGGATCGGTTCGGCCGGCGGAGTCGGCGCGAGGAACGCGAACCACACGCCCACCCCCAGCGTCGTCAGCACCATGCCGCCCATCACGCCGAACAGCGCGAGGCGCATGCGCGAGGATTTCGCGGGCGTCGCGGCGTCCTTCGCGCCGTCCTTGTCGCCGGCGGCGGGTTCGTCCTTTCCGGACGCCGGCTTTTTTGCGGCCGACGCGGCGGCGGGGGCCGATTTGCGGGCGGGAGCGGCCATGCATACATTTTACACGCGCCACCCCCTTTCGTGTCTCGGGATAAGCTTGACGGCGCTTATGGGCCCACCGATCCTGGGCGTGTCGCTTTACCGTCGCAAGGAACGCCCACCATGGATTTTCTCCAGCAAATCAAAGACGTCGTCCTGCAATACGGACCGCCTTTCGTCTTTGGAATCGTCATTCTGATCGTCGGTTCTTGGGCGGCGGGGATAGCCCAGCGCATGATCGAGACGGCGCTGGGCCGCGTCGGCGGAGTCGAACTGACGCTCGCCCGGTTCCTGGCCAGCCTCGCGCGCTATCTCATCCTGACGGTCGTCGGCCTTGCGGTGCTCTCGCAATTCGGCGTGCAGACGGCAAGCTTGATCGCCGTCTTCGGCGCGGCGGGCTTGGCCATCGGCTTGGCGTTGCAAGGCACGCTCGCGAATTTGGCGGCGGGCGTGATGCTGCTGCTGTTCCGGCCCTATCGCGTCGGCGACCGGATCGATGCGGCGGGCGTCTCGGGCAAGGTGGAGGCGATCGATCTTTTCGTGACCGATTTGCGCACCGACGAAAACGTGCGCGTGCTGGTGCCCAACGGCAAGATCTGGGGCGACAAGGTCGTGAATTATTCGACCTACAAGGCCAAGCGTCTCGATTTCGAGGTCAGCGTGCCCGACGGCGTGGACGTCGAAGCCGCATGCGCCCGCATCCTGAAGATCGCCGAGGGCGATCCGCGCGCGATCAAGGATCAAGCGCCCGAGGTCGTCGTGGCGAAGTACACGGCCGACAGCGTTTCGCTCAACGTCCGCGTCTGGTGCGCGCCGGCGGACGAAGGGGCGATGCGTTCGTCGATGAATCTCGCCTTGCGCAACGCGGGCAAGGCGAAGTTCGCCTGACGCTCAGCGTGGCGCGAACGCCGGAAACCGCGCGAGCCAATCCAGCCAATCGGCGACGGCGGACGCGGGCGTGAAGCGCGGCCGCCACCCGATATCCGCCCCGATGCGCCCGATCGCCAGCGGCGCGCGGTCGGCGGGGGCGTAAAGATCGACGGTGGCGGGTGTTCCAACGCGCGCGGCGAAACCCGGATGGCGCTTGGCGATCTCGCCGGCCAGCGTTTCCAGCGTGAACGCCGCGCCGCCCGACAGGTTGTAGACCGGTGCGAGCGCGCCGTCGTGCAGACACGCCGCCGCGATCCCCTCGCCCACATCGCGGGCGTAGACCCAATCGCGCAAGCCCGGCCGCGGCAATACACACGGCCGCCCGGCGCGCGCGTGGCCCATCACGGCGAAGGGCGGGGAAAGCGTGTCGCGCAAGCCGGTGTCGCGTTCCCAGGGCCCGTAGACCGGTCCCAAGCGCAAGCAGGTGGCGGCACCCCGCGCGGGATCGCGCAGCCGGCGCAAACTGCGCTCGACCGTGTGTTTGGAGATCGCGTAGAGCGAGTCCGGCACCGGCTCGACGCTTTCGTCCGTTTCCGGACGGCCATAGCCGGCCTCGCCATAAACCGCGACCGACGACAGAAACACGAAGCGCGCGAGCCGGTCCGCCAGCGCCTGGTGGAGGGCGACGGCGGCGAGCGCGTTCGTCTCCAAGATGCGCGCGGCAGCTTCGCGCTCGCGCTTGGGGCCGGCCGTGATCGCGGCACCGTAAACTACTCGATCCACGCCGTGCGTGGCGGCGTGACCCACCAAGGCGGCCGTATCGCGCGCGTCGCCTTGCAGGACGATCAAGCGGCCGGGCAATTTCGCAAACTCGGCAAGGGCGGCAGGCGGCGGGGCGTCGAGCGCATGCAACACGACCGTCGCCCCGCGCGTCAACAACGCTTCGGCCACGTTCAGCCCGACGAACCCGCTTCCCCCGGTCAGCAAAATCGCCATCGACTTCTCCTCGCTTCGCGCACGGATTTATCGCAGATTCCGTCGCGATGCGCGTCTTTCTGATCACCGGCGCGGGCAGCGGCATCGGCGCCGCCGCAGCGCGGCGTCTTGCGGGTCCGGCGACCGGCTTCCTGCTCGCCACGCGGCGCAACGCCGCGGGGCTCGAAGCGCTCGCGGACGAATTGCGCG
>JADCGK010000028.1 GCA_020249045.1 Azospirillum sp. | reverse complement strand
TTCGGCGTCCGCGAGTTCGCGGCGCAGGGATTCGGAATCCGCTTCCGCCAGAACGACCGCGCGAACGATCGAAGGATCGAGGCCGGCGATCAGCCGACGCACGCCCGGCGAAGCATCGTAGGGCAACACCGCTTTCATTGCGCCGGGAACCCGGAGGCCCAGGCGGCGATGGCCGCGTCGGCCGCTTCGCCGTCATGCACGACGTAGCGAAGGCGCGTACGAAGCGGCGCATCAGGCGCTATGCGCCGGGCCTCCAGACGGAAGGAGCCGACGCTGACCACGCCCCAATCGGCCACGAACCACGACGTCCGGTCGGCCTCGGCCGGATCGGGAATGGCCACGAGCCCGGCGCGCGCGCCGCCGCCGATCGGACCGTCGAACGCGACCCAACGGGCTCCGACGTCCCCGATCGAAGCGCCGCCGACGCGCCCGCGATCGTCGCGCAAGCGCCCGCCCAGCGACACAACCATCGAGTCCGCGACGCGGAAATTGAAATAAGCGTGCCGCGTCGGCCCCAGTTCGAGGGGCCATTGCGCTGACGTCAGAACCGACTGGACGTCGAGTACCAGCGCGCCTGATCTGCACGTCACGACGACCGTCCGCGTTTCCCGCACGATCGTCCGGCCCTGCGCCGCGCCCCATTCGACCGGGCCCCGCCACTCGACGTTCTGAACGAGAATTGCGGACCCGTCGGACATCTCGCTCAATGTTGGCGGCGCCGCGATTTGGGTTCCCGCCGCGCGGCCCTGAAACGTCTCGTCGACATAGAAGTTGTAGGTGTAGGCCTCGTGATGGCCGGGCTTCGTCGGAACCAGCGCGTGGACGTGGTCGGCCGCGATCCATAGGGAGTTGTGGTGCGGGTGGTCCGCCGGGCTCTCGGAAGTGACCGTGTATCCCGCCGGCGTGAAAAGCGGATACACGTAAGGACGCATGCGTCCTTGCGTGAGGCCGAACAGCGGCTTGCCGTCATGACGCAGGATCCACCGTTCGGTCCGCGCGATGGCTCCCGGCGGCAACGCAAGATCGTCGATATCGAGCGAAAACCGTCCCACTATCCCCGCCCCTACTTCCCGAACAACGCCACCGGGCCCAGGCTCAGAACCGGCACGAAAGAGATCACCATCAGCCAGATCAACAATCCGATCATGAACGGCCAGCACGCGCGATAGGCCAAGTGGATCGGCGTGCCGGTCACTTGCGCCGCCGTGAAGACGAGCACGGCCAAGGGCGGTGGCAACGCGGCGGTGCACAGATTGGCGACCATGATCACGCCGAAATGCACAAGATCGACGCCCGCCGCTTTGAGGAGCGGTACCAGCAGCGGGATCAGAATCACCATCGAAGCGATCATTTCCATCGCCAATCCGACGAACAGCAGGAACACGTTAATCGCCAGCAGCAGCAGAACCCAGCTTGCCGTCAACGTGCCGAGCAGAGCCGTCATCTTCTGCGGCACTTGTTCGAGGATCAGAGCGTGCGCGAAGGGGGCCGAGGCCGCGATCACCGCCAGCACCGTCGTGGTCTCAACGACCGACTCGCGCAGCGCCGCGAGCAGCGAGGCGCCGTTGGTCGCACGGTAGATCGCCAACCCGACGAACACCGAATAGGCGACCGCGACCGCGCCCGCTTCCGTCGCGGAGAACACGCCATAGCGGATGCCGCCGACGATCACCAGCGGCAACACCAAAGCGGGCAGCGCCGCACGCAAAGCCGTGAACCTCTCCGAGGCGATGGTGCGCGCGCCGCTCTCGCCGATACCGCGCCGCAAACACTCGATATGTACGACCATCGAAAGGGTCAATGCCATCAGCAGGCCCGGTATCACCGTGGCCGTGAAAAGCGCACCGACGGAAACGCTCGCCATCGCCCCATAGATGATGAGGCCCAGGCTGGGCGGGATCATATTGGCGAGGATCGACCCGGAAGCGGTGAGCGCGACCCCGAAGGGCTTAGGGTAACCGCGGCTGGCCATCGCGGGCACGAGGGTCTTGGCAAGCGCCGCGGCGTCGGCCGTGGACGAGCCGGAAACGCCGCCCATGAGCGTATTGGTCAGCACGTTCACGTGCGCGAGACCGCCCCGGAAATGGCCGACCAACGTGAATGCCAGCGCGATCAAGCGTTCGGTGATGCCGCTCGCGTTCATCATACCGCCGGCAAGCATGAAGAACGGAATCGCAAGCAGAAGATAATCCAACGAGTTCGCGAGCCCGAGGGGAACCGGCAGCAACGCGATCGACCCTTGCGGCATGAAGGCCACGAAGGTTCCGAAAACAAGGGAGTCGAAAATCGGAATACCCAGCAGCATCAGGCCGATGGCGACTACGATCAGCGGTGCGACGACTCCGAACGACGCCACGAAGCCGTGTCCGAAGGCGGATTCCAGCGCGAAGTAGACGGCGAGGCCGGCGAGTGCGCTCGTGGGCCCCGACCAGCGCGACGAGTGTCCCTCCACGGGCTCCAGCACCACGAACAAGAAAGCGAACGCCGCACCCGCGGGAATCGCTAGGTAAACGAACTTCAGCGGTATCTCCAAAGCGGGTGATATGAAGCTCGCGCTATCGACCAGATCGGTACCGCAGAAGAATAGAAATACCGCACAACACGCCGAGACAGCGCGCGCGATCCAAGCATGGACGAGCCGCCCCGCGGGCGAGAGCGCCCGCGGCACCATCTCGATCACGATATGCCGGTTGCGGCGCGTCAGCAGCGCGGTCCCCAGGAAGACGAACCACACCAAGCCGAAGCGCCCGAGTTCCTCCGGCCAACTCAGTGCGCTGTTGAGGACGTAGCGGCAAAAAACCTGCAGCAGCGCGACAAGGACCGTCCCGACGAGCAAGGCGCCACAGAGCGTCTCGATGGTGCGATCCAGGGCGGCGCTGGCGCGCGCCGAAACGGGCTTTTCCATAGCGTTGGAACCGCGTGGGTCGGGGCGGCCCGGTGCGAGGCCGGGCCGCCGCCGGTTCCGTTCAGGCGGTCAAGCCGCGGATGCGGTCAATCATCGCGCGAGTCGCCGGACTCTTGTTGCCGAACTCGGCGAACAAAGGCTCGGTGGCACGGAACCACGCCGGCGCGTCGGTCAAGGTCCGGACCGTAATGCCCGAAGCGCGCAACTCCTCCAGAGTGGCTGCGGTGTTCGCTCGGTTGACACGGCGCTGCTCGGCGAAGATCGTCTTGGCGCTATCGCGGACCAGCGCTTGCAGTTCCGCGGGCAAAGAGTCGAGCCAGCGCGCGTTGACCCGTGTCGCCTTGGGCAGGAACCAATGGTTAGTCAAGGTGAGGTTCTTGGCCTGCTCGCCCCATTTGAAGCCCTTGATCGAAAACACGTCGGCTTCGAGCGCGTCGATCAGACCGGACGAAAGCGCGCTGTACTGCTCGGCATAGGCCAAAGGCGTGGGATTGGCGCCGAGCAGGCGCCAGAAATCGACCCACACTTTGAGTTCGGGAACGCGGATCTTCAGCCCGCGCAGCTCAGCGAGGCTGGTTACCGGGCGTTTGGATAAGATATGCCGGAACCCGACCTCGCCGTAGTCGACGAATTCGACGCCCGTCCGCTGGCGCGCGATGCGCGAAACCTCGCGTCCGATGTCGCCTTGCAGCACGCGATCGACATGCGCCTCATCGCGGAAGATGAATCCGGGCGCTCCGCCGGTCGCGGCGATCTCGGGCGCCACAGACTCTTCGGTGTCCGGTCCACCGGTCGTGATCTGGATAGTGCCGAGCCGATTTTGCTCGATCATCTGGGAGTAGCTGCCAAGCTGGCTCGCCGGAAAGTGCTGCGCGTCGATACGTCCGCTGCTGCGCTCGTTGAGGACTTTCGCCCAGGTCTCGAAGGCCTGGGTCAAAGGCGACCCGATCGCTTCCGAGTGCCCGATCCGGCATACAATTTTTTGCTGCGCGTGCACCGGCGGCGCCGACAACGCGGCGCCGGCCGCGAGACCGCCGGCCATGAATGCCCGGCGCGAGACTGACTTCTTGCGCATCCGATTCCTCCCCCATGTCGGCCGGATTTTCCCGGCTCACGAAAATCAGGATGTATCCCGCGAACGTTTGCAGTCAAATGAAATTCACTCCACAGATCGCCCTTTACATTTGACTTTAATTTGCGCAAACGTTTGCGTACGCATGAAGCACTCTACTACTCGTCTGAAAGACGTCGCCCTCGCGCTCGGCGTGTCAATCTCGACCGTTGGCCGCGCCCTCGCCGACCATCCGCAAATCGGCGAGATCACCAAAGCGCGCGTCCGCGTCGCCGCCGGCAAACTCGGCTACGTCGCACATTCGGCCGCGCGCGCGATGCGGCGGGGCCATACGAATCTAATCGGCCTCGCCGTGCCTGATATTCAGAACGAATTCTACGGCGCGCTTGCCAAAGGAATCGCGCAACGCTGTGGCCAAGAAGGATATCAACTGCTCTTGGCAATCACCGAAGACGATCCAGCGATTGAGGAGCGTCAAGTCCGCGCGCTCGCCGAGGCGGGTGCAGCAGGCATCGTGC
>JADCGK010000027.1 GCA_020249045.1 Azospirillum sp. | reverse complement strand
TCCGCGCGCATCAAGAAGCTCGGCGCCTAAACTCCGGTTTCCGTTCGAAGCGAACTCGCGCGCGCCTTTCGGCGCGCGCTTTCGTTTGTCCGCACGGTCGGTCCGCGTAACAAAAAATTCGAGCTGCGACGGACGGGATGTTCGCGCGTGGAATTTTTCTCGAACGCGCGAATGGAGCCTTGCATTTTTCGCCGCACGCGTTCCGCACGCGTTGCGCAGTTCGCGCGCGGGTTCGACGCTGGCGCGCAAGTCATTGAATCGCCGTCGGCCCGATGCGTCTTTAGAATTTTTTTGCGTGCGCGCGGCGCGGACGACGATGCAATCGCGCAACGCGCCGCGCGATTCAAAACGCGCGCGACGAACGCGCACGACTCCAGTTGCGAGTCGGCGCGCGTCGTGATTTAGTCGATGCGTCCTCGCGACGAGAAAGCCGGAAACATCCGGCGCGCGGTGCGAAGGATGTGGGACGGCGAAATCCGTTCGGTGCCCGAAGCGGGCGAACGGACGAACGTGGAGACGAAGATGCGGCGTCGGCCCTCGGATTGGCGAGTGATCGAGACGACGCGGGAAACCGCGACGAGCAACCGCACCCGCCCGGCCGGCGGCGCGTCGGAAGACGCGAAGCCGGACATGAAGGACGGGGCGGCGCGAGGAAAGTCTGGAACAACACAGACGCTGATGCAGGGGACAACGACGGTGACTTCCGAGACCGGTGTTTTCCACGCCCCGATTTCGTCCGGGCCGATTTCCTTCGGGCCCGTTTCGTTCGGACGGCGGGCCACGTATCTCGACAATCCGCGCTTGGCGCTTTTCGCTCCGCCGCGATGGCCGGGCGGAGGCGGCGGCCGCTCCGCGCGACGATCGGCGAAGAGCTGATCGCGATCCGCGCGGAAGGAAAGCCGGAGGACGCCGGGCGGTTCGCCGGGCGCATCCGGGGCGGGCGTCGAAACACGGGCGGTCGGTAGGGAAGTTGGCGGGCGATGGGCGAAGCGGCGAAAGACGAGACCATGACGGGCGCCGGATATGCGGGCGATCTCTCCCCGCGCGCCGCGTGGCAATTGCTGGAGAACGAAAAGGACGCCGTCCTCGTCGACGTGCGCAGCCGCGCGGAATGGACGTTCGTGGGCGTGCCGTCCCTCACCCGTTTGGCCAAGGCGCCCTTGTTCGTGGCGTGGCAGAATTACGCGACCGCGCCGGACGGGCGCGCGCAGATGATCCCCAACGGGGAATTCGCCGCCGCCGTGCTGGCGGCGGTGCCGAAGGCGGCACCTGTCGTCTTCATCTGCCGGTCGGGCGGGCGCAGCCGTTCGGCCGCGATCGCCATGACCAGCCTCGGCTACGCGCGCGCCTATAATCTCGCGGGCGGGTTCGAGGGCGACAAGGATGCCGACGGCCATCGCGGCCGAAGCGGCGGTTGGAAGGCCGACGGCCTTCCCTGGACGCAGGAGTGAGTAGAGCAATGCGTCCCTCCGATATGGGCCCCAGCCTCGAAGCCCAATGGGTGCGCGTGCGCGCCCGGCTCAAGGTCGAATTCGGCGAAGCGGCCTACCGGTCGTGGCTGAAGCCGTTGACGCTCGTCGGCCAGGACGACGGCGTCATCAAAATCGCGGTCCCCACCCGCTTCATGCAGGATTGGGTGCGCCAGCATTACGCCGACCGGATCAAGACGTTGTGGCGCGCGGAGAACAAGGCCATCCGCCTGATCGACGTGGTGGTGCAGTCGGCCGTGGCGCCGTCCTCGGTCGTCGCGGCCAGCGGTTCGACGACCAATGGTTCGGCCGCCACCGGTTTTGGCGCCGCCGGTTTGGGTGGCGCCCGGGCGGCCAACGGGGCGATCCCGCGCCCGGCGCCGACCGGCCTTGCGGCCCCGGCCCTCGCGCGCGCGGGCCAGGACGAGACCGAGGATTTCGGCGCGCCGTTGGATCCGCGTTTCACCTTTCAGAGCTTCGTGACCGGCAAATCCAACGAATTCGCGGCCGCCGCGGCCAAGCGCGTGGCCGAGGAATCGAAGGTGCCCTTCAATCCGCTGTTCCTTTACGGCGGCGTGGGCCTCGGCAAAACGCACCTGATGCACGCCATCGCCTGGCACATCCGCAAGCGCCATCCGGCGCGGCGGGTCGTGTATCTGTCGGCCGAAAAGTTCATGTACCAGTTCATCCGCGCGATGCGCTTCAAGGACACGATGTCTTTCAAGGAGCAGTTCCGCTCGGTCGACGTGTTGCTGGTGGACGACGTCCAGTTCATCTCCGGCAAAGACGCCACGCAGGAGGAGTTCTTCCACACCTTCAACGCGCTGGTGGATCAGAACAAGCAGATCGTCCTGTCGGCGGACAAAAGCCCGGCCGATCTGGAGGGTCTCGAAGACCGGGTGCGTTCGCGCCTCGGCTGGGGGCTGGTCGCGGACATCCACCCGACGACCTACGAATTGCGCTTGGGCATTCTGGAGACGAAGGCCGAGAAACTCGGCGCGGCCGTCCCGCCCAAGGTGCTCGAATTCCTCGCCCACAAGATCGTCGCGAACGTGCGCGAACTCGAGGGCGCGTTGAACAGGATCGTCGCGCACGCGACGCTGGTGGGCCGGGCCATCAGCCTGGAAGGCGCGCAAGAGGTGCTGCACGACATCCTGCGCGCTTCCGACCGCCGGGTGACGATCGAGGAGATCCAAAAGAAGGTCGCCGAGCATTTCGCGATCCGCCTCGCCGACATGCATTCGCCCCGGCGCGCGCGCGCCGTCGCCCGCCCGCGGCAGGTGGCGATGTATCTCGCCAAGCAATTGACCAGTCGTTCGCTGCCCGAGATCGGCCGCAAGTTCGGCGGCCGCGACCACACCACGGTCATGCACGCCGTGCGCAAGATCGAGGAACTGCGCGGGGCCGACGCGGCCTTCAGCGAGGATATCGAACTCCTGCGCCGCATGCTCGAGGCGTAAGCGCGCCGTGGCCCGCGCGCCGCGCATTCTGCTGACCGGGTTCGAGGTTTTCGGCGGTCACAAGGCCAATCCGAGCGAGAAGCTCGCCCTGCGCCTCGACGGCGAATGGGTCGGCCCGGCGCGCGTCGTCGGCCGCGTTTTTCCGGTTTCGATCGCCAAGCTCGACGCCGCGCTCGAAACGCTGCTCGCCGAAACCAAACCGGTCGCGATCGTCGCGCTGGGCCTTGCGGACGACGAGGCGACGATCCGCCTGGAAACCACCGGATACAACGAGCTCAAATTCCGCATCCCGGACAACGACGGCCGCAAGCGCAGCGGCCGGATCGAAAAAGACGGCCCCGCCCGCCGTGCGGCGACGCTGCCGCTGCAGGCGATCCGCAAGGCGCTACTGGGGGCCGGAATCCCCGCGCGTTTGTCGGACGATCCGGGCCGCTTCCTGTGCAATGCGGCGCTTTACGGGCTGCTCGGTCGAGCCGGCCGGGCGCCGTGCGGGTTCGTGCATCTGCCCCCGACGCCCGAAATGGTTGCGGCGGCTTTGAAGAAAGACCCGGATACGGATGCGCGCGCGCGGGCTTCGATGGGCTTGCGCCTGCAGCTTGCCGCGATCCGCTTGGTCCTCGCCGAGACGGCACGCAAAGCGCTGAAATAAGACGATTTTTCCGACGTTTTCGGACGCGCACGGACCTTTCGATTCCGCGCTCGTTTGCTATACTCGACGCCACTCGATTCCGAGTCGCGAAACCCCCTCTCATTGCGGCGCAGAAATGAAAATCACCATCGAGCGCGCGGCCCTGCTCAAGGCCCTGGGACACATCCAAAGCGTCGTCGAACGGCGCAATACGATCCCCATCCTGTCGAACGTCCTGCTCGACGCCAGCGCGTCGAAATCGGAGGGCGGGAAACTGGCCCTGACGGCGACCGACATGGACGTCGCGTTCGTGGAGACCGTGCCGGCGGAGGTCGCCAAGGCCGGATCCACGACGGTGCAGGCGCACACGCTTTACGAGATCGTGCGCAAACTGCCCGAAGGCAGCCAAGTAGGCCTGGAATGGGATTCGGGCAAAGGGCAGGTCGCTTTGCGCGCGGGCCGGTCGACCTTCGCACTGGCCGCGTTGCCGGCCGACGACTTCCCGAAGATGGCCGCGGGCGAATTGCCGCACAAATTCGAATTGGGCGCGGATGCGCTGCGCCAGCTGATCGACAAAACGCGGTTCGCGATTTCGACCGAGGAAACGCGCTACTACCTCAACGGCATCTATCTGCACGCCACGGCCTCGGCCGGCGTCAAGGTGCTGCGCGCCGTGGCGACCGACGGCCACCGCCTTGCGCGCATCGAAATGGCGCTGCCCGCCGGTGCCGAAAACATTCCCGGCGTGATCCTGCCGCGCAAGACGGTCATGGAAGTGCGCAAGCTGATCGAGGAGGAGCAAGGCGCGGTCGAGGTTTCGCTTTCCGACACGCGCGTGCGCTTCGCCTTCGCCGACGCGATCCTTACCTCGAAGCTGATCGACGGCGCGTTCCCGGATTACGAGCGCGTCATCCCCTCGGGCAACGACAAGACGATGGAGGTGGCGTGCCGCGATTTCGCCGCCGCCGTCGACCGCGTGGCGACGATCTCGACCGAGAAATCGCGCGCGGTGAAGCTGGCGCTGACCAAGGGCACGCTGTCGCTGTCGGCCAACTCGGCCGAAGCCGGTTCGGCGAACGAGGAGATCGAGGTCGCCTATCAGGGCTCGGCGATCGAGATCGGGTTCAACGCGCGCTATCTGCTCGACATCGCCGAGCAGATCGAAGGCGAGAACGCCACGTTCCGGATGGCCGACGCCGCCTCGCCCACCGTGGTGACCGACTCGGCCGACCAAAGCGCGCTTTACGTCCTCATGCCGATGCGCGTGTGAGGGGTTTGAGCGTCCGCCTCGCCCATTCGACGCCCGAGACCGCCCCCACACCCGCCGGGGCGGCGATCGCGCGTCTGGATTTGGTCGAGTTCCGCTCCTACGCCGAGTTGCGCCTGGAACCGGGGGCGCATCCGGTGGCGCTGGTCGGCCCCAACGGCGCGGGCAAGACCAATATCCTCGAAGCGATTTCGTTCCTTGCCCCGGGCAAGGGCTTGCGCCGCGCGCGCGTGGCCGAGCCCGAGCGGCGCGGCGCCGCGCAGGCCTGGGCCGTGGCGGCGAGGGTGACGTCGGGCGTCGAGGAAGTGCGCCTGGGCACCGGCCGCGGGGACGGCGACAAGCGGATTTTGCGCGTCGACGGCAAGCCCGTGCGCGGGCAGCAGGATTTCGCCGCCGCCGTCGCGATCTTCTGGCTGGTCCCCGAGATGGATCGGCTGTTCGCCGAGGGGCCGGGGGCGCGGCGGCGCTTTCTCGACCGCCTGGTGTTCGGATTCGATCCCGAGCACGCGGGCCGCGTGGCGGCCTACGAGCATTCGCTGCGCGAACGCGCGCGGCTGCTCGCCGAAGGTGCTGGCGATGCGTCGTGGTTCGCCTCGCTCGAGGATTCGCTCGCCCGGCACGGGACCGCGATCGCGATCGCGCGCGCGCAGACCGTGGCGCGGCTGGCGCGCGCTTGCCGCGCCAATGTCGGCCCCTTCCCCGCGCCCGATCTGGCGTTGAGCGGCGAGATCGAAGCCCTGGTGGCCGAAATGCCGGCGCTCGCCGCCGAGGACCGCGCGCGGGAGATCCTGGCCGCGCGGCGCGCGGACGACGCGCAATGCGGCACGACCGGGTTCGGGCCGCATCGCTCGGACCTTGCCGCGCGCTGGGCCGCGAAGGACGCGCCCGCGGGCGCGCTGTCGACCGGCGAGCAAAAGGCGCTGCTGATCTCCCTCGTCCTCGCCTACGCACGCGAAATCGCCGCCGAGCGCGGGCGCCCGCCGGTTCTGCTGCTGGACGAGATTTGCGCCCATCTGGACCCGAACCGCCGGGCGGCGCTTTTCGACGAACTCGACGCGCTGGGCGCCCAGTATTGGGCGACCGGCGCCGATCCCGCCGCCTTCGCGCCGCTGCGCGGGCGGGCCCTCCTGCACGCCGTCCGCGACGGCGCTTGCGAACCCAGCCGAGGCTGAAGACATGACCGCCGTTCCCAAAAACATCGACGACGCCACCGCCGCCTACGGCGCGGACTCCATCAAGGTGCTGCGCGGGCTCGACGCCGTGCGCAAGCGCCCGGGCATGTATATCGGCGACACCGACGACGGCACGGGCCTGCATCACATGGTCTACGAGGTCGTCGACAACTCCATCGACGAAGCCCTTGCGGGCTGGTGCGACGCGGTCGCGGTGACGCTCAACGGCGACGGATCGGTCACCGTGCGCGACAACGGCCGCGGGATCCCGACCGACATCCACCCCGAAGAGGGCGTGTCCGCGGCCGAGGTCATCATGACCCAGCTGCACGCCGGCGGAAAATTCGACCAGAATTCCTACAAGGTTTCGGGCGGTCTGCACGGCGTCGGCGTTTCGGTCGTCAACGCGCTGTCCGAGGTGCTGCGCTTGCGCATCTGGCGCGGCGGCAAGGCCTACGCGATGGAGTTCCGGCACGGCGAAGCGGTCGCTCCGCTCGTCGAGACCGGCCCCGCCGGGGACGAACGCGGCACCGAGGTGACGTTCCTGCCCTCCAAAGCCACGTTCACGAAAACCGTGTTCGACTACGACACGCTCGAACACCGCTTGCGCGAACTCGCCTTCCTCAATTCGGGCGTCAAGCTCGTGCTCTCCGACGAGCGGCATGTCGAACCCAAGCGCGTCGAACTCCACTACCAAGGCGGCATCGAGGCGTTCGTCAAATATCTCGACCGGTCCAAGCAGGCGCTGCACGCGCCGATCTCGGTCAAGGGCGAGAAGGACGGCATCACGGTCGAGGTCTCGATGGAATGGACCGATGCCTATCACGAGACGATGCTGTGCTTCACCAACAACATCCCGCAAAAGGACGGCGGCACGCATCTGGCGGGCTTCCGCGCCGCACTGACGCGCACCGTCGTCAAGATGGCCGGCGACATGGCCGGCGGGAAGAAGGACAAGGTGGCGCTGACCGGCGACGATGCGCGCGAGGGGTTGACCTGCGTGCTCTCGGTCAAGGTGCCCGATCCGAAATTCTCGTCGCAGACCAAGGACAAGCTGGTGTCCTCGGAGGTGCGCCCGGTCGTCGAGACGATCTGCACCGACAAGTTCCAGCAATGGTTCGAGGAGCATCCGGCCGAGGCCAAGCGCATCGTGCAGAAGATCGTCGAGGCGGCTTCGGCGCGCGAGGCCGCGCGCCGGGCGCGGGATCTCACGCGGCGCAAGGGCGCGCTCGACATGGCCTCGCTGCCGGGCAAGCTCGCCGATTGCCAGGAACGCGATCCGGCCAAGTCGGAGATTTTCATCGTCGAGGGCGATTCGGCGGGCGGCTCGGCCAAGCAAGGGCGCAACCGCGCCTTCCAGGCCATCCTGCCGATCAAGGGCAAGATCCTGAACGTCGAGCGGGCGCGCCTGGACAAGATGCTGTCCTCGGCGGAGATCGGCACGCTGGTCACGGCGATCGGCACGGGCATCGGCAGCGAGGAATTCGACGTTGCCAAGGCGCGCTACCACAAGATCGTCATCATGACCGACGCCGACGTGGACGGCAGCCATATCCGCACGCTGCTGCTGACGTTCTTCTACCGGCAAATGCGTCCGCTGATCGAGGCGGGCTACGTCTACATCGCCCAACCGCCGCTCTATAAGGTCAAGAAGGGCGGGTCGGAGGTCTATCTGAAGGACGAGCGCGCGATGGAGGATCACCTCATCGCCGGGGGGATCGACGGCGCCGTGTTGACCGTGGGCAAGGACGGCAGCCAACGCGCGGGCGAGGATTTGCGCGCCGCGGTCGAACGCGCGCGCGCGGCCAAGGCGATGATCCAAGCCTTGGTGCGCCGCGTGGGCTATCGCGACGTCGTCGAACAGGCGGCGATCGTGGGTGCCCTCGATCCGAACATCCTCGCCGACCGGACGACCGCCGACCAGGTGGCCAAGTACATCGCCCAGCGCCTGAACGTGCTCGCCGCGGACACCGATCGGGGCTGGACCGGTGCGGCCGACGACGGCGGCTTGCGCTTCGAGCGCAAGCTGCGCGGCGAAACCGACCGCGCCGTCATCGATCAAGTGACGATCAATTCGGCCGAAGCGCGCCGCCTTGTGGAGATGGCCTCGGACCTGCAGGCCCTCTACGAAAAGCGCTGCAAGCTGGAAACCAAAGACAAATCGACCGTCGAAGTCTCCGGGCCCATCAAGCTTATCGATACGGTGCTCGAACTGGGCAAAAAGGGGCTGACGATCCAGCGCTACAAGGGCCTGGGCGAAATGAATCCCGAGCAATTGTGGCAGACGACGCTCGATCCGTCGGTGCGCCACCTGCTGCAAGTGAAGGTGCACGACAGCGCCGACGCCGACGGCGTGTTCGCCACGCTGATGGGCGACGTGGTGGAACCCCGCCGCGATTTCATCGTCGACAACGCGCTCAAAGTCGCGAATTTGGACGTGTGAACGTTGTCACTGTTGATTCCTGGAATCCTTGAGACTCGATCAAAATGTTTGAGACTCGGATTTAGACCAATAAGCGGCGTATATCATTGATTCTAAAATGATTTAGTGCCTGTGGCCTGAGCCCGTGAACTCACCCGTTTGGAACTAGAGTCCGTTCGTCATTTGAACCCATCGGTTCGGTTGGCGCAACGGGGCGAGGCGCGAAGCCCCGCGGGTAGCGTAGCGTCTCGCCCCGTTGCATCGCGAGGACGC
>JADCGK010000026.1 GCA_020249045.1 Azospirillum sp. | reverse complement strand
TTTCTTGAGCGCGAGTTTCCCGCGCCGCGCGTCGCGCCGTCAAGCGCGCTCGCGGGACATTATCGGGACACGAACCAGACGATCGCGGCGACGGCGGCGATCAACGCAGGAATCCAGACAGTCGGCGACAGGCCGGCCGAGGTCGGGCTTGCGGCGGCCAGAATGGCGTCGGGGCGTGCGGCCGGTGTGCCGGTTTCCGCCGATGCCGGTCCCACGCGCTCGCCCATCGCGGCGGCGAACTTGCCGAAGAAATCGTCGGCGAGCTTGCGGGCAGTCGCGTCGATCAGCCGCGAGCCGAGCTGGGCCATTTTGCCGCCGACCTGGGAATCGGCCGTGTAGCGCAGGATCGTCGCGTCCGGCCCGTCCTCGTCCAAGGTAACGACCGCGGACCCCTTGCCGAAGCCGGCGACCCCGCCTTGGCCTTCGCCGGCAATTTTGTAACCCCTTGGCGGATCGATGTCCGACAGCGTGACCTTGCCGGCGAATTTGGCCGACATTGGCCCGATTTTAAGCGCGACTTTGGCCGCAAACTCGGTCTCGCCGTTTTTCGTCAACTCCTCGCAGCCGGGGATGCAACGCTTCAACACGTCGGGGTCGTTCAAACCGTCCCAAACGGCCGCGCGGGGCAGGGGAAGCCGGTATTCGCCGCTCAAATTCATGGTTTTCGTCCGAAACAGGTGTTCGAGGCCCCGGGTTTACCAAAAACCCATGGAAAAGACGACGCCCGCCCCCTATCTATCCGCCACCCGCCGGGCAGAAGCCCGGCAACGATAAAACAGGGAGCCCCCACGCAATGACCCTCAATCGTCGTAAAGCCCTGGCGCTCGGTGCAGGCGCCGCTACGCTGCTGTCGATGCCGGCGATCGCCCAAGGCCGCCGTCAGCGCATCACCATCGCCACCGGCGGCACCGGCGGCGTGTTCTTCCCCTATGGCGGCGGGCTCGCACGCATTTTCTCGGAGAAGCTGCAGAACGTCCAGGCGACCGCCCAGGTGACCGGCGGCTCGGTCGACAATTGCAAGCTGCTCGACCAGGGCGAGGCCGAACTGGGTTTCTCGACGATGGACAGCGCCTACGACGCGATGATGGGCGAGGGCGCCTACCGCAACGACGGCAAGCTCGACATCAAGATCGCCGCGATGCTGTACGATTCGTTCCTGCACGTCGTCGCCTCGCAGGGCTCCGGCATCACGAACATCGCCTCGATGCGCGGCAAGCGCATTTCGATGGGGTCGGCCGGTTCGTCGACCGAATCCATCGCCGATCGCGTGGTCGAAGCGGGCGGTCTGAACCCGATGCGCGACATCACGCGCGACAATCTGGGCGTGGCCGAAAGCGCGGGCGCGCTGAAGGACGGCAAGATCGGCGCGTTCTTCTGGATCGGCGGCATCCCGACGGCGGCGGTGCGCGATCTGGCCCAAGGCGGCCAACCGGCGATCCGGTTCATCCCGACCGCGACCGAGCTCGCGTCGCTCGAACGCCGTTGGCCGGGTCTCTATCGTCCGTTCAATCTCGCCGCCAACGCCTATGCGGGCCAGGGCGAGGCGGTCAGCGGTCTGGGCGTCGCCAACGTCCTGGTCGTCTCGGGCAAGGCGCCCAACGCGCTGGTCACGATGATGCTGGAAGGCATCTTCAACAACCTGACCGACGTGCAGGCGATCCATCCCGAGGCGCGTCGGTTGACGCTGCAATCGGCCGCTGTGCGCGGCGCCGTGCCGTTCCATCCGGCCGCCGAGGCGTTCTACCGCTCGAAGGGCGTTCTGTCCTAAGCGGCCTCTCTCGACCCGGAAAATGGGCCCGGCGGGCGACCGCCGGGCTTTTTTCGTTTTGGACGGGCGTGTGGCCCGCCTAAACTCCGCCCCAACAATGCATAAAACAGGGGGCCGTCGATGGCCGGGACGCGCGACGACAAGATCGAACTCAGTGCGGAGGAACTCGAACGCCTGTCTTCGGACAGCGAAGGCGGGCCTGCGCGGCGCGCAACCGGGTGGCTCGGCTGGGTGACCGGTATCGGCGCCTTCGCGCTGGCCGCCTACGCCCTCTATTGGACCCAATTCTCGATCAACACGACCATCTACCGGGCGAGCTTTCTCGCGCTGTCGCTCGCGCTGACCTTTTTGCTCTATCCGTTGGTGCGCGATCTGCGCGCCACCCGCAACGCCACGATCGAGGAGTGGTGCGTCGCCGCGATCGGCGCCGCCGGTATGTATTTCCTCTATTCCGAGGGGCGCATCGTCGAGCGCAGCCCGTTCGCGTTTTATGTGCTGGTGGCGATCGCGCTCGGCTTCCTTCTCTACCCGTTGATGACGCGCAGCAAGTTTTTCGTGCGCACGCAGATCCTCGATTGGCTGCTGGTCGCCCTGGCGGTTTGGACCGCGTGGTACCTCGCCGACAACATCGAAATCTACAAGAACCGCCCGACGCGGCCGACCGCACTCGAACTCGTCCTCGGTGCCGGCCTTATCCTGCTGATTTTGGAGGCGACGCGCCGCACCGTGGGCTGGATCCTGCCCGCGATCACGGTTGTCTTCCTGATCTATTGCTATCTCGGCCCCTACGTGCCCGAGCCGTTCGACCATCGCGGCTTCAACGTCAACCGGATCATCGGCCAGAACTATCTGACGCTGGAGGGCATCTTCTCCACGCCGATGGACGTGGCGGCGACATTCATCATTCTCTTCACCGTGTACGGCGCTGTGCTCGACCGGGGCGGGGCGGGGAAATTCTTCATCGATTGGGCGTTCGCGCTGTTCGGCAAGAATCCCAAAGCCTCGGCCCCGGGCCGCGCGGTGGTGGCCTCGGGCTTCCTTTTGGGCACCGTGTCGGGATCGGGTGTCGCCACGACGGTGACGGTCGCCTCGCTCGCCTGGCCGATGCTCAAGCGCGCCGGCTACACGCCCAACGTTGCGGGCGGCATGCTGTCCGCAGCGGGCATCGGGGCGACGCTTTCGCCCCCCACGCTTGGCGCCGCCGCGTTCATCATCGCGGAGTATCTGGACGTCGACTACCTGATGATCCTGCTCTACGCGACCATCCCGACGATCCTCTACTACGTCTCCTGCTGGCTGATGACCGAGGCCGACGCGCGGCGTCTGGGCGTGCGCGCCGTGCGCACGTCCGAGGAGTCGCTGTGGCAACTGACCAAGGCGCACGGCTATCACTTTCTGTCGTTGGCCGCGATCGCTGTGTTCCTCGTGCTCGGTTACACGTCGTTCATGGCCGTCTATTGGTCGGTCGTGATCGCCTTCGGCCTGTCGATGATCCGGCCGGAAAGCCGGCTTGTGACGCTGCCGGCGTTCTACACGGGCGTTGGCGTTGCGATCCTCGCCTACCTGTTCGGCTCGAGCGGCTTGCCCGATGCCGTCGGCGTGGACGAGCTGTTCGACGGCCGCCTTTCCACCTCCATCTTCTGGGGGGCGGTTGTCGCCGTGGCCGTTTCGGGCTGGCAAGCGCTGACTGCGGTGCGCGCGGGGCGCGAAGCGGCACCCGAATCCACCCGGATGATCGAGGCGCTGGTCGACGGCGCGCGCTCGACGCTGGGCATCATCGCCACGTGCGCGTGCGCGGGCATCATCGTGGGCGTGGTCAACCTCACCGGTCTGGGCCTGACGATTTCGAGCATCATCGTGCAGTTCGGCGGCGGCGACCGGTTGATCGTCATCACGCTCGCCGCCATCGCGATGTGGGTGCTCGGTCTCGCGGTACCGGTGACGGCGAGCTACATCATCGCGGCCGTGATGCTGGTGCCGGCGCTGACCAAGGTCGGAATCCCCGAACCGGCGGCGCATATGTTCATGTTCTATTACGCCGTGCTGGCGGACGTTTCGCCGCCCACGGCTCTGGCGCCGTTCGCGGCGTCGGCGATCACCGGCGGCCAGCCGTTCCACACGATGATGCAGGCGTGGAAGTACACGCTACCCGCTTTCGTCGTGCCGTTCATGTTCTGCCTGACGCCGGAAGGCATGTACCTGCTGATGCTGACGCCGGAGGCAAAGATCCCCGCGAGCTTCGCCGAATGGGGGGCCGTCGTAATGACGCTGTTGACGTCGTGCCTGGCGTTGGTGGGCCTTTGCGTGGGCGCCACCGGCTACGCGCTCGCCCACGCGACGTGGCCTGAGCGGGCGCTGTGCGCGGTCGGCGGGTGCCTGTTGCTGGCGGCCGACGCGACCACCGATCTTGCGGGCGGCGCTTTGCTCGCCGCCGGGCTCGCGGTCCACTGGTTCCGGGTGAAGCGGGCTAGCTCCGCTTAGCCAGAAGCTTCCACAACTGCGGACCGACCAACGCCAGCAGCGCAAGCGCCAGCAGCGTCGCCGACAACGGCCGCGTCAGGAACACGGTCATGTCGCCTTGGCTGATCGTCAGCGCGCGGCGCAGTTCCTGCTCGGCAAGCGGGCCCAGGATCATCCCGATGATCACCGGCGCGGTGGGGAAATCGAAACGCCGCATGAAGTAACCGGCGATACCGACCGCATAGAGCAGCAGAAGATCGACGACGCTTTGGCTGATTCCGTAGGTGCCGATCGTGGCGAAAACGAGGATGCCGGCGTAAAGCCACGGCTTGGGGATCGCGAGGATCTTCACCCACAGCGCCACCAACGGCAGGTTCATCACCAGCAGCATCACGTTGGCGATGTAAAGCGAGGCGATAAGACCCCACACCAGCGTCGCTTGGGTTTCGAACAGAAGGGGTCCGGGATTGATGCCGTAGCTTTGGAACGCCGAAAGCATGATGGCGGCGGTGGCCGACGTCGGCAGGCCGAGCGTCAACATCGGCACGAGCACGCCCGCCGCCGAAGCATTGTTCGCCGCTTCGGGACCGGCGACGCCTTCGATGGCACCCTTGCCGAATTCCTCGGGGTTCTTCGAGAGCTTGCGTTCGATGTAGTAGGACAGGAAGGTCGGAATCTCGGCGCCGCCCGCTGGCAGCGCGCCGATCGAAAAGCCGAGCCCCGTGCCCCGCAGCCAGGGCTTCCAACTGCGTTTCCATTCGTCCCTGGTCATCCACAGCGACCCGGACAGCGGCAGCAACTCGTCCTTGCCGTGGGCGTGGCGCGAGGCGAGCCACAGCGTTTCGCCGACCGCGAACAGGCCGACGGCGACGACGATCACGTTGATGCCGTCGAGCAATTCCAGCAGACCGAACGTGAATCGCGGCTGGCCCGTCTGCATGTCGATGCCGATGAAGCCGAGCCAGATGCCGACGAAAAGGCTGGTCAGTCCGCGCACGGCCGAATTGCCGAGCACCGCCGAAACGGTCACGAAGGCGAGGACCATCAGGCAGAAATACTCGGCCGGCCCGAATTTGAGGGCGAGTTCGACCACGACGGGGGCGAGGAAGGTGATGCCGATCGTGCCGATCGTGCCCGCGACGAACGACCCGATGGCGGAGGTGGCGAGGGCGGCACCGGCACGCCCGCGCTTGGCCATCTTGTGCCCTTCGAGGGACGTGATGATCGTGGCGCTCTCCCCGGGCGTGTTGAGAAGGATCGACGTCGTCGAACCGCCGTACATGGCGCCGTAGTAGATGCCCGCGAACAGGATGAAGGCGCCCGTCGCATCGACCTTGAACGTGATCGGCAGCAACAACGCGATGGTCAGCGCAGGCCCCAAGCCCGGCAGCACGCCGATCGCGGTGCCGAGCAACGTGCCCAGCAGTGCGAACATCAGGTTGGTGGGGGTAAGCGCGACCGAAAAACCGGCGGCGAGGTCGGCGAGGGTTTCCATCAAAACACCAGATTTTCAAGCAAGCCCGCGCCGATATTGATCCCCAGCGCTTTGGAAAAACCGAGATAGGCGGCCGATGCCAGCGCGAAGCCGACGCCGAAATCGACCAAAGGCCGCTCGGAACCGAAGCACCGCGAAATGCAGACGAACATTCCCGCCGCGGCGAGCGTGAAGCCGAGATCCTGGATGGCCAGCGCGTTGATCGCGAGCCCGGCTCCCAGCCACAAAAGCGCCCGCACGTCGACGGGGAGCGTGAGTTCGGGGTCGTCGGCCGACCAACCGCCGCGCAAGCCCTGGTAGGTGAGCGCGAGCCCGAGCACGGCCAAACACGCCGCGATCGCGTAGGGAAAAGCGGCGGGACCGACGCGCGCAT
>JADCGK010000255.1 GCA_020249045.1 Azospirillum sp. | reverse complement strand
GCTCAAGGAGGAAAGCGAACGCTTCCCGGCCGTGCTGACGCTCGCGGTCACGGCCTCGGGGGTCACGCTTTACGGCGTGGGTGCGGCGTTCTGGGGGCTGGTCGCGGGCATCGCGGCATTGGCCGCGCATAATCTTCGGCGGACCTGAAGCGTCACAAGACTGTCACCGTTGCCGACCCATAGTCGCGTCCCGGAATCGCAACCAACGGGACCGTTCATGCGCCGTAACCTCGCCATCGCCGCCATTTTGTTCGCGGGCGTCTCCACCTTCGCGAATGCGCAAGTCCCGCCGTTTTTCGAGCGCATTGCGACCATCGAGGCGGTCAAAATGCTGCCCGCCGACCGCGACCGCACCAAACGCGCGATCGCCGAAATCGTGACGGCGGCGAACGACGGCAACCTGTTGATTTATGTCGACGGCGAGCAGAACGGACTTGGCTTCGTGGACATCGTCGATCCCGCGAACCCACGGCCGGCGGGCTTCCTGCCGCTGCCCGGGGAACTCACCTCGGTGACGGCGCGCGGACCACGCGCCTACGCCGTCGCCGACACCTCGCCCGACAAGCGCACGCCCTCGGGCTATCTCGCGGTGGTCGACATCCCTTCGCGGCGCGAGATCGCGCGCTGCGATCTGGGCGGCCAGCCCGACGCGATCGCGATTTCGCCCGATGGGCGCTTCTTGGCCGTGGCGATAGAGAACGAGCGCGACGAGCGTCACGACAACGGGCGCATGCCGCAATCGCCGGGCGGGTTCCTGGCGATCCTGTCGCCCAATGAGGCGGGTGTGGATTGCGCGGGGCTTCGGCGGGTCGATCTTACGGGCCTCGCCGCCTTCGCGCCCGAAGATCCCGAACCCGAGTTCGTCGACATCAACGCGAACAACGAAGCCGTCGTCACGCTGCAGGAGAACAATCACATCGCTATCGTCGATCTGTCGTCGGGCCGAGTCACGGCGCATTTCCCCGCCGGCACGGTCACGCTGGACAAAATCGACGCGACGCGCGACGGCGCAATACGGCCCGTCCAGCGCGTCGAGAACCTGTTTCGCGAGCCCGACGCGGTCAAATGGCTCGACGCGAACCGCTTCGTGACCGCCAACGAGGGCGATCTGCGGTCGGGCTCGCGCGGGTTTACGATCTGGAACCGCAGCGGCGCGGTCGAATGGGATTCGGGAAACTTCCTCGAACATCTGTCGATCTCGCTCGGCCATTATCCCGAGCTCCGCTCGGGCAATCGCGGCAACGAACCCGAGGGCATCGAGATCGCGACCTATGGCGGGGAGCGCTTGATTTTCGTGGGGTCCGAGCGCGCATCGATCGTCACGATCTGGCGCGACGAAGGACCGGGTCGCGCGCCGTCGTTCCTGCAGACATTGCCGACCGGCGTTGGGCCCGAAGGTCTGCTGGCGATCCCCGCGCGCGGATTGTTCGTGGCGGCGAGCGAAGTCGACAACCCGCAGTCCGGCTTGCGTTCGACTTTGACGATCTACCGGCGCGGTGCGTCGGTCGCCGCCTATCCGACGATCCTGTCCGCGAACGGCGCGGACGGTATGCCGATCGCTTGGGGCGCGCTGTCCGGACTGACCGCCGACCGCGCGCAACCCGGCCTTCTCCACGCGGTGACCGATTCGTTCTATGCGCACGCGAAGATCTTGACCATCGACGCGACCCAAACGCCCGCGCGCATCATCGCCGAAACCGTCGTCACCCGCGACGGCCGGCCGGCCGCCAATCTCGACATCGAAGGGATCGCCGCGCGCGCGGGGGGCGGGTTCTGGCTGGTCTCGGAAGGAAATCCCGAGCGCCAGGAAGGGGCGCTGCCGGACCTGCTGCTGCGGGTTTCCGCGACCGGCACCATCGAGCGCGAAATCCGGCTGCCGGAGGCCATCGCGCGCCATGCGCTGCGCTTCGGTTTCGAGGGCGTCGCCGTCGTGGGCGAGGGCGCGGACGAAACCGCATGGATCGCCATCCAGCGCGAATGGAAGGACGATCCGAAAGGCTTGGCGAAGATCTTGCGCTATCGCGTCGCGGACGACGCGTGGAGCGTGCTGCACTATCCGCTCGGCGAGACGCCCGCCGGTTGGATGGGCTTGTCGGAGATCGCCGCGATCGGGCCCGACGAATTCGCCGTGATCGAACGCAACAACCAATGGGGCGAGGCGGCGATCAAACGCATCTATCGCTTCTCGGTGGCGGGCTTGACGCCCGCAGCACCCGGGTCGATGCAAATCCCCGTTCTCCGGAAGACGTTGCTGCGCGACGTTGTCCCCGATCTCGCGCGCACCGGCGGCACCATCCTCGAAAAACTCGAAGGCTTCGCCGTGGACCGCGCGGGCCGCATGTTCGCCGTCACGGACAACGACGGGGTGCAGGGCGTATCGGGCGAAACCCAGTTCCTGCGTCTGGGTCCGCTGCCGCCGCGATGAGCAAACTCGGCACGCTTCACGCGCTTTTGGCCGCCATCGCCTGGCGCAATTGCGCGTTGCTCCTGACGATGCGGCGCGCCAATTCGCGCATGATCTCCACCCCCATCGACGGGAACTCGTTCACCAAGGCCATGAAATCGTCCTTCTCGATCTTCAGGCAAACGATCGGCGCCGTACCCGACGCGCGCACATGCGCGGTGCGCGGAACG